>NZ_CAWOJA010000044.1:0-461500 GCF_963881615.1 Rahnella sp. CJA17(1/100) | reverse complement strand
AACCGCCGGCGCGGCCGGTGCTCAGCGGCACGATACCGGCGCGGGTGGAAAGCCCGACCCGAGGCGACACCTACGCGTGGCTGGATAATCAGGGGCGCTACCGCGTGCGCATTGACGGCGACCGTGCGTCGGCGGATGCCGGTTACGCGTACCTGTGGGTGCGCCTCGCCAAACCCTACGGCGGCGACGGCTAGCCGCGTTGTGGAACATGCTGATGGCAGTACGTCGCAACGCGGACCGGATGCTGGGTAAAGCCCTCGCCCCCGTCAGGGATTTACTGGAAAAACTGGCAAACCGCCTGCGTGTTGAAGGTGACAATGCCTACCGCGCGCATGTGGGCACCAACGTACACCTCTACGGCGGCGAACGGGCGGCAAAAGAAGTGGAAATGATTAAGCGGGAAAAGCCGGATTGGGTGGATGTTGGCAGAAAACAAAGAACATATCCCGCATTAGATAAGTTATCCCCGGACTTAGAGAAGTTTATTAATAAGGGGTGGCCTGATATCAGATCGCTGGCATCTCGCAAAACACCATTAGATGGGAAGTTTGGCACCTTTGATAATTCTATGGCAGCAGTTGAAATACCATCAGGTGAAATGATCTATCGAGTTATTGATCCAAACTCTTCAGACAATAGTATTTGCTGGATGCGAAAGGCAGAGTTTGAAAAGCTGACGTCGAAAAGTGACTGGCGTAAAAACTTTGCCGTATGGAAAAGCTGGAATGAAAACGGAGAATATGTCGTTTACACCGTTCCGCCGAGACAGCCCCTAAAGGTCTGGGAAGGCCGGGCTGCAACACAAATCAATGAGAATGCCAAAGAATATTCGCTGGAAGGCGGAGCGGTACAAATCGTACTGGACCCGTCGCAGCTTAAAAAAGAGTTTACCGGTGAGCGGCGTAAAACCCGCTGGGGCTATGGCGATGTGGGCAGTGACCCGGTCAGCACTTATCTGGGGTTACCGAAGCTAGAGAATAAAAACAACTGGTATGAACCAAAAGGAAAAGAATAATGGGGATTTTACATCCGCAGGAATGTTACTTTTTAGAAAATTTTATCTCAGCAGAACATTATGCCGAAACCCGTGACGCCATCATTGCCTATATCGATGCCCATGAAGAAGCCCTGGCAAGATATAAACGTGAAATGCCGATTAATACCCGTAAGCTCCCCCAATGGCAGCAGGCTGATATAGTATGGGAATCACGCGTAATGTCTAATATCCGCCCATTAAAGGAACGTTATATCAAGGCTCACATTCTGCGAACTCATAATGATGTTAAGGCATTTGATATTGGTCATGCTATGAGCAATATCAATAAGGGAATCGTAGAGTTTTGGGATGGGTGGATGACTGATCAAGAAAAAGATAAAATTAGACATCATGAGTATCAAGCTTCAGAACTAGACAAAAACTTATCAATAACAATATGGGGAGAGTGGGAGGAGGGGCGTTTGACATATAGTGATAATTGTGTTCACCCATATATAAAAATTCCAAAAAAAATTCCTCTTTATATACTTGACTCATCCGTGAGAATAGAAAAAGGAGATGTACCAATCCAAACTGGAATATATTTACCTGATGTTGATTTTTCGGCAGCTCGATTTTTACCAGCTGATTATGGTGAATCACCTGATGCTCGGCAGGGCATTCAGCGTAACGAATGGTTTGACGCAGAAACTTGTAAACATAGATTCAGTTGGAAAGAGTCTAAGTGGGCAAAAACAGGCTGGACCCTTATCCGTCGGGTTGAAGGCGAATTTATTGATGTGCCACCGGAAGGTTTTTTCCCGAAAGGATTACCGGAAGAATTGTACAACTGGCCGGAAAAAGAGAAGTTATTGCGCCAGGCGGAACCCACCCGAATCACCGCGTACAGCGGCGAAACCAGCCCGCACTCGGGCCGCTGGGGCACCTTTATCGACGGCAGTTTGCGTTATGCTCATGTCAAACAAGGCCAAGCCCTGCCGGAATATGAAGATAAAGAAAGCAAGCTTCACCGTACGCTTTGGTCACTGCTGGAGCGGGATGATAAGGGCAGCGTTTTTATAAACAGCTAAATGACTTTTGTGCATGTAGCCGGTTTTGATTTAAACCGGTTACTGTGATTAACAAGGAAGTGACGGATAAATCCAAAAGGAAAAGAATTATGGGTATTTTACATCCTCAGGAATGTTACTTTTTAGAAAAATTCATCTCAGCAGAACATTATGCCGAAACCCGTGATGCCATCATTGCCTATATCGATGCCCATGAAGAAGCCCTGGCAAGATATAAACGTGAACTGCCGCTTAATGCCCGAAAACCCCCTCAATGGCAACAGGCTGATGTCGTATGGGAAACTCGTGTAATGCCAAATATTCGTGATTTAAGGGAGCACTTCAGTAAACGATATATCCAACGTAGTCATAATAACCCAGAAGCATTTAAAATGGGCAATGCAATGGGATATATTCAAAAAGGTATTGTTGAGTTTTGGAATGGATGGATGACTGAAGAAGAAATCCTAGTTATTTCCCAGTTAGAAACTATTGCATCAAAATTAGAAAGTAGACTTTCTGATTCGCTGAGAGGTGCATGGGAAGAGGGGGATTTGACGTATATACATACAATGTACGATAAATCTGAGTTGCCTAAAAAAACTCCTCGTTATGAATTAGATCAATCTGTACGTATTGAGTCCGGTGACGTTCCAACCCAAACAGGATTCTATTTGCCGGATATTAATTTTGCACCCGCAAGATTTATTCCTGATGACTATGGTCAACCGGCCTCTGCAAGGCAAGGTACCAAACGCAGTGGCTGGGTGGATTCAGAAACAGGTGAAAAGGAATATTGCTGGCTGGAATCTCAGTGGGCAAAAACCGGCTGGACCCTTATCCGCCGGGTTGAAGGTGAATTTATCGATGTACCACCGGAAGGTTTTTTCCCGAAAGGATTACCGGAAGAATTATACAACTGGCCGGAGAAAGAGAAGTTATTACGCCAGGTGGAACCCACCCGAATCACCGCGTACAGCGGCGAAATCAGTCCGCACACTGGCCGCTGGGGCACCTTTATCGATGGCAGTTTGCGTTATGCTCATGTGAAAAAAGGACAAGTTCTGCCGGAATATGAAGATAAAAAAGGCAAGCTTCATCGTGCGCTTTGGTCACTGCTGGAGCGGGATGATAAGGGCAGCGTTTTTATAAACAGCTAAATAACTTTTGCGCATGTAACCGGTTTTGATTTAAACCGGTTACTGTTATTAACAAGGAAGTGACGGGTACATCCAAAGGAAAAGAATAATGGGTATTTTACATCCGCAGGAATGTTAATTTTTAGAAAAATTTATCTCAGCAGAACATTATTCCAAAACCCGTGATGCCATCATTGCCTAATCTCAGGCCATTGAAAGAGCGTTATATTAGGGCTTATATTCTGCGGGCTCATAACGACATCAAAGCATTCGATTTCCCGAAAGGATTACCGGAAGAATTATACGGCTGGCCGGATAAATAATTGTTAACTGAACATCCGATTTTGATCCGGGAATTATGACTTGTGACAAACACCACAGTCATAATCCCGGTACATTTTCGTCAAATATCCGCCTTTACTTTATCGCTTTTCACCATGCTGTTTTTCAGCTTGCCGACAAGCTCACGGCGAAAATCACCGAGTTTCGGTTTATCGCCTTCCAGCCACGGCAGCGGACGGCAGAGTTCCATGGTTTTGATGCCCAGACGCGCAGTCAGCAAACCGGCACCGATGCCTTGTGCCGCACGGGCTGAAAGACGGGCAGCAAGGTCCTGTGACATCCAGTCCATGCCCACTTCACGCACCAGTTCGGATGCACCGGCGAATGCCATATTCAGCAGCACCAGACGGAACAAACGAATACGGCTGTAATAGCCAAGTTCGATGCCGTACAGCACCGCGATACGGTTAACCAGCCGCAGGTTGCGCCAGGCGATGAAGGCCATATCCACCAGCGCCAGCGGGCTGACAGCGATCATCAGCGCAGATTCGGCTGCTGAATGACTGATTTCACGCCGTGCCTGCGCATCGAGAACCGGCTGAACCAGACGGGCATACAGTTCAACCACTTCCCTGTCATTTTGGGTTTCATGCAGTGAGGCCTGCCAGCGTTGCAGCGCCGGATGGCTGTTATCCAGCCCGGCCTGCGCCGCCAGTTTTTCGCAGAATACACGTCCCTGCCCTAATCCATGACTGTGCATTAATTCGCGTGCCGTATCGCGCTCGTCGGCGCGCTGACGCAGGCGGTACAAGCGTCGCCATTCGGTCGCAACGGAACCGACACCGGCGACAATAATCAGCCCGCCTGCGGTGCAGGCACCAAGCGCCACCCAGTCCTGCTGGATCCACGCTTCGTGTACCCATTGCACGCCCTGCGCGACCACGCTGATGCCCAGCACCGCCACGCCGAGGCGCACAATTTTTCCCCACAAACTGCGACGCGGTTTCAGCGCACGGTTGAGCACCGCTTCCGCCTCGCCCTCTTCCTGCTGTTCATCCGTTTCAACGGAAACCGGAATAAAACGTTCTGACATTTGCTCATCAAACGCCAGCGCCGGTTTGATCACCGGATCGACCGGGGCCTTTAATTCCGTTTCAAAATCGATACGCGGTTTAATCGGTTCGCTCATCGCATTTTATCTCCCAGTAAAAACTCCATCACCGCATCCAGACGGATGTGCGGCAACGGGGTGTCCACGCTCATTTCACGCGGACGAAACTCATCAAAATGGAAGCCCTGTTTTTGCCAGAACGCATGACCCGGCAGACGTGCAGGCACTTCGCCGGGGAACACGGTCAGCGGCGCGCCATCCTGCAAACGGTGGCCTTTCAGCGCGGGCAGACTTTGCCCCTGATATTCCACCATGCCGGTTTCCGTCGCCTGCACCGAAGCCAGCCCGGCGCAATCCATACTGATGCCTTCGAACGCCGCATTCTGCCAGGCCTCCTGCACCAGTTGTTGTAACAGCGACACCAGATTAGCGTGCTGATCGCCGGTAATATGATCGGCTTTAGTGGCGGCGAACATCAGTTTATCGATGCACGGATTAAACAGACGGCGGAACAGTGTGCGTTTACCGTAATGGAAACTTTGCATCAGCTGCGTCAGCGCGAGGCGCATATCGTTAAATGCCTGCGGCCCGCTGTTAAGCGGCTGCAGACAATCGACCAGCACAATCTGGCGGTCAAATTTCACAAAGTGATCTTTGTAAAAACCTTTCACGATGTGCTGGCAGTAATAGTCGAAACGCGCACGCAGCATACCCAGATTGCTGTTTTTATCTGCCTGCGCCAGTTGCGCATCGGAATAGCGGTTCAGCTCCGGCCACGGGAAAAATTGCAGCGCAGGCGCACCGGCCATATCTCCCGGCAGAACAAAACGCCCCGGCTGGATAAAGTGCAAACCTTCGATCTTGCAGCGCACCAGATAATCGGTGTAGGCCTGCGCAATCGCGCCCAGCAGATTTTCATCCGCCGGGGCCAGCGGATCACATTGTTCACACAGCGTCAGCCACGGCTTCGCCCATTCTGCACGATCGCCCTGCAACAGCCCCGCCATCTGGCGCGACCAGTCGAGATAGTTTTGCTCCAGCATCGGCAAATCCAGCAGCCATTCGCCGGGATAATCGACGATCTCCAGATATAACGTGGAGGTGTCTTTGAAGTGACGCAGCAGGGAATCGTTGGATCGGTAACGCAGTGCCAGACGGATTTCGCTGACGCCACGGGTCGGCGTCGGCCACGCAGGCGGCGTGCCGTAAAGTGACGCCAGCCCTTCGTCATAAGCAAATCGCGACACCCCCAGATCACGTTGGGGGACACGTTTCACGCCAAGCAGACGCTCTTCGCGGGCAGCCGAAAACAGCGGTAAACGTGCGCCGCTGTGCATGTGTAAAAGCTGGTTAACGAAGGCGGTGATGAAAGCGGTTTTTCCGCTGCGGCTTAAACCGGTGACAGCCAGCCGCAGATGTCTGTCCATGCCGCGATTGATCAGTGAATTAAACTCATTTTGTAGTCTTTTCATTGCTCTCCCTGGCGTAGCGCCCAAACAGCGCGGTCAAAATACGTTTGAATAATGGTTCTAATAATAGTGCTAAAACATACCTCATTGGCCCTTTTCCCACCACGCCCAACACACGCGCTGCCAGCCCGGCAGGGCCAAAGGTCAGCGCCAGCGTAATGAACACGCTGAAAATTTTCGAAAACAGGCTGCGCTTACCCGGCAGCGAGGAATTCAGGTAACGGGTCATAAAGATTCCTTAAGCGGGAGAGGAGAAGGAAAACAGCAGCCGGAGCAACGTCCGGCGGCCAGAGGCAAAGCGGTGAATAAAGAATTAAAGCTGGCGGAACCGGCTGCGCACCCCGAAGGTTTCAGAGGTGACATAGCGTTCGACCTGGCGTAAACGCTGCTCGCTGGCTTTCAGCTCGCGGTCGGCTTCTTCCAGTAAATTACGCGGCGATGGCGCATTTTCATCTTCATATTCGCTGGCCGGTACCGGATCCAGCACGTAGCTGAGAATGATATACGCCAGGACGGTGAACATGAATAAACCAAAGAAAATCGACAGCACGGCCATAATCCGCAGCAATTTTACCGGCACGCCCAGATAGTGCGACAGCCCGGCCAGTACGCCTTTTATTACGCCCTCTTCCGGCACGCGGTAGAGTTTTTTCTCAGACAGACGGGTCGCCATTATGATTGCCTCCAGCCCGGATGTTCGGCATCAAGAATTTCTTCCAGTGCCTGAATACGTTCGCGCATACGTTGCGCTTCATGAGTCAGGCTGGTGAGATTTTGTATCTCATGCTGACTAAGCTGACTGCCATTTTGCTGGCGATTGCTGTAGTGAAGCCACAACCAGACGGGCGCCACGAATAAAACGAAAATAGTCAGCGGAATAGCTAAAAACAGGAAGCTCATTGTCTCTCCTTATGAGTCTTATTTATTACCGGTTACGGCGTTAATCCTGCAACAACCTGCCTGCGAACAGGCAGGTTTAATGGCAAACATTATGCGTCCTGATTGCCGTTCATTTTAGCTTTCAGCGCAGCAATTTGTGCGCTGATTTCATCGTCGGCTTTCAGTTCGGCAAATTGCTGATCCAGCGATTTCTTTTTACCAATGCTGACGCTTTCTGCTTCCGCTTCCATATGATCGATGCGGCGTTCGAACTGCTCGAAACGCGCCATCGCTTCATCAATTTTACCGCTGTCGAGCTGACGGCGGACGTCACGCGAGGACGCGGCGGCCTGATGACGTAAGGTCAGCGCCTGCTGACGCGCACGGGTTTCGGTCAGTTTGCTTTCCAGCTCACCAATTTCTGACTTCATGCGATCCAGCGTTTCTTCTACCACGTTCACTTCGTTTTTCAGCGTGGTCACCAGCTCAGACAGCTTCTGCTTTTCGATCAGCGCCGCACGCGCCAGATCGTCTTTATCTTTACGCAACGCCAGTTCGGCTTTGTCCTGCCATTCACTCTGCTGGGATTCACCCTGATCGATACGACGGATCAGTTGTTTCTTTTCTGCCAGCGCACGGGCGGAGGTAGAACGCAGTTCCACCAGCGTGTCTTCCATTTCCTGAATCATCAGACGAACCAGTTTTTGCGGATCTTCTGCTTTATCCAGCAAGGTGTTGATGTTGGCGTTAATAATGTCAGCGAAGCGAGAAAAAATACCCATAATCGAAATTCCTCTTTGTTTCTGTTGGTTTCCGGCCAAATGATTACCGGTTAAATCCGCAGGATAATTTTTCACTGCGGCGATAAACCTATATCAGGATCCGTGCCAACTTTTTAAAATCATTATCTGCATGAATAAATTGAATTTTTTACTTTTGTCTCTGCTATGCTTATTTTTCGAGATGATTATTTTCACTAAGTGTTAGTGTGTTTCACCACACAAGGAAAGCCAAATGACGGATAACACAGACAATTTACTCGGTGAAGCCAACGCCTTCATCGAAGTGCTGGAACAGGTCTCACAACTGGCGAAGCTGAATAAGCCGGTTCTGGTCACCGGCGAACGCGGCAGCGGAAAGGAACTGATTGCGCATCGTCTGCATTATCTGTCGCCCCGCTGGCAGGGGCCGTTCATTTCGCTCAACTGTGCGGCGCTCAATGAAAACCTGCTGGATTCCGAGTTGTTCGGCCATGAAGCCGGCGCGTTTACCGGCGCACAGAAACGTCATCTCGGACGCTTTGAACGTGCGGATGGCGGCACGTTATTTCTCGATGAGCTGGCGACAGCGCCCATGCTGGTGCAGGAAAAACTGCTGCGCGTGATTGAGTACGGTCATCTGGAGCGCGTCGGCGGCAGCCAGCCGTTACAGGTGGATGTCCGGCTGGTGTGTGCGACCAACGATGATTTACCGGTGCTGGCCGCTGAAGGAAAATTTCGCGCCGACCTGCTGGACAGGCTGGCGTTTGATGTGGTGCAACTGCCGCCGCTGCGTGAACGCCAGCAGGACATCATGTTGCTGGCGGAACATTTCGCCATTCAGATGTGTCGCGAACTGTCTCTCCCGTTATTCCCCGGCTTTACCGACTATGCGCGTCAGACGCTGATGGCCTACCGCTGGCCGGGCAATATCCGCGAGCTGAAAAACGTCGTCGAACGCTCGATGTACCGCCATGGTACCAGCGATTTTCCGCTCGATAATATTATCCTGAACCCGTTTGCGCAGCGCACTGCCACCGTGGAAACGGCTGACGTCAGTCCACACGACACGCTGCCGACGTTACCGCTGGATCTTAAGCAATGGGTGACCGGACAGGAAAAAAATCTGATTGAGCAGGCTTTACGGCAGGCACGCTTTAATCAGCGTAAAGCCGCAGAGTTGCTGAACGTGACTTATCATCAGTTGCGCGGAATGTTGAAGAAACACGCAATTCAGGTCAATTCGCAGGAAGGGGCTGAATAACAGGCAAAAAAAAGCCAGCACCCGAGCTGGCTAAGTAATACTGGAAGCAATGTGAGCAATGTCGTACCTCGCGATTAACGTCCCTGGCGGGCCGCCTCTCGTCCGGTGAAAAGAATGATAATAGTTCTCAGTATCGTCTGTAAAGCACTTTGTTGAGAATATTTCTCATTACCACACTGATATTATGGCTACTTTATGAACACCTTAAGGTCACTTAGGACTACCATTCGGGGAACGGATCGGCCATGTTGACCCAGTGTTCGATGCCTTCTGCCATCTGCTCTTCGCTTAACAGACACGCATCCAGCTGCCGGATAATCTCTTCTTTATTCAGGTGCTGGCCGATAAACACCAGTTCCTGGCGCATATCGCCAAACGGCTCAACCCATTTCTCCATAATGTGTTCACGGGTCTCCTCGTCCTGCGGCCAGTCGCTTTCCGGCAGCGAACGCCAGAAAATACCCGCCATGCCATAGCGCGCTATGCCGCCCGCCTGACTCCACTGCCCGGCAAAGCGCGGACGCGACGCCAGCCAGAAAAAGCCTTTGGAACGCAGTAAGGTACCGCCCCCCCAGTCGCCGTGCACCACGCGGTAAAACTTATCCGGATCAAACGGCCTGCGGGCGGTGTAGACAAAACTGCTGATGCCGTACTCTTCGGTTTCCGGTGTGTGTTCACCGCGTAACTCTTTCAGCCAGCCCGGCGCAAGTTGCGCCTTAGCAAAATCAAAACGGTGCGTATTCAGCACGGCATCAACCGGCAGGCTGCCGGGACAAATCGGGATGATATGCGCATCGGGATTGAGGCTTTTCAGTAGTGCAATCACTTCCCGCTGTTGCAGGCTGTCGAGAAGATCGGTTTTGCTCACCAGCAGCACGTTGCAGAATTCTATCTGGTCGATCAGCAAATCCGTCACGCTACGCGCATCGTCCTCGCCCAGACTTTCACCGGCCTCCTGCACACTGCGCGCTTCCTGATATTGCTGCATAAAGTTGACGCCATCGACCACGGTCACCAGCGTATCGAGGCGCGCAAACTGCGACAGGCTTTCGCCATTTTCATCTTCGAAAGTGAAGGTTTCCGCCACCGGCAGCGGTTCTGAAATACCACTCGATTCAATCAGCAGATAATCAAAACGTCCGGCCTGTGCCAGCTCACGCACTGAAATCAGCAAATCTTCCCGCAGGGTACAGCAGATGCAACCGTTGCTCATTTCCACCAGTTTTTCCTGCTGACGGTCGAGCGTGATTTCACTGGCGACCAGTGCAGCGTCAATATTCACCTCGCTCATATCATTGACGATAACCGCCACGCGTAATCCCTGGCGGTTGTTCAGAATGTGGTTGAGAACGGTAGTTTTACCTGCGCCAAGAAAACCGGACAGCACGGTAACAGGGAGTAAGGACATCATTAACCTCATATCTCAGGACAGTGCAGGAATACTTCGCCTGCGATTATTGTTATAATATAACATAACAATAGCAATCCAATTTCAAGGGTTTTATTGATACATGCTCTTTTTTTGCCGGAAAACGAACGGTTTTTGCGCGAAGTGCCGCAGTCCCGCACGCTGATTTGCTCAATGGATTGGGGTACCTCGCAGAGTACGGTACACTTAAGCTATTGCACCTTAACTTTGAAGCCTTTATGCGTCGTCTAACTTTGTGGATGATTTTACTGAGTGGCTTGTCCACGGCAGTTTTTGCTGAGACTGCTCCAACACACGCCAGCCCGACAGTCGTCAGTGCGCCGGTGAAAGATATTCGCCAGAGCGGCTTTGTCTATTGTGTTAACGGCATGGTCAATACCTTTAACCCGCAGAAAGCCAGCAGCGGGCTGATCATTGATACACTGGCCGCACAGTTATATGACCGCCTGCTGGATGTCGACCCTTATACCTATCGCCTGATCCCCGAACTGGCACAAAGCTGGGAAGTGCTGGATGATGGCGCAACCTACCGTTTCCATCTGCGCAAAGATGTGCCTTTCCAGAAAACCGGCTGGTTTTCACCGTCGCGCAAGATGAACGCCGACGATGTGGTGTTCAGCTTCCAGCGCATCATCGACCCGAATAATCACTACCACGCTGTAAACGGTGAAGAATATCCGTATTTCGACAGCCTGCAGTTTGCCCATGCGGTGAAAAGCATCAAAAAACTGGACGACTATACCGTTGAGTTTCGCCTCAATAATCCTGACGCTTCTTTTCTCTGGCATCTTGCCACGCATTACGCACCGGTGCTTTCGGCTGAATATGCCGCGAATCTCATCAAATCCGGCAACGAAGAAGAGATTGATCGCCAGCCGGTAGGCACCGGCCCGTTCCAGCTTGGTGAATACCGTACCGGGCAATATGTGCGGCTGGCGCGCAACGGACAGTACTGGAAAGGCACACCGCGTATGGCACAGGTGGTGATTGATATGGGCGTTGGCGGCACCGGGCGTTTGTCGAAATTGCTGACCGGTGAATGTGATGTGCTGGCGTATCCGGCGGCCAGTCAGCTGTCCATACTACGTGAGGATCCGCGCTTGCGTCTTTCCCTGCGCCCGGGGATGAACGTTGCCTACCTGGCTTTCAATACCAACAAAGCCCCGCTCAATGATCCGCGTATCCGTCAGGCGGTGGCGCTGTCGATCAACAATCAGCGCCTGATGCAGTCGATTTATTACGGCACCGCTGAAACCGCTGCGTCTATTTTGCCGCGTGCGTCCTGGGCTTATGACAGCAACGCGCAGGTAACGGAATACAATCCGGATAAAGCGAAGCAAATCCTGAAAGACCTCGGGCAGGAAAAGCTCAACCTGCATTTATGGGTGCCGACGGCGTCGCAGTCCTTTAACCCCAGCCCGCTGAAAACCGCCGAACTGATCCAGGCCGATTTGGGACAGGTAGGGATTAAAGTCACCATTGTCCCGGTCGAGGGACGTTTCCAGGAAGCCAAGCTGATGGAGATGAATCACGACCTGACGCTGTCTGGCTGGTCAACGGACAGTAATGACCCGGACAGTTTCTTCCGCCCCATGCTCAGTTGTGCAGCGATTCATTCGCAGACCAACTATGCTCACTGGTGTAACCCGGAATTTGATGAATTGCTGCGTCAGGGGCTGTTGTCACAGCAACTTTCCCAGCGTATTGAGTTTTATCAGCGGGCGCAAAAAATCCTTGAGCAGGAACTGCCGGTGTTGCCACTGGCGTCTTCCCTGCGTCTTCAGGCTTACCGTTACGACATCAAAGGGCTGGTACTGAGCCCGTTTGGCAACTCCTCGTTTGCCGGCGTCTTCCGTGATGATGAAAAAAGTCGTGATAATGAAGGAAGGAAAGTTCCATGATTATCTTTACGTTACGCCGCATTTTGCTGCTGCTGGTGACCCTGTTCTTCCTGAGCCTTGTGGCGTTCAGCCTGAGCTATTTCACGCCGAATGCGCCACTGCGCGGCGCGTCCTTGTGGGACGCCTACCACTTCTATTTTGCGGGTCTTTGCCAGTTTGATTTCGGTGTGTCGAGTATCAATGGCGAAGGCATCTCTTATCAGTTGAAAGCGGTTTTCCCGGCCACGATGGAATTGTGCGTGCTGGCCTTTGCGCTGGCATTAGTCGTCGGGATCCCGCTGGGCATTCTGGCGGGAGTGATGCGTGGAAAATGGCCGGATGTCGCCATCAGCAGCATCGCCCTGCTCGGCTTTTCCATTCCGGTGTTCTGGCTGGCGGTACTGCTGATGCTGTTCTTCTCGCTGCAACTGGGCTGGCTGCCGGTTTCCGGTCGCCTGGATTTACTCTATCAGTTGAAAAGTGTCACCGGCCTGACGCTGGTTGATGCGTGGCTTTCTGATTCGCCATACCGCCATGAGATGATCATGAGCGCTATCCGCCATATGATTTTACCGATCGCCGCGCTGGCCGTGGCGCCGACGACCGAAGTGATCCGCCTGATGCGCATTTCCACCGACGATGTGCTGGAGAAAAACTATGTGAAAGCCGCCGCAACGCGCGGTTTATCACGCTTTACGATTATCCGTCGCCATGTATTACACAACGCGCTGCCGCCGATCATTCCCAAGCTCGGCCTGCAATTTTCGACCATGCTGACGCTGGCGATGATTACTGAGGTGGTCTTTAACTGGCCAGGCATCGGGCGATGGCTGATTAACGCCATCCGCCAGCAGGATTACGCGGCGATTTCAGCCGGTGTGATGGTCGTTGGCTCGCTGGTAATTGTGGTTAACGTGCTTTCAGACATTCTGGGCGCACTGATGAATCCATTGAAACATAAGGAATGGTATGCCCTTCGATAATGTATACCGCGAAAAACAGGTCCCGAGTCCTCTGCGCCATACGTGGGGGATTTTCTATCGCGACACACTGTCGATGATCGGTTTCTACGGCGTGCTCGGCTTGTTATTGCTGTGCATATTTGGCCATTTATTAGCGCCTTACGCGCTCGATCAACAATTCCTTGGTTATCAGTTGTTGCCGCCCTCCTGGTCGCGCTACGGCAATGTGTCGTTCTTCCTCGGCACCGACGATCTTGGCCGCGATTTACTCAGCCGGATGCTTACAGGCGCTGCGCCGACGATTGGCGGCGCACTGGTGATAACCCTCGCGGCGTCTTTATGTGGTGTGATCATCGGCGTACTGGCGGGGATCAGCCGTGGCCTGAAATCGGCCATTCTGAACCATATTTTCGATACCCTGCTGTCTATCCCTTCCCTGCTGCTGGCGATTGTCGTCGTCGCGTTTATCGGGCCGAAACTTGAGCATGCGATGCTGGCCGTCTGGCTGGCGCTGTTGCCACGCATTTCGCGCACGATTTACAGCGCCGTGCATGATGAGCTGGAAAAAGAGTATGTGGTCGCCGTACGACTCGATGGTGCTTCCACCTGGCAGATTCTGCGTTATGCCGTTCTGCCAAATATCGTTGCGGTGCTGGCAACGGAATTTACCCGCGCACTGTCGATGGCGATTCTGGATATCGCCGCGTTAGGCTTTCTGGATCTGGGCGCACAACTGCCGTCACCGGAATGGGGAGCCATGCTCGGCGATTCGCTGGAGCTGGTGTATGTCGCGCCGTGGACCGTCATGCTGCCGGGCGCCGCCATTCTTATCAGCGTGTTGCTGATCAACCTGCTGGGTGACGGTGTGCGTCGGGCGATTAATGCGGGAGTGGAATAATGCCGTTACTCGATATCCGCAATCTGACCATTGAATTTATGACCGCCGATGGCCCGGTCAAAGCTGTGGATCGCGTCAGTATGACGCTCAACGCCGGGGAAATCCGCGGGCTGGTGGGCGAATCCGGTTCGGGTAAAAGCCTGATTGCCAAGGCGATTTGTGGCGTTACCAAAGACAACTGGCGCGTGACGGCGGACCGGATGCGCTTTGATAACATCGAGCTGTTGCAACTGACGCCACGCGAGCGACGTAAACTGGTCGGGCAAAATGTGTCGATGATTTTTCAGGAGCCGCAGTCCTGTCTGGATCCTTCTGAAAGCATCGGCCGCCAGCTGATTCAGGCCATTCCCGGCTGGACCTACAAAGGCCGCTGGTATCAGCGCTGGAAGTGGCGCAAAAAACGCGCCATCGAGCTGCTGCACCGCGTCGGTATTAAAGATCACAAAGACGTTATGGCCAGTTATCCGTATGAACTGACCGAAGGCGAGTGCCAGAAAGTGATGATCGCCATCGCGCTGGCGAATCAGCCGCGTCTGCTGATTGCCGATGAACCGACTAACGCCATGGAGCCGACGACGCAGGCGCAGATTTTCCGCCTGCTGGCGCGACTCAACCAGAACAATAACACCACTATTTTACTGATCAGCCACGACCTGCAAATGATGAGCAAATGGGCGAACCGTATCAACGTGTTGTATTGCGGACAAACGGTTGAAAGCGCAGCGTGTGAAGAATTGCTGGCCACGCCGCATCATCCTTATACGCAGGCGCTCATCCGCGCGATGCCTGATTTCGGCCGCTCACTGCCACATAAAAGCCGTCTGAATACGCTGCCAGGTGCCATTCCTTCGCTGGAACATTTGCCGATTGGCTGCCGTCTGGGGCCACGCTGCCCTTACGCGCAGAAAAAATGCATCGAAACGCCGCGCCTGCGTCTGGCAAAAACCCATGCGTATGCCTGCCACTTCCCGCTGAACATGGAGGAGCAATAATGGGCGAAACCCTGCTCGAAGTCCGTAATCTGAGCAAAACGTTCCGTTATCGCACCGGACTGTTCCGCAAGATGAATCTCGAGGCCGTGAAACCGGTCAGCTTTACCCTGCGCGAAAAACAAACGCTGGCGATCATCGGCGAGAACGGTTCAGGCAAATCGACGCTGGCTAAAATGCTTTCCGGCATGGTCGAGCCGAGCGACGGCGAAATTCTGATTGATGATCATCCGCTGACGTTTCGTGATTATCGTTTCCGCAGCCAGCAAATCCGCATGATTTTTCAGGACCCGAGCACCTCACTTAATCCACGTCAGCGTATCGGGCAGTTACTCGAAGCGCCCCTGCGACTGAACAGCGAAATGGATGCACAACAGCGCGAACAACGCATCAACCAGACATTGCGGCTGGTCGGCATGCTGCCCGATCACGCCAATTATTACCCGCATATGCTGGCGTCGGGTCAGAAGCAGCGCGTGGCACTGGCACGTGCACTTATCCTGCAACCCAAAGTGATCGTGGCTGATGAAGCGCTGGCGTCTCTGGATATGTCGATGCGTTCACAAATCATCAATATGATGCTCGAATTACAGGAAAAACAGGGCATCTCGTACATCTACGTGACGCAGCATCTGGGCATGATGAAACACATCAGCGATCAGGTACTGGTGATGCACGAAGGCGAGGTGGTGGAACGCGGAAATACGGCCGAAGTTCTGGCGGCACCGCTGCATGACCTCACCAAACGGTTGATTTCGAGTCACTTTGGCGAAGCGCTGACTGCTGATGCCTGGCGTCGTGACGGTAATTAACGCCCCTTCTGCATAATAAACGGGCAGATTCACCCCCTGAACGGTGTCAGGAAACTGATGCCGTTTTCTTTATTATGCAAATCCACCCTCTTCTATTCCTTTTCGATATGATTTATCGCTTAACATTATTTTATATCGGCAGCAGTATCGGCAACGATAGGGTCTGATAATTTGCCTGAGTAGCAGGCTTGAAGAAAGGACCCGTTCATGGAACAACAACGCAAGGCCGCGCACAGCGGCTGGTATCATGAAACACAATCCAGCCAATATGGTCATCTGCCGCTCGATCCGCACGCTGCGTTGGTACAGGATCGCTTTCTGCTGGGCCTTGATGCTCAACTTGACCCGACACTTCGCCAGTTACTTAACGACCGCCAGCGACTACTGAGGGCTTCCCGCGCCTGTTATGAGGTACTGTTTCCTGACAATCTGCAGGTTTCACGTACCGAAACATTATCCTTGTATGACCGTCTCAGTAGTGCGCTGACGGTGGCACAGGTCAGCGGTGTACAGACACTTTGTAGCCATTACGCTGCCCGTCTCGCCCCGCTTCCCAGCCCTGACGCCTCCCGTGAAAGTAACATCCGCCAGACCCACATTACCCAGTTCGCACGATTACTCGCAACCCAGCCAACGCTGATTACTGCACCGATGCTGCATCAGCTTTATGACGTGGGTTTCAGCACGCGCGATATCGTGACCTTTACGCAAGTGATTGGCTTTGTCAGCTATCAGGCACGCGTACTGGCGGTTCTGAATGGTTTACGCGGCCGCGCCGCCGCCGTATTGCCAGGATTTCTTTCGCCGGAAGGTTGCGGGCAGAAAGGGTTTTCACTGGCAATGTTGCAATGGACGTCGCGTTTACCTGAAGTGGTACCGGAAAATGCCAGCCAGCATCAGCAGGATGTACTGGATTTAATCGCGCCAGATGCGCGTTCTTCCTCTTTCTATACATTGCTGGTGCATGACGCCGACGCGCTGAGCGAATTTTCTGCGGTATTTAATAATATTATGCAGGCAGGGGCGCAGCCGGTGGCCGCGTGGCGTGAACTGGCTGCCGTAGCCACGTCGCAGCTGAACGGTTGTCTGTATTGCGCCGGGATCCACGGACGTTTGTATCTTGAAGCGGCGGGGAATGAGATGCTGATTAACGAATTATTCGCAGAAAATCACCGCGATGATGCCGTTGATACGCTGTCGAAAAATCTGCAAGACAAAAAAGAGATTGCCTTGCTGGAAACGGTGGTCGCCCTGACCCGTACCCCGGAACGTTTTGATGCACGCCAGCTGCATAGTTTGTCTGATGCAGGTTATACGGCAACACAATCTCTGGATATTCTGCTGACTGCGGCGCTGTTCAGCTGGTCTAACCGTCTGATTCAGACGCTTGGCGATACCCTGAATCAGTAGTTCTTCACCTGTTTACCTTCATTCTTTCTCCCCTCATTCCGGCAGGATATTCCCCTGCCGGTGATGCCAATTGTAAATACCTGCGCCACCTAACCGGCATAAGTCGTATTAATCTTATTTTCAATCGAAAATTTAGTGTTAAAACGAGAAACGGATCACATTACACTGTGCGCCGTTCTGGTTGCGTCTTCAGCAGCAAACAAGCCATTCATAAACCACCATATAAAGCACAACACACCAGAGATATTCACTACATATTCACGCCAAATCAGAAAAATAAACCACTTAAGTATTTCCCTGTAAAACAATGGCACTATAAGAGTAGCGATTACAATTCGTGCAACATATTCATATTGTCTATTTAGAAAACATAAACATTAATTCTGCATAACATTTCGAACATAGTTTAATCACGTCGGATAAGTTAAATGTAACAGCATATGTCAAACTCCTTGCCACATTTACGAAGATAGTGAACATTACTTGCCGTCATCCCATCTTATAACAATGCAAAGGGTGCTTATTTCGCGCCACTTATGCGTTTCCGCCACATACGGCCGGAAGGAATAAACAGAGGTACGAGTGTCAACTGCAAACAAAACACCAAACAATGAAAGCGTGAGTCTTAACGCCTTCAAACAGCCAAAAGCGTTTTACCTGATCTTCTCCATCGAATTGTGGGAACGTTTCGGTTACTACGGCCTGCAAGGGATCATGGCGGTTTACCTGGTCAAAATGCTTGGCCTGAGTGAAGCCGACTCCATCACCCTGTTCTCATCATTCAGTGCGCTGGTCTATGGCTTCGTCGCTATCGGCGGCTGGCTGGGCGATAAAGTGCTGGGTTCAAAACGCGTGATCGTGCTTGGCGCGATTGTGCTGGCGCTGGGTTACTCATTCGTTGCCTATTCCGGCCATGAAATTTTCTGGGTTTATCTGGGTATGGCGACTATCGCCGTCGGTAGCGGCTTGTTTAAAGCAAATCCATCCTCACTGCTTTCTACCTGCTACGAAAAAGATGACCCGCGTCTCGATGGCGCATTCACCATGTATTACATGTCGGTGAACATCGGTTCGTTCTTCTCCATGCTGGCAACACCATGGCTGGCCGCGAAGTACGGCTGGAGTGTCGCGTTCTCCCTGAGCGTTGTGGGTATGCTGATCACCATCGTGAACTTCCTGTTCTGCCGCAAATGGGTCAAACGTCAGGGGTCAAAACCAGACTTCGCGCCGCTGCAGTTCAAAAAACTGCTGATGGTGCTGGTCGGTGTTGTCGCGCTGGTGTTCCTGTCAAGCTGGTTACTGCATAACCAAACCATCGCACGTATGGTTCTGGGTGTGGTTTCCGTCGGTATCATTATTGTGTTTGCGAAAGAAACGTTCTCAATGAAAGGCATCGCCCGCCGGAAGATGATTGTGGCGTTCCTGCTGATGATGGAAGCGGTGGTGTTCTTCGTGCTGTACAGCCAGATGCCAACGTCGCTGAACTTCTTCGCTATCCACAACGTAGGCCACGATTTGCTGGGTATCAGCTTCCAGCCTGAGCAGTTCCAGGCGCTGAATCCATTCTGGATCATGGTTGCCAGCCCGGTTCTGGCGGCGGTCTACACCAAGGTCGGTGACCGTATGCCAATGCCGCACAAGTTTGCGATGGGTATGGTGCTGTGTTCCGGTGCGTTCCTGGTGTTGCCGTGGGGTGCGAGCCTGGCGAATGAGCAAGGCATTGTGTCAGTAAACTGGCTGGTACTGAGCTACGCGCTGCAGAGTATCGGCGAACTGATGATTTCCGGTCTGGGTCTGGCGATGGTTGCTCAACTGGTTCCGCAGCGTCTGATGGGCTTCATCATGGGTGCCTGGTTCCTGACCACCGCAGCCGCTGCAATTATCGCGGGTTACGTGGCCAATCTGACTGCCGTGCCTGCTGACATTGATGACGCGCATGCTTCACTGGCAATTTATAGCCACGTGTTCCTGCAGATTGGTATTGCAACCGCTGTGATTGCTGTGCTGATGCTGGTCACTGCATCTAAACTGCACCGCATGACGCTGGATCGTGAAACTGATGAGAAACAACCTGAACTGGCTTCTGCTCAGTAAACGCGCAAGCGTCTGATGAGGGCTGACGAACGCCTCCTCCGGGAGGCGTTTTTTTATGGCTGGAATTTGGGATAAGTATTCATTGTGTTAGGATTGCGTAAGCGAGACTTACGAAAACGGAACCATCCTGATGCACGAAAATCACAGTCAATATAAGCAATTAACCCGCTATTTATCCGCCGATATTCTTAAGAACAAAAAGGATTTCTCCTGGCGACGGATAATCATCAGGTGCATAAAACAACCCCAGCACCGGTACATTTTCTGGTGGCGTATCGCAAGCTACTTATATGCGACGGACAGCCATTTCTGCAAAGCCCGCGCCCGTAAGATTAACTACTCGTTAATAAGAAAGTATGGCATCGAGATCATGCTGGGAACGCAGATCGGAGAAGGCATCAGGCTTCCTCATCTCACCGGTATCGTCATCAATCCTCATTGCATGATTGGGAAGAATGTCCGGATCCGGCAAAACACCACCATAGGCATTAAAGTCGATGAGGGGAAAAGACGTATAATCATTGGCGATAATGTGGATATCGGCGCCAATTGCTGCATTATCGGCAATGACATTACTATCGGCCACAATGTCACCATTGGTGCGATGTCGTTCATCAATAAGAACATCCCGGACAATGCCGTGTGTTATAACGAAAAAAGCAGCAAGATAATCATCAAAACGTAAGAAACGCCTGCCGTCAGCGAACAGCGTTTATCGCCTCAGGAATGTTTCATTTACTCGGTGTCCGGCCTGTATCGGTTTTTTTATCCTAAATTTTTTATCCTAAATAATACCGGCCTTTTCCACTTTGTTTCGCGCGGTACATCGCGGCATCAGCCCGCGCCAGCAGCGTATCCGGCAGCAATGACTGGCGCGCGCGACCAATCGCCACGCCGATGCTGGCAGACAGCGCCACCGGGACACCTGCGATACACTCGATGGAATGCAGAGCACTCATCAGGCTGATGCAAATACGGCTGACGTCACTCTCAGTATTCATCAGCCCGCTCAACAAAACGGTAAACTCATCTCCCGCCAGACGCGCCACAATATCTTGTGAACGCAGATTTTCACGTAAGGTATATCCAAAAAACTTCAGGACTAAATCGCCGAATTCGTGCCCGTAGGTGTCGTTGTACGCTTTAAAATTATCAATATCCAAAAAGAGCAATGCGATGTCTCTATCTGCTTTTTCTTGTTTTCCGGCGGCATGAATCAGTGACTGCTGGAACGCGCGCCGGTTTGGTAATCCGGTCAGTGCGTCATGATTTGCCTCAAATTCCAGCTGAGCCTGTAACGCTTTAATTTCACTGATATCGGTTGAAAGGCCGTAATAACCATTGCGAATATCGTCGCAGGGGATAAGCGTGGTATGCAAAACACCGCCCTTGGCATGATGGGAGTGATCCGACAATTCGATTTCGTAACTTACTGTCATTCCCTGCAAAGCCTGGCGAATATAGGGCTTAATTTTCTGATAGCTGTCATCTCCTACCACATCCCTGACCTGCTTCCCGCTGACCTGTGTTTCTTCGACGCCATACCAGTTGGCGTGAAAATGATTCACAAAAGTGTATTGTTCATTCGCATCAACATGGCAAATCAGCGCGGGAATGTTATCGGTGATGGCTCTGAGGCGGTTTTTGCTTTCCGTCAGTTCCCGTTCCCGGGTCAGACGCTGGGCGATTTCCTGATGAAGCTGATCCATCGCCACCTGCAACTCATAAGTCCGGTCGGCCACACGGCGTTCCAGATCCCCCTGCAGTGAATACAATGCCTGTTCGATATGTTTACGCTCAGTAATATCGCTGATGACAACAATGTAGTGATGGGCTTCACCAGCCACATTACGCACGAGTGAGGCCGTCAGAGTCACCCACAGCGTGCTGCCGTTCGCCCGCTGTAAAAGTTTCTCTATGCAGAAACTGTTTATTTCACCGGAGAGCAAACGGGGAATCAGCACATTTTCGGCATAAAGATCATCGGAATGGGTCACGTCATGCAGCAAACAGGCGCGCAGCTGATATTCGGCATAACCCAGCATATTGCACACCTGCGGATTGATGCGCAGCCAGCGCCAGTCGAGTCCGACTAAGGAGAAGCCGACGGCAGCGTGCGCAAATGTCTGTTCAAATAAAGCCTCAGTTTTCGCCAGATTATCTTCTACCCGCGCCGTGTACTGCCGGTTTTCAAGGTGAAAAATATAACTTTGTACCAGCGCCGTCATATCCAGCAAAGTCTGCTGTTCCTCCTCACACCAGTCCCTCGGGCGATCATCAATCAGGCATAACGCGCCCAGCGCCACACCCTCTTTTGAATGCAAGGCACAGCCGGCATAAAACACGATGTGAGGCGCGCCGGTCACCAGCGGATTATCGTGGAAGCGCAAATCGAGCCGGGCATCCCTGACAATCAGCGGACCGGGCTCGAGAATGGTATGACCGCAAAAGGAGGTATCACGGCAAGACTGATGAATATCAATGCCGGTGTGAGAAAGGAACCACTGGCGATCCGCGTCAATCAATGAAACAACGACAGCCTTAGCCTGAAACTGCCGGGCGACCATCCGGGTAATACGGTCGATCTCCTCAATTCCGGGGGAATCCAGGATCCCCAGAGAAGCCAGTATGGCAAGACGAGCCTGTTCATCAACTGCCGGTTGAGGGACTAACATAATGCGCTCTCAATGATTACTGATGACTATTTCACCAAGTCTACTGTGTTTGGCCGGGAAAACGGCTCTGATTCCGCCTCGCTGAGGCAAAATCAGAATAATGACAGATCAGGAAATGCGTGAATGGTTAACACTTTTCGTACAAAAATGGGGCAATCAATGCATTAAAGCGAAGTCACCCAATTCACATGAGTGGCATCCGCCTGCCCCGATTGCTCAGCATCACGGCGGAATTTCTCCCGCATCTCAGAAGGCGTTGTGCCATAGAATTCATGGAAATAGCGACGTAAAGCGCTGGGTTCCAGGCCACACTGTCTCGCAATGGCGGCCAGACTTTGATCCGACATCGAAGAGGTTCGCAGGAGGCGCTTCGCCAGCAGTAAGCGCCGGCTGCGAATGAATTGCGCGATGCCGCCAAGCGGTTCAAACAGGCGATACAACCCTGAGCGCGAAATAGCAAAATCTTTGCACAGAATATCAATACTGATCGGTCTGCCGAGATGCTTTTCGATATACAGGCAAATGCGCTCAAGACGTGCACTTTGCTCAAACGGATGTTCCACCTTCTTCCCTGCCACCAGATGCAGTGTTTGCAGGAATACCGACGCCGCACCCTCGCCAGTGCTCAGTACTTCCTGTTCGGTCATCTGATCAAACACCTGCACCATCGTCGCAAAATGATTGCGCAGAATGATGTTTACCGGTGAGGCTGCCGGAATACGCTTTCCGTGTAACGAGGCAATATCGACATTAAAATGCAGGCTGTGCTTGGGCATAATAATGTACTGATAAGAACCGAGACGCGGTTTCTGCTCGCCCGGATACACATGGATTTTAATCGGCTGCGACATATCCTGGATCAGGATATCCCCCTGGCTCAGCATGAACCGCTCGCCGAAACACTGGCAGTCCATCCCCCCGATGATCACAATGAAAATGACGATATGATCGGGCATCGAAAACAGGTTGCCGTACTGGCGATTGATATCGTGCTCACTGACAGTCAGCACACCGCCAATCACGCGGCCGAAGTTGTAGCCGGTGACGCTCCAGTCAAATTCTTCCCTGTTGCGATCCGGCAGTTCAAGTTTGAAACCTGCGCTGGACATTCCGTCTTCCCATTCGTAAAAACGGGTGTCGAAATCCTGATAAATGTTCGCACTATCAACGATCTTTCGTGATGATGAATCGCTCATTTACTCACCGAGAATTAAGATAATTCCTAAAAAGATAATCCACCACGGCCTGATAAATCAATCCTCAGCAGTAATTGGTAATACTTTTTCATCATAAAAAACTATTTTTTAGTCAGCCTATAACGTTTAAAAGACTGTAAAATCAGTCAGTAAATCGCGCTATTCAACGAATAGCGCTGGCATGTTGTTCGCGATAATAATTTCAGGATCAGTTAATATCGCGAATAATAACCCGCTTTTTTCGGTTTACTCTCCTTCAAAAAAATCTACGTCAAATGATTGACTCCACTCATCCCGGGAGCGTGCGATGGTAAAAAGAAAGGTTCTGGAAGAGGGACGTCAGCTTAAAAGAATGAATGCCGAAACCCGCAGGCAGTCGCACATGCATAAGTGGTTTGCGATTGTGGCTGCTCTCGACTGTGTGCTGGTCATTTTTTATGATCAGGATATGCGCAATATCGTTTTCTCAGCGGGTGTTTGTGCAGTGTGCACCTACCTCTGGCTGAAAGGCCGTAAACAATCCCGCCGTTACCGCCGCGAATGGGATGAAAAATTTGGGACTAAAAAGCATCCCTGATACTTCATTTCAGGCTGTTCTTCTTCCGTCGTCTTAGCGTTTATAAAGAAATTCCTAAATATGATAAAAGTGTTTCTGTCCTGCACGGATCATCAGTCACAATAACAGTTCGCATACCCGCCACACTCTTTCACCGATTTGTTATCACAGTCCTGTTAAGCTAATTTCCCCAGGACCGTATCTGACGGCAGGTTATCTCCTGCTTCGGTTAGCTCTGAATTCGCAGAATAATATTCCGATGACGAACGATATCGGTATGGCATTCCGTGATGCCCAATCAGGATTCGGTCTCGCCCTTATTAATCCAGGCAGATCATGCTTTGTATCGGGCAAAATTCGCCGGTAAAAACCGCATTGAACTGAGTTGATCGTTATTCACCCGAATAATATATCGAATACCTTACTTAGGGCGTGATAACCGATTGAATTTTAAAATTTAAAAACAACGGTAATATTCTCATCCGATTGTGAGTAATAATTGCAAAAACAATCTGATGAGTTTACTGGCTAACAAACTGTGCCACATCACACTCATTTTCTGCTCGGGGTATTTAACTCATGCTTACAGATATTGCGATATGCCAGGCAGTTCTTGATGCTCTTCCCGAAGCGACAGTCCTTAAAGATAATGAGCGTAAACTGGTATTCCTTAATCAGAAAGCCAGCGAATTTTATGGACGTCCACGGGAAGAATTGATTGGTCAGGATGTTTCTTTTTTCACAGATCCTGAACAATCTGCCCGGCAGCGTGAGCGCGATATTGAAGTTCTGGAAACCGGAGAGAAAACGGTCAACGAAGAAACGCTGGTTGACCCGTCAGGTAAGCGACGCAATGTGCTGGTACGTAAATCCCGCGTCACGCTGGAGACACGGCATTTCATTCTGACCTCTATTATGGATATTTCGCTTTTGCGCAGTTCAGAAGCGCAGATCCGCTACCTTGCCCGTCATGACGTATTAACCGGCTTGCCGAACCGGACGGCATTGAGTGAAGAACTTAGCCAGATTGCCGCCCGGCGCATGTATCGCCCTGACCCCTGCGCCCTCTTCTTGTTGAATCTCAACGATTTCAATTACATCAACGACACATACGGCTATCAGGCGGGCGATGCCATTCTCTGCGAATTCGGCCAGCGTCTGCGTAATGAAGTCGGCAACAGCGGAACAGTTTCGCGCATCGGCGGCGATGAATTCTCGATTATCCTGCGCAATAATCCGACCAGTGAAATGGCCAATAATCTGGCGCTGGAAATACTGGTGATGATGCGCCAGCCGTTTACGCTGACGCGGGCTAATCCGATGATTACGATTTCATTCGGCATCGTGATGTTTGGTGCAGAGAATATTACCGCCGGCGAGATCATGCGCCGCGGGAATACGGCGCTGCTGGAAGCCAAGCAGCGCGGCAAAAATATGTTCTCGTTTTATTCTGAATTGCTCGATGCCAGCAGCGTCAGTAAACGCATTATGGTGAAAGCGCTGGCGGAATCACTGGCCAAAGAAGGTGACCTGACCTGCGTTTATCAGCCTATTTTACGCAGCCACGATGAGAAAGTCGTTTGCGTTGAAGCGCTGGCACGCTGGAACCACGGCGTGCTCGGACAAGTCTCGCCGGTACAGTTTATCGCCCTGGCCGAAGAGACCGGACTGGTTATTCAGCTCGGTGAAATTGTTCTGCGGCAGGCGTGTCGGGATATCAGGAATTTTGAACGGCTCAATCTGGCAATAAACGTTTCTGCTGTTCAACTCGGTGAACCGGATTTCGGACCGCGTATTCTGGCGGTTCTGGCAGAGGAAGATTTCCCGCCTTCACGGCTCGAACTTGAACTGACCGAAACCTCGGTGATGAACGCCAACGGGATCAGCCTCAGCCATCTCGCTAAATTACGTCAGGTCGGGGTTAAAATTTCACTCGACGATTTTGGTACCGGTTATTCCAGCCTCAGTTTGCTAAAAGATATCTCGGTAGACAGCGTGAAAATTGACCGTTCGTTTGTGCAGTACGTCACAGAAGTGAATGATACCGCCGCGATTGTTTCTGCCGTGTCTCAGCTTGGCAATAAAATGCATCTCAACGTCATTGCAGAAGGCGTTGAAAATCAGTTGCAAAAAACTTTCTTAGTATCAGCAGGTTGCTCGCACCTCCAGGGCTATCTGTTCTCGCGCCCCGTGCCGGTAGAAGTGTTAAGCACGTTACTGAGCAATGAAATGAACATGTTATCCAGTACGTAAACCATCTATTTATAAGCACCATAGATAACTCAAAACACCTTATTAATTCATTCAATTGGCGCTCGTCCCTGTTTTACTGACATGATCCGAGGCTGATAAATCACGCCGTTTAAGGAACTACATCATGTCATCGTTTTCAGGTATCTGGGTCCCGCTGGTCACGCCTTTTCATCAGGGTGAGATCGACTTTACTGCACTGAAATCATTGTGCACCCGGCTGCTCAAACGGGGCATTGACGGCGTCGTCGTCTGTGGTACGACCGGTGAAGCCCCGATGCTCACCAAAGAAGAACAACTGCAGGTTCTGGATGCTGTGCTGGAAGTGGTACCGGGTCATCAGGTGATCATGGGGCTGTCAGGCACGCATATGCCGGTTATCCGTGAAATGCAGGATGCGATTTTACACCGTCCTGTTGCTGGTTTGCTGATCCCCGCGCCTTACTACATCCGCCCTTCTCAGGCCGCGCTGGTCGCCTGGTTTACGGAAATTGCAGATCACGCCACAGTGCCGGTGGTGCTTTACAATATTCCTTATCGTACTGGCGTACAGATGGAGCTGGACACATTCCGTCAGCTGGCAAAACATCCGCGCATTACCGCCGTAAAAGATTGCGGAGGCAGCATAGACCTGACGCTTTCACTGATTGCTGACGGCGACCTCGACGTACTGTGTGGCGAAGACGTGCAGATATTTTCAACCCTGAGCCTGGGCGGTAAAGGGGCGATTGCTGCCTCGTCGCATATTTTCACGGAAGAGTTTGTTCAACTGATTAAACAGTTCAAAGAGCAGGATATCGTTGCCGCACGTAAAACCTTCTTTGGCTTACTGCCAATGATTCGTCTGATGTTTTCTGCCCCGAATCCGGCGGCCATTAAGTTTGCGTTATCGCTGGACGGGTTGATGGATAACGAGCTGCGTTCTCCTATGTTGCCCGCGCCGGAAAACGTTGAACTGGCCGTGCGTGGCCTCCTGAACCAGCACTCGCGCTGAGAGCGTATGTTTGATCAGAATATGAGTAACCGGACGCACTGTCACAATTAAAACACTGACTTTTGCTCCCGCCAGTTCTAGGATAGAAGCAGTTTTTATATAGCCCTATCGCCACCCTGTGAAACGGTAATGTCTCGCGGGGTCCGGCGGGTTGCTCATCCAATGGAGTGTTTATGAAACTGTATTATAAACCCGGAGCCTGTTCCCTTTCCCCTCATATCATCCTGCGTGAAGCGGGTCTGGACTTCAGCATTGAGAAGGTTGATCTGGCGACCAAGAAAACAGAAACCGGTGATGACTTCCTCGCAGTGAACCCCAAGGGGCAGATCCCCACGCTGTTACTCAATGATGGCAGTATTCTGACCGAAGGCGTGGCTATCGTGCAGTATCTGGCAGACCAGAAACCAGACCGTCAGCTGATGCCGGAACAAGGCACGCTGGCCCGTTATCATGCGCTGGAATGGCTGAACTACATTGCAACTGAGCTGCATAAAGGTTTCTCGCCATTGTTTAATCCCAAAGCCCCCGAAGAGTTCAAGACATTAACCCGCGAAGCACTGAGCAAAAAATTTGCTTACGTGAATGCTTCCCTCAAAGACAATCATTTCCTGCTGGGTACGCGTTTCAGCGTGGCAGATGCTTACCTGTTTACCGTGATGGGTTGGGCGAAGGCACTGAAATTTGATCTGAGCGCACTGACGGAACTGAACGCCTACCTTGACCGCGTTGCCGCACGCCCGGCTGTTGATGCGGCTCTGTCGGCTGAAGGACTGAAATAATCGATTTCGTGGTGTGATCGCCAACAAAAACGCCCCGGCTGCTACAGCGCGGGGCGTTTTTTATTCAGGAAAAAAGGTATTCAGGCAGTGATTACAGTTTTACCGCCGGGAAATGATGCTCAGGTTTGACCATTTTGTCCTGCGCTGCCACGATTTGCAGCTCGTATTCACCCATCGCATGCGTCGCCAGCATGACTTCATAAACTGCAGCGGTCACGTGCTCAAGCGCTTTATCCAGTGCTTCACCCTTGAGCAAATTCACCAGCAATAAACCGCTGGTCAGGTCACCCACGCCAACCGGCTGACGGACACCGAAATCAACCAGCGGACGGTCGATGTGCCACGCTTCACTCGCAGTAACCAGCAGCATTTCAAAACGGTCACTGTGATAACCAGCGCGGCTCAGGTGCTTCACCAGCACAATTTTCGGGCCTTTGCTGATCAGCTCCCGCGCAGTGGCGACGGCTTCTTCAACGCTTGCCACTGCGTGACCGCTCAGCAGTTCAAGCTCCAGCAGATTCGGCGCGATAATGTCACAGTTAACCAGCGCCTGGTTGCAATGGAACTCAGCAACGCCCGGCGCCACGATACAGCCTTTTTCAGGATGTCCCATGACCGGATCGCAAAAATACCAGGCATCGGGATTCGCAGCTTTCACCCGACGAACAATCTCCAGAATACTTTGCCCTTGCTCCGGCGAACCGATATAGCCACTCAGCACCGCGTCGCAATCCTTCAGACGATCAATTTCCGCAATTCCCTGCGCAATTTCAGTCAGATGTGCTGCAGGCATCACGCAGCCGGTCCAGTGTCCGTACTGAGTGTGATTGGAAAACTGAACAGTATTTAGCGGCCAAACGTTTGCGCCCATACGACGCATAGGGAATTCCGCCGCGCTGTTACCCGCGTGTCCAAAAACTGTGTGTGACTGGATAGAAAGAATGCTTTTCATGAAGAATTTCCGATTGCAACGTCATCGGGGAGATGGCGGGATTACTGATATCAGGGAACAAAAACGGGAGACCTTGCAGCCCCCCGTCCTACCGGCCTAAAACTTATGCCCAGAGCAACAGCGTATAGTTCTTTTTACCGCGACGCAGCAAGGTATAACGGCCAAACAGACGATCACTGTCAGCGAAGCTGTATTCTGTATCGGTCTGTTTTTCGCCATTTACAGAAACCGCGTTAGAGGAAATCATGGTACGCGCCTGGCCTTTCGACGGTGCCATACCGGCGATAACCAGCGCCTGTTGCAGATCCGTATCACGAGGCACTTCAAACAGTTCCAGGCCATCCTGCGCAAGCTGGCCGAAATCGACCTCTGTCATCTCGCTCAGGGAACCGGAGAACAGGCTCTGCGTAATGCGTTTTGCGGCCGCCAGACCTTCTGCACCATGAACCATACCGGTGACTTCCTCAGCCAGAACGTACTGTGCACGTGGCGCTTTACCGCTGGTTTTGTCTTCTTCTTCCAGCGCATTGATGTCTTCAATGCTCATGAAGGTGAAGAATTTCAGGAAGCGGTAAACGTCAGCATCCGCCGTGTTGATCCAGAACTGGTAGAATTTGTACGGGCTGGTTTTCTTCGGATCCAGCCAGACTGCGCCACCTTCAGTTTTACCAAATTTAGTGCCGTCAGATTTGGTGATCAACGGAACGGTCAGGCCAAACACCTGTTTCTGATGCAGACGACGGGTCAGATCGATACCTGACGTAATGTTACCCCATTGGTCCGAACCGCCGATTTGCAGCTCAACTTTGTGCAGATCGTAGAGGGAGGCAAAATCGTAACCCTGCAACAGGTTGTAAGAGAATTCAGTGAAGGAGATACCACTGTCATCACGGTTCAGACGCTGTTTCACCGCTTCTTTATTGATCATCTGGTTAACAGAGAAGTGCTTACCGATATCACGCAGGAAAGTCAGCACGTTCATGCTGCCGAACCAGTCATAGTTATTGGCGGTGATAGCGCTGTTTTCGCCACAGCTGAAATCCAGGAACGGCGAAACCTGCTGGCGGATTTTCTCAACCCATTCATTCACGGTTTCATTGGTGTTCAGCTTGCGCTCCGTGGCTTTAAAGCTCGGGTCGCCGATCAGACCGGTTGCGCCACCCACCAGAGCCACTGGCTTGTGCCCGTTCAGCTGAAAGCGTTTCAGGCAAAGCAAAGGCACCAGATGTCCCAAATGCAAGCTGTCTGCGGTAGGATCGAAACCGCAATAGAGTGCAATTGGCCCTTGCGCCAGTCGCTCTGCTAACGCTTCTTCATCCGTCACCTGGGCAATGAGGCCCCGCTCTTGCAATTGTTTAATCAGGTTGCTGCTCGCCATCAAAGACTCCGTTTGTTTGTACTCAGAAATATGTACTGAATGTGTGCAGATTCATGTCTGACATCATGCCGTGCATGTGCCTTTTCTCTCACCTTTACGGGGAACGACATAGAATAAAGCGCCCGTCGTCCGAGCGCTAGGAAATCGCGTATTTTTTCGTGGTCAGGGTGCGAGGCGGTCTATTTTCCAGCCAGTTTGAGGCTCTGCTTCGTCACGCTGGTAAATGAACCGATCGTGCAGACGATGTTCACCGCCCTGCCAGAACTCCATCGAATCCACTTTGACGCGGAAACCGCCCCAGAAACTTGGCAGCGGCACTTCGCCATTGCTGAATTTCTGTTTCAGTTCGAGGAATTTGCTTTCGAGCACGCCGCGTGCCGAAATTCGGCTGGACTGCTGCGAAACCCATGCGCCGATCTGGCTATCTTTCGGGCGGCTGGTGAAGTATTTCATGACTTCCAGCGTAGAGAGACGTTCTGCCTGGCCGAGCACAATCACCTGCCGGTCCAGCATATGCCACGGAAACAACAGGCTGATACGTGAGTTGTTTGCCAGTTGCTGCGCCTTGCGACTCCCCAGATTGGTGTAAAACACCAGCCCCTTTTCGTCGTAGTGCTTAAGCAGCACAATGCGCTGGAAAGGCTGTCCGCGCTCATCAACCGTCGCCACCACCATCGCCGTCGGGTCAGCCAGACGGGCGTCACAGGCCTGTTTCAGCCAGTGTTCAAACAAAGGCAGCGGCTCAGGGGTTAAATCAGCACGACGCAGCCCGCCACGGGTGTATTCGCGGCGCGAGTCCGCAATATCAAACTCTTTGTTATCAGACATATGGATTAAGTTGCGTATCTAAGGAAGGTAAGCGCATTGTGCACCCGCCGCGTCAGGATCTCAATGTTCCTGACGCGGCGCGGAGTAAACGCAGCCAGCGCATCTGCAACTCGAAGTATGAAGGGGGTTATTTTTGGACGCAGTCGTCAATAATGACGTTCTCACCACGCTGCACAAAGGCCTGATTACCTTTAGACCATAACGTGTAATGGCCATCGCTGTATTGGGTGCCAGAAGCGGACTCAATCTGTTTCAGTTTCAGCTGTTCACCATCGAGAACCATACTGACCTGCTGCGCCGGTTTATCCAGCGTAACCGTCAGCGGTAAGGTACCGCACTGGTAGTGTAATTCTTCTGTCGGACTTTCGGTCTGGTGGCTGAACTGGCTGCATCCTGCCAGTGTGAATCCTGCTAACGTAGCGATAATCGCCTTTTTCATTCGGTGCTCCCTGATGGTCTTCAATTATCTCTTTTATGTACCACGCCCGCAGGCGCAGCACATTGAGATAAAACCGAGAACGCATCAGGAACGGGTTGAAACAACCGGATAAATTGCGCCGAGCAGAGTTTCACGACTTGCACCGGTAACCGACGGCAAATTGCCCGGCTGACCGGATAACGTGCGGAATGCCAGCCAGGCAAACGCCAGTGCTTCCATGTCATCACCGCTGATACCGCAGGCATCCGTGGTGCAAACTTCCGTGCCCGGCAACATGGCTGAGAGTCGCGCCATCAGTAACGGATTGCGCGCCCCGCCGCCACACACCATCAGCCGGTCGCATCCGCCAGCCAGTTGCACTTGCTCGGCGATGCTTACTGCGGTCAGTTCAGCCAGCGTCGCCTGCACATCCGGCGGGGAGATTTCAGGAGCACGCGCCAGTTGCTTTTCCAGCCACGCCATATTGAAATATTCACGCCCGGTACTTTTCGGTGCAGGTTCGGCAAAGTAAGGATCAGACAGCATCTGCTGGAGCAAACGTAAGTTCACCCGCCCCTGATTTGCCCATTCAGCCCCTTTATCATATGGCTGTGCCAGATGACGCCAGACCCACGCATCCATCAACATATTTCCCGGACCGGTATCGTAACCACGCACCGGCTGGCCCGGCAGCAACATTGAAAGATTCGCGATGCCGCCAATATTGAGGATCATACGGCGCTCGGCCGGATCAGCCAGCAATGCCTGATGGAAAGCAGGCACCAGCGGCGCGCCCTGCCCGCCCCATGCCATGTCCCGGCGACGAAAATCGCCCACGGTGGTAATGCCGGTCATGGCCGCAATGCGGTTGTTATCACCCAGTTGCATAGAAAATGTCGTGTCACCTTTCGGCTGATGCCAGACAGTTTGCCCGTGGCAGCCAATGGCGGTCACTTCGTCAGGGGAGATATTGGCATTTTTCAACAAACCTAATACGGCCTCACCGAACAAAATACCCAACTGAGTATCAAGCGTCCCGACCTGTTCAAGCGTCACCTGCTGGCCCTGACACATCCCGAGGATCGCATTTTTCAAAGCCAGAGGAATAGGATGTGAATAGCTGGCTTGCTGCGCGACCATGTGCTCATCAATGGCGGCCAGTACGACATCAACACCGTCGAGACTGGTGCCGGACATCACACCGATATAGCGACCTGACTTCATAGATAACATCCTTAACTCTCCAGGAAACTCGTCAGAAAAAGTAATCACCACAGAGTAATCGGTATTTGAAGGGCAACGCCATGAGTTACTGATTTTTTATTACATGGTGTGATGACTTCGTGTTTTTCTTGTTACGTTTTTTATTCCTGAAAATAGCCGTGTTGTAAAAACCACCAATAACAACATCGGATACCCGTATTTTTGATTGCGCACTTTGCTGTCTAAAACGTAAACCTGCGTTTATTATTAGTTGAGCACGCCTTCTGTATACTAGGTGGAAGTGAAACAAGTATGTTATATGACACCTTCGACACTGATGTTGAACTTGTGCACTGTTTTTTCTCTGTTGGTGCCGCTACTCTCAAACGTATGCAGCAGCATAATAAAGGAGCTATTTATGATTAAGCGTTTACTCGTCGTCGCCCTTGCCGGTGTTTCCCTTGCTGGCTGCGTCAGCGATAACTCTCTGTCTGGCGATGTTTACTCCGCATCCCAGGCGAAGCAAATTCAGCAAGTGACCTACGGCACCATCGTGTCTACCCGTGCAGTACAAATCCAGGGCGGAGATGATGCAAACATCGTCGGCGCACTTGGTGGTGCGGTATTGGGTGGTTTCCTGGGGAATACCGTCGGTGGGGGTACCGGACGTAGTCTGGCAACCGCTGCAGGTGCAGTCGCAGGTGGCGTTGCAGGTCAGGGTGTGCAAAGTTCGCTTAACCGTTCAAACGGCGTAGAACTGCAAATTCGTCGTGATGACGGTACAACCATTCAGGTGGTTCAGAAAGTCGGAGCAACCAAATTCAGCGTCGGCCAGCGTGTGAGCATGGCCAGCAGCGGCAGCACAATTACTGTGTCCCCTGGCGCCTGATTTTCCCGGTCTCAACGCAAAAAACCGAAGCCAGTGGCTTCGGTTTTTTTATGGGTAATTCTTTTCTGTCGGATCAAAAGCAACGCTGTGTGACGTAATAAAAGTCGATTCTTATGATTTGCTTTGCAGGGAAGCAATATTTTTTTCCAGCCGGGACAACATCCCGCCCAGTTGTTCGATTTCAGAAGAAGACATGCCGGACAAAATCTCTTTACGCGTGCAATCAATAACTGATTCCATTTCATTAATGATCGGTGCGGCTTCTTCAGTCAGCTTGATGCGCTTAGCACGGCGATCACTCGCACAAGTCTGACGGGTGATCAGCTTCTTTTCTTCCAGTTGATCAAGCGTACGAACCAGAGACGGTTGCTCAATCCCGATGGCTTTCGCCAGCTGAATCTGAGACTGCTCCGGAGGTAACATATTGATATTATGAAGTGTTACCCAATGTGTTTGCGTGAGTTCCAACGGTTTTAACCGATCGTCAATCAACGCACGCCAGGCACGAACTAATCGTGCTAGATCTGACCCCAGATTCGATTCCAATTATCCCCTCCTTATAATTAGCATGCTAAGATAACTCCCCAGAGTTTAGCTTAGTTTTAGGAACATTAATCGAGAAATTACAATTCTATATATAATAGTAGGTACGATTGCATCCGGAAGCAGAGTCTCTGCTTCCAAAGTTAAGCTTGTTTATAACACAATCACTGGCAGAGATTAATATTGTGAATGCGCAAATGTTTCACTCAGGCTTCCCGCTACCGGATCTGGTCCTGGGTGCCTCACTTTATTTCCCCCCGATGTTCAAAGCATTTTTACTGGGATTCGTATTCTGGCTTTTGATACACCGCGTGCTGCGTGATTGGATTTATTCCGGTGAAGTCTGGCATCCCACCCTGATGGATTTATCTCTTTTTGTGATCTCTATTTGTGCCGCACTGATGCTTATGGTGAACCTCTGAAATGAAATTTAAGACACTCAAATATTTTTCTACCGTGCTGGTTTTCGCGGTCGCAATTTGTGCAGGCTGGTGGATGTGGAATTATTATATGCAATCGCCCTGGACCCGGGACGGCAAAGTGCGCGCCGAGATTGTCAATATCACGCCGGAAGTTTCGGGGCGCATTATTGAAATAAATATCCATGATAACCAGTTTGTTAAAAGCGGCGACCCGCTTTTCAGTCTGGATCCGGTGCCTTTTAAAATCGCTGTTGATAATGCCGAAGCTGCGGTAGCGAAAGCCGCGGCTGATTTAGCCAAAGCCAGTCACGAAGCCCGGCGCCGCAGAGGGCTGGGTACCAATGTTATTTCCGCCGAATCCCTTGATGAATCCAATATCAGCGCCAAAGCCATGCAGGCGGCCTATCAGGCGGCACAGGCATCATTAGAACAGGCCAAATGGAATCTGAGTAAAACCACAATTGTTGCGCCGACTGATGGTTATATCACCAATCTGCAAACCCGCCGTGGAAACTATGCCACGTCCGGGACACCGCTGGTCGGGCTGGTGGATATTCATTCTTTCTACATTCTGGGATATTTCGAAGAAACCAAACTCAAAAATATTCGCGAAGGCAACATGGCGGATATCACACTATTTAACGGCAATATTCCGTTGCAGGGTCGGGTCGAAAGTATTGGCCGGGCTATTTATGACCAGAGCCTCGATGCCCCGGAAGATTTGCTGATGAATGTAAAACCCAATGTGCCGTGGGTACGTCTGGCCCAGCGCGTGCCGGTGCGTATTCAGCTTGAGAATGTGCCGGAACACGTGGTGCTGGTTGCCGGAACCACCTGCACAATCGCAATCCGTAATTAAGGCCGCGCAGTGAATCTTTCCTGGCTCGAATGGAAAAATACTCCGTGGGGAAAAGCCACGTGGGGTCAATGGCGCTATGCCCTGCGCAATTCCATCGCGATGATACTTGCGCTTTATATCGCTTTTGAATTTCAGATGGACGAGCCTTACTGGGCCCTGACCTCGGCAGCGGTGGTGAGTTTCCCCACCGTCGGCGGCGTTATCAGTAAAAGTATCGGGCGAATTATGGGCAGCCTGCTGGGTGCCGTGGGCGCGGTGTTTATTGCCGGACATTGTCTGAATGAGCCCTGGCTCTTCACTTTTGCCATTGCCGCATGGCTGGGGATTTGTACCTACGTCTCCAACCATTATCAGAACAATGTCTCTTATGCGTTTGCCCTGGCAGGTTACACGGCGGCAATCATTGCGTTCTCCACCGTAGACGTCAGCGATGCGACACAGATTTTTGATATCGCACAGGCGCGTGTCGGCGAAGTCATCACCGGTATTTTGTGCGGTGGTTTTATGATGATGGTGCTGCCCAGTACGTCCGACGGTGATGCCCTGCTCACCTCGCTGCGCAAAATGCATACCCGGTTGCTGGAACATGCGCAATTGTTGTGGCGTACGGAAATTTCAGATCAGATCAGAACGTCGCACGAAGGATTGATCGGCCAGATCCTGACCATGAATCTTCTGCGTATCCAGGCATTCTGGAGCCATTACCGCCTGCGTCGCCAAAATAATGTCGTTAATTATTTACTGCATCAGCAATTACGCATGACCAGCTACATTTCTAGCCTGCGCCGGATGCTGCTGAACTGGCCCAATCCCCCGGAAAATTTACAAGAGGTACTGGTCGTTTTGCTTGATGAACTGCGTAAGCCGGACACGGATAAATTCAAGCTGTCCAGAATTCTGCTGCATATTCAGCCACTGGATACGTCTGATTTCCGCCATCAGGCTTTCTGGCACCGTTTACGCGATTTTTGCTGGCTATATCTTCGCAGTGAACGCTGGTTGCAACGGGTGGAAAATGCCAACGCAGCCAAAGCCGACACTCTCCAGCCACCGAAAATCAGCCATCTTGCCCAGCACACCGATACCCTTGAGGCCGCTTACAACGGGCTGCGGACATTTTTGTGTATTGTGATCGGTTGCGCCTTCTGGATGACGACGCAGTGGGATTCAGGTGCCGGTGCTGTGGCGCTGACGGCTGTCAGTTGCGTGCTTTATTCTTCCACGGCCTCGCCGATCAGCAGTATCACGCTGTTAATAAAATCATTGGGGTTACTGTTTGTCGGCTGTTTCCTGCTGAAATTTGGGCTGATGGTCCAAATCGACAATTTCTGGGTGTTCTGCGCTTTCTTCCTGCCGATGTTAGTAACGATGCAGATGATGAAACTACAATACAAACGTTACGCCGGTTTATGGGGGCAAATGATTGTGTTTATGGGATCTTTTTTAGCCGTCACGAATCCGCCGGATTACGACTATCAGTCTTTTATGAATGACGGCGTAGCGAAAATTGCCGGTGTGATGTTGGCCGGAATTGCCTTTCAGGTGTTAAGGCCCAGCTCTGATAAGCGCAAAAGCCGTCGCATTATCCGCGCCCTGCGTCGTGATTTTATGGATCAGCTTAGCCGTAACCCCTCGCTGAGCCATTTCCAGTTTGAATCCCTGATTTATCACCGGATGAATCAGCTCAATCAAAGTAAAGATCACCTCTCACGAACCTGGTTATTACGCTGGGGTGTGGTGCTGCTTAATTGCAGCCATATTGTCTGGCAGTTACGCGAATGGGAAACCCGCTCGGATCCGCTGTCTGCGGTGCGGGATGTGTGTATTCATTGTCTGAAAGGGGTAATGACGGAGCGCGGCGTCAGCCATGAAAATCTGGACGCCACGTTGATTGAGTTAATGCGGATGAGCAATTCACTGGCTCACCATCCGGAACCTGCGGCGCGTGAACTGGCAGGCGTGATCTGGCGTTTATACTGCTCGCTGTCACAATTGCAGCAGGCCATCTCAACAGAAGATGGCCCGGCGGATCCTGCGGTCAGCACCACAAAACCCGCGTGAAAACATTAAGGTACATCAAATCCTAATGCGGCTTTACGAATGCGGAACCATTGCTGACGGGTCATTTCCAGAGACAATGACTTCAGCGCTGACTGCACGCGCCCGATTTTGCCCGAGCCGATAATCGGCAACGGCTGAGACGGCAGCCGCATGACCCAGGCGTAGACCACCTGTTCAATAGTGTCTGCGCCAATTTCATTCGCGACAGTCTGAAGTTCATCACGCAGCGGCTGGAATTCTGTATCGCTGAACAGACGACCGCCCCCCAGACAGGACCACGCCATCGGTTTGATGCGCAGTTGCTGGCAAAGATCCAACGTGCCGTCAAGAATGGCGGGCTGATGAATGGGGGAAATTTCTAGCTGATTGGTCACCAGCGAAAACGGCAGACGCGATTGCAACAAGCTGAACTGTGCCGGGGTGAAGTTGGACACACCGAAATGTTTTACTTTGCCGCTTTTATGCAACCGCGTGAACGCCTCAGCGACTTCATCGGCATCCATCAGCGGATCCGGGCGGTGGATCAGCAATAAATCCAGATAATCGGTACGCAGATTGCGCAGTGATTGCTCCGCACGGTCCACAATGTACTGCGTATCCGTAATGTAATGACCGATTTTGTTGTCGGGATCTGCCGTGGTGGCGATGCCGCATTTACTGACCAGTTGCATTTTTTCGCGCAAAGAGGGGTTAAGACGCAACGCCTCACCAAATGCCGCTTCGCACTGATAGCCGCCATAAATATCTGCATGATCGACTGTCGTAATGCCCATTTCAATGTGCTGTTCCATGAACGCCAGAACCTGTTGCGGCGTCATGTTCCATTCCATCAGCCGCCAGTAACCACAAATCAGCGTTGAAAATACCGGCCCTTGCGGAGAAATCGGGGTGTGTGCTTCCATTGTGAATCCCTTATATTTTCGATTTTCGACCCACAGAATACACAACGCCCGTGGTGCTGTATTGATGCGACGCGCAAGAATTGTCAGGAAGCGGACCGCCGTCACGATGGCGGTAAACGACAGGTGAAATCAGAACAACTCCGGTTGCTGCGGCAAGGGTTCGTCCGGCTGTTTTCCTGCACGCTGCTGACGCAGCAGGCGTTGCTGACATAACCGCAGCACATGGCGTTTTTCTGTGTCAGTCATTTTTATCCAGCCGAAACGCTCCTCGCGGCTGCGCAGGCAGCCACGGCAATAACCGCGTTCATCAGCCTGACAAATGCCACGGCATGGACTGGGGATGTCAAAAAATTCGAGCTGCTGAGCCACACACCCTCCGCAAATAACGGTGAACATTTATTCAAGACGCTTTCCTGCTATCCCGCAAGGTAATTTACGTCTTATGTTTCATTCTTCAAATATCTGCAACACAGACCTGCTACCGTCCGTTTAGCCGTTTTCACCTGTCGGAAAATGGCCCTACTGTTTCGCAAGCCCTCACCAAGAAAACAGAGGTTTGCCCTCACCTCAGCCGGCACCCGCCGGCTCTTTTTCAATCTTTTTTGCCCTTACTTAAAGTATGGATGCAAACCTGAAATCAGGATGCGTTTGGTGAAAAAGCACCGTGCGCGTAGTCACAAACAGGTCAGATGCGATAGAAAGGTGGCATTAAGAAAGGGTCGGGTGACGTGAAAGTTATCCATGAACGTCTTACCGATCAGTCCATTAACGTCGGAGTTATTGAAATGACCAAGCTTTTCACCCCCATTGTTGTCGGTAAAAACACGTTGTCTAACCGTGTCTTTATGGCACCGCTTACCCGTCTGCGCAGCATCGAACCGGGTGACATCCCTACACCACTCATGGGCGAATATTACGCACAGCGTCACAGTTCTGGCCTGATCATTACTGAAGCCACTCAGGTTTCATTCCAGGCGAAAGGGTATGCCGGCGCACCTGGCCTGCATACGCCGGAACAAGTCGCTGCATGGAAAAAAATCGTGGACGGCGTACATCAGAAAGACGGACGCATTGCGGTTCAGCTGTGGCACACCGGACGTATCTCGCATAACAGCGTTCAGCCTGACAACCAGACACCGGTCGCGCCTTCGGCCGTCAACCCGAACACGCGGACCAGCTTGCGGGATGAGCAAGGTCACGCCATTCGTGTCGATTGCCCGACACCGCGTGCCTTAGCGCTCAGCGAAATTCCGGGGATCGTGAATGATTTCCGTCATGCTGCCGCCTGCTCCGCCGAAGCTGGTTTCGATTACATCGAACTGCATGCCGCGCACGGCTATCTGCTGCATCAGTTTATGTCTCCGGCGTCCAACCTGCGTGAAGATGAATACGGCGGCAGCATTGAAAACCGTACCCGTCTGACGCTGGAAGTGGTTGATGCTGCCATCGGGGCTATTGGCGCTGAACGTGTGGGCATCCGCATTTCGCCAATGGGTCCCTTCAACGGGCTGGATAACGGCGAAGATCAGGAACAGGCGGCTATCTACCTGCTCGATGAACTGAATAAGCGCAAACTCGCTTACCTGCATATCTCCGAACCGGACTGGGCTGGCGGCAAACCTTACTCCACAGAATTCCGGGCAGTGATCCGTGCGCATTATCAGGGTGTGATTGTGGGGGCGGGTGCTTACACCGCAGAAAAAGGCGAAGAACTGATCGAAAAAGGTTATATCGATGCCGTGGCATTTGGCCGCAGCTATATCGCGAACCCTGATCTGGTTGAGCGCCTGAAATCTCATGCGCCTCTCAACGAACCCAAACCGGAAACTTTCTACGGCGGCGGTGCGCAAGGCTATACCGATTATCCGACACTGTAATAATTAAAAAAGAGTGATTCACTCCTTGCAGCAGAAGAGGCCCTCCTTCTGCTGTTTTTTTTGGTCAGTCATTCAACAAGCCGTCGCCGTAATACAGACAAAACGGCGGCTATCAGTTAGGCTTGACCCGTTAACTCTCATCCTGCAAATAAAGAGGAACCTATGCGTTTACTCCACACCATGCTTCGCGTTGGCGATCTGCAACGTGCTATCAGCTTCTATACCGATGTTTTAGGTATGCGTTTGCTGCGTACCAGCGAAAACACTGAATATAAATACTCTCTGGCTTTCGTCGGTTATACCGAAGAAAGTGAAGGTGCAGTGATCGAACTGACCTATAACTGGGGCGTCGACAGCTACGACATCGGCACGGCTTACGGTCATATCGCATTGGGCGTTGATAACGTCGCGCAAACCTGTGATGACATCCGTAATGCAGGCGGAAAAGTGACCCGTGAAGCCGGCCCGGTCAAAGGCGGATCTACCATTATCGCGTTTGTAGAAGATCCGGACGGCTATAAAATCGAGCTGATCGAATCCAAACACGCAGGTCAGGGGCTGGGGAATTAATCTTCCCCGAACACTGACAGGGGCGCAATCGCGCCCTTTTTTATTGACCCATTTTTGCCACAACCCTGCAAGTGGCGGCAAAATTTGCCATAATGCGTGCTGAATTCGATGAAGATAAGAAACTAATGGCCGAGAATAGTGACATTAACGCCCTGAGAGGCCGTTTTCGTGGTTTTTATCCCGTGGTTATCGACGTAGAAACCGCCGGATTTAATGCCAAAACCGATGCGCTGCTGGAAATTGCAGCCATCACCCTGAAGATGGATGAGGACGGCTGGCTGCAAAGCGATGAGACCGTGCATTTCCACGTCGAGCCCTTTGAAGGCGCAATACTGGTGCCGGAAGCCCTGGCGTTTAACGGTATCGATCCGACCAATCCGTTACGCGGTGCAGTCAGTGAATATGAAGCCCTGCACGAGATTTTCAAAGTCATCCGTAAAGGGATGAAAGAGCAAAACTGTAACCGCGCGATCATCGTGGCGCACAACGCCAATTTTGATCACAGCTTCCTGATGGCAGCGGCTGAACGTGCCGGACTGAAACGTAATCCGTTCCACCCTTTTGCCACATTTGATACCGCCGCATTAAGCGGGCTGGTGCTTGGGCAAACGGTGCTGGCAAAAGCCTGTATCAGCGCGGGCATCGTCTTTGACAGCAGCCAGGCACATTCTGCGTTGTATGACACCGAGCGCACAGCCGAGTTGTTCTGCGAGCTGGTCAACCGCTGGAAACGCTTAGGCGGCTGGCCTCTGGCGCTTTCAGACGAAGAAGTCGAAGACGAAACAGCATCGGAAGAAAATCAGCAATAACGGCTTTTGCGCCGAACTGAAGACAAAAAAAGAGCGACATCATGTCGCTCTTTTTACTTTCCGGCCGAAAAAACGTTAGTCTTCTGTCGTATTACTCTCTTCAGAAGATTTGTATTTCTCAGCGGTTTCTTTGATCAACTGCTGCAGTTCGCCGCGCTGGAACATCTCAACCACGATGTCGCAGCCGCCAACCAGTTCACCGTCAACCCACAGTTGCGGGAACGTTGGCCAGTTAGCAAATTTTGGCATCTCAGCACGGATGTCCGGGTTCTGCAGGATATCCACGTAAGCGAAACGCTCGCCACAGGCTGAAAGCGCCTGAACAGCCTGAGCGGAGAAACCGCAGCTTGGCAGTTTCGGCGAACCTTTCATGTACAGCAGAATCGGGTTTTCAGAAACTTGCTTCTGAATTTTTTCAATTGTTGGAGTGGTCATTTCTTGCTTCCTCAAGCCGGTACAGGCTGTCACGATCATTACTCTTCACGCGCAGCATAAAGAGACGGTGCGCAATCACAATACCTTCTATTGTAACGATGGCAGCCATCAGATAAAAACGCCATTTTTTGTGGGGTCTTTCTCAATACTGGCATTTTATTTAACAATCTTTAATGTGTGCGCTCAGGCTCACATCTTTAAACATTCATTGAGAATAACATTTTTGGCGTTCATCGATAACGCCAGATTTGCAAAATTCCATTCTTTAACTCAAATATTAACACCATGAAAAGTGGTTATTTTTTTGACTAAAAATGGCGGTTATTTCGACATAAAAAAAGCCATTAACTTTTTCTCACAATATGATCTAGAATCGAGTCAATTCGTGCTTTTTTGTCAGGTTCTTTTAGGCAATACTCTGACATCCCTGATGTTTAACCTACCACTCATGGTAACGAAGCTATGCGCTTACTGTTCACGCTTTTTGTGCTGCTCTTTACCCAGCTATTTCTGAATATGGCACATGCATCGCCGCAGACACGTGTTTCTGCCGATCAGCGTAAAAGCCATGTTAATCAGGCTGCACCTGAAGAACGGCGAAAGCGAAAAACGGTGGCCGCGAAAACCAGTAAAAAAACTAAAATCGCGCCAGTGACAGAACAAAAAATTCAGGACAAGAATTCGAAGAAGAAAGTTAAAAGCACCGAACTGGCTAAACGAAAGACCACGACGGAGAAAAGTGTCAAAACGACCCGGGCCGAAAGTAAAAAAGAAAAGACACTGAAGACCACACGGGCCGAAAGCAAAACAGAGAAACACGCCAAAACCCGTTCACTCGCGAAAAACAGCACAGAAAGGGTCAGTAAAAAAGAAGCGTATGGCCGGCACCGTAAAGGTAAAAAGCCTGAAGAAGACAGCAAACCGATTACGCTAAGTGCAACGCATAAAAAACGCTATCAGCATGCCCAGCAAACGGCGATGACCAAACTGATGCATCAGGTAGGAAAACCGTATCGCTGGGGCGGAACCTCGCCGAATACCGGTTTTGATTGCAGCGGCTTAGTTTATTACGCCTACAAAGATTTGATCCGTATTAAGATGCCACGCACAGCGAATGAAATGTATCACCTGCGCGATGCGGCTCCGGTCAAACGCGGCGAACTTGAAAGCGGTGATCTGGTGTTCTTCAGAATCAATAACCGCGGCGCAGCAGACCATGTTGGTGTTTACGTGGGGAACGGCAAGTTTATTCAGTCTCCAAGAACGGGCGAAGACATTAAAATCACCTCTCTCGGCGACGATTACTGGCAAGATCATTATGTGGGTGCACGCCGGGTAATGACGCCGAAAACGATCCGATAATAAACAATTCGTTAAGTCTGAAGTTTCGCTAATCAGCCATTGAATAGCATTTAACGAAGAGTTTCTGCAGGGAAGAGTATCGGCGGTAACGGCCACTGCGTAAAATTGAAAAGGGCGATTCCTGTAACAGGAATCGCCCTTTTTTATAGCGGTTCACTTACTGAATCAGTTCATCACCGCAGTGAAGCTGAAAGCGATAATCATAAGCAAAGCGCATACCGTGGTGATCAACGATAATTTCAGGTTGCTGTCCATCAAACCCCCTTTCGGATCAAATTGTGGCATTTTTTAAGCCACACTAATTGTGTGCCAACGCATTTTCGCATAATTAACATTTAAAATCTTGTGCTGAATGACAATGTATCCCTGAGAATTTTACTTCCACTTTCCTGCATTATAAGAGAAAATTGTCGGTTAACACGCCTGTGTGCTGGTTGATTTCACCCGAGAGCATTTCACGCCTCATTCTGAAGAATCCACCCAACGATTTCACTGCCCTTTTAGAAGCCAGCAGTGAGATCCACGCAAGCAAACGATTAACATAATGCTAACGTGCTGAAACACGTGAGTTCAGGAGTCATTGTTTACATGGCAACGATTAAAGATGTCGCAAAGCGCGCTGGCGTTTCCACTACAACCGTGTCGCACGTCATCAATAAAACACGTTTCGTCGCCGAAGAAACCAAAGAAGCGGTTCTCCTTGCAATCAAAGAGTTACATTACTCGCCGAGTGCTGTAGCCCGCAGTCTGAAGGTCAATAACACCAAAACGATCGGTCTGCTTGCCACCTCCAGCGAAGCGCCCTATTTTGCCGAAGTGATTGAAGCCGTAGAAAACAGCTGCTTCTCCAAAGGCTATACGCTGATTTTGTGTAACTCGCATAATAATCTGGAGAAACAACAAGCCTACCTGCAAATGCTGGCGCAAAAACGCGTCGATGGCTTGCTGGTGATGTGCGCGGAATATCCTGATGAGTTGCTCAATATGCTCGAGGAGCACCGTTCGATCCCAATGGTGGTCATGGACTGGGGCGAAGCGCGTAAGAACTTCACCGACAGCATTATTGATAATGCTTTCGAAGGGGGTTACATGGCCGGGCGTTATCTGATTGAACGCGGTCATCGTGATATTGGGGTGATCCCGGGCCAACTGGCACGTAATACCGGCGGTGGCCGCTTCCAGGGTTTTGTGAAAGCACTGACTGAAGCCAATATTCCGCTGCGTGACGAATGGGTAGTTCAGGGCGATTTCGAGCCGGAATCGGGCTATCAGGCGATGCATAAAATTCTGATGCAGAAGCACCGCCCGACTGCCGTATTCTGTGGTGGCGATGTGATGGCAATGGGCGCAATCTGTGCCGCAGACGAACTGGGCCTGCGCGTTCCTCAGGATATTTCCGTGATCGGTTACGACAATGTGCGTAACGCCCGTTACTTCTCCCCCGCGCTGACAACCGTGCATCAGCCGAAAGAACGTCTGGGTGAAATGGCCTTTACCATGTTGCTGGACAGAATTGTCAGTAAGCGTGAAGAGTCTCAGACCATTGAGGTGCATCCGAAACTGGTCGAACGCCGTTCCGTAGCCGATGGTCCGTACCGCGATTACCGCCGTTAACAGATATCGAACGCCTGCAGATGCAGGCGTTTTTTTTCTAATCACGCAGCCATTCCTGATTCATGGTTTCTGTATCGCCCATATATTCCAGCAACCAGGCCAGCGAGGGTGACGGATTGCTTTGATCCCACGTCAGGCAACACGGGCTGTCGGGAAACGTATTTTCCAGCGTCAGCACCTGCAACTTTTTCTGTTCTATCCACGGCGTGACGCGATGAACCGGCATCATACCCACGCATAAGCCCTCGGTCAGGCATTCCAGCGCGCAGGTCCAGTCTGGCACGACCAGCCGCCGCTGGTTATCCAGCGTCCATGTATCCCGCTTAGGCAATGTCCGGGAGGTGTCTTCCAGACAGAGTGCAGGATAAGGCCGCAACTCATCATCATTCAGCGCGCCGGATAACTGCGCCAGCGGATGTTGCGGGCTGACGACGCAATGCCAGTCCATAAATCCCATGTCACGAAAACTGAAGCCCCCGCCAACCGGTATCGCGCGTGTAGCACCGATCGCCACGTCTGCCCGCCCGTCAACCAGCGCATCCCAGACACCATTAAACACTTCTGAGTGAATAATGAGTTCGGTGTCCGCAAAATGGCGGTAGAAATCGAGCACCAGACGCCGTGTCCGTGCGGGTTTTACAATCCGGTCAACCGCCACACGTAATTCGCCGCGCCAGCCGTTCGCCACCTGCTGACACTGCCGGCGCGTGGCTATCATTTTTTTTGTCAGAATCCGCGCTTCATCGACAAAAACCTTTCCCGCAGGCGTCAGTACCACGTCACGATGGCGACGTTCAAACAACGGCACGGCCAGCCACTGCTCAAGCTGACGGACGGTATAGCTTATAGCAGAAGGCACGCGGTGCAAATCTTGCGCTGCCGCACTAAAACTACCCGTTCTTGCCACGGCATCTACCACTTCAAGGGCGTATTCTGACCACATAATTCAGCCTTCAATATTTTTGATAGCAGAGTGCAAATATTAGCGTTTCACAAGCCTGTTATCAAAGCGTTAAACTCCGCCTCCGGTATGTAATCTGCATCACATCATCTGCAATAAATAAATTAACGAGACGATAATGAAACCCTCCTTTGGATTTATGCTCTATCTCGCGGGACTGAGCATGCTGGGCTTTTTAGCCACTGATATGTATCTGCCTGCGTTCAGCGCCATGCAAACCAGTCTGATGACCAGCCCCGGAATGATCAGCGCAAGTCTGAGCATTTTTCTCGGCGGATTTGCTCTCGGTCAGTTGTTATGGGGGCCGTTGTCAGACAGGATCGGCCGTAAACCGGTATTGCTTCTTGGTCTGACACTGTTTGCGGTCGGTTGTCTGGGCGTTATCTGGGTTGAGAATGTACGCGCCCTTCTGGCCCTGCGCTTCTTACAGGCGATGGGCGTTTGTGCCGCCGCAGTCACCTGGCAGGCAATCGTTGTTGACCGTTTCTCTGCCGATGTGGCGAAAAAAACCTTCGCCAGCATTATGCCGTTAGTGGCTCTTTCTCCGGCACTGGCACCATTACTTGGTGCGTGGGTACTCAATCATTTTGACTGGGAAGCCATTTTTGCTCTGCTGACCGCAGTCGCCGTCGTCCTGGTGCTGACGACGCTGACTCTGCGTGAGAATAAACCTGCAAAACAAGCGAAGGCTGATAAAACAGGGTTTGCGACGTTACTGAAATCGCCTGTTTACAGCGGGAATGTCATGATTTATGCCGCCTGTTCAGCCGGATTCTTTGCGTGGTTAACGGGTTCACCGTTTATCCTGAGCGACATGGGTTATTCACCCGGTGCCATCGGGCTGAGCTATGTCCCGCAGACTATTGCTTTCCTGCTTGGTGGTTTTGGTTGCCGTGTTGTGATCAGCAAGCTGGACGGTAATAAAATTCTGCCATGGTTACTGGCGGGTTACGGCGTCAGTATGGTGACTTTGTTCTGTGTTGCCATGTTCACGGATGCCGGGCTGATTAGCCTGCTGATCCCTTTCTGTCTGATGGCTTTGGTGAATGGTGCAACCTACCCAATTGTTGTCGCAAATGCATTAATGCCGTTTCCTGCTAATACAGGCAAGGCGGCAGCATTGCAAAATACGCTGCAGCTCGGGCTGTGCTTCCTTGCCAGCTTGCTGGTTTCCGCATTTATTGTGCATCCGCTCATGGCGACAGTCACGATCATGCTGTCTACACTATTGTTGATAGTTTTGGGCCGCTGGCTCTCTTTGCAGCATGAAAGCCCGCAAGACAATGGACAGGAATCAGAGCAGGAAGCTCAGACAAGGCATGCTAATTAATAGTGATAATACCCTGATGTAACAGTCACTTAACGGGCATTTTCATTCATCACGATTAACTATTGAGAATGCCTGCCAGCGAGCCTATACTCAACAAAACCAAATAAAATAGCACTTTTACAAAACTTTTATCACATACTTAAGCCAGACGCGCGGACAGTGTCACACTTATTTTTTTGTACTTTTTCAAGGATGATTTTCCTGCACGTCTTACGGCGCGCAGGCGTTCTTCTTAATTTCCTCTGTTGGTGTCGAATATCGGGCGAGGCGCTAGTCGTCTGTTCTCATAAAGACCTGCAAAAATAGCCTTTGCTTTTCCCGGCAGGTTAATAAGTCAGAAGAGAAAGTGATGGAGAAGCTATGAGTTCATCGTGTATAGAAGATCAAAGCATTCAGGACAATCAGTGGTACCGGATCGCCAGTGAAATGCTGGCGATGGCAGATATTCAGGTAAACGGTAATCGTCCTTTCGACCTTAAAGTAAAAAACACTGACTTCTTTAAGCGTGTTTTACAGGAAGGTTCTCTGGGCCTCGGTGAAAGTTATATGGACGGTTGGTGGGAATGCGACCGTCTGGATATCTTTTTCCAGCGCGTTATTCGTGCCGGTTTGGAAAGTAAACTCCCCCACCATTTTAAAGATACTTTACGTGTCGCCGCAGCACGCCTGACCAATCTGCAATCCCGCAAACGGGCGTGGATTGTTGGCAAAGAGCATTATGATCTGGGCAACGATTTATTTACTCTGATGCTCGACCCGTACATGCAATATTCCTGCGGCTACTGGAAAGAGGCCACTACGCTTGAAGAAGCACAGGAAGCAAAACTCAAAATGATCTGTGACAAGCTGCAATTAAAACCGGGACAGCGCTTGCTGGATATCGGTTGCGGCTGGGGTGGATTATCAGAGTTTGCGGCAAGAAATTATGGCGTGAGCGTTGTGGGTGTCACGATTTCTGCTGAACAACAAAAACTGGCTCAAAAACGCTGTGAAGGGCTGGATGTCACAATCCTGCTGCAGGATTACCGTGACCTTAATGATCAGTTTGACCGCATTGTTTCTGTCGGGATGTTTGAACATGTGGGTCCGAAGAATTATCAGACCTATTTTAATGTCGCCAAACGCAATATCAAACCTGACGGCATTTTCCTGCTGCACACCATCGGTTCTAATAAAACAGACCTTAATGTCGATCCGTGGATTGATAAATACATCTTCCCCAACGGTTGCCTGCCGTCTGTTCAACAAATTGCACAAACCAGTGAGTCATTATTTGTAATGGAAGACTGGCATAATATCGGCGCTGATTATGACCGCACGCTGATGGCGTGGAATGAACGCTTCCAGAAACACTGGCCGGAACTGGCGGAAAAATACGGTGAACGTTTCCACCGCATGTTCACCTACTACCTGAATGCCTGCGCCGGTGCTTTCCGCGCCCGGGACATTCAGTTGTGGCAAGTCGTCTTTAGCCCACAAGGCGTTGATGGCGGAATGCGCGTACCACGCTGATGGTTGTATGCGTTAGCTAATAAAAAACCGGACACTGAATGTCCGGTTTTTTTATGTCAATAAAGGGTCTGAGATAACTTATTCGGCTTTATCAATCATCGCCTGTGCCGTAGCGATCGCAGCTTCACGACTGGCTAATACGCGTTCGACCGTATCGACAATCGCCTGAGTTTGCGGATCGATTTCGATATTAATTTTGTCGCCCAGACGTTTCATGCCCAGCGTCGTACGTTGCAAGGTTTCCGGAATTAAATGGACACAGAAACGGGTGCGGGTCACTTCACCGATGGTGAGACTAATACCGTCGATACCGATATAACCTTTATGTAATACATATTTCATCAAATCTTCATGCGGCATACGGAACCAGATCTGACGGTTATTTTCTGACGTCAGGATTTTTGCCACTTCCGCCGTACAAATAATATGACCAGACATTAAATGTCCGCCAATTTCATCATTAAAACGCGCTGCACGTTCCAGATTAACTGAGTCGCCCTCTTTCAGTTCGCCCAGATTTGTCAGGCGCAGGGTTTCTTTCATCAGATCAAAACTCACCAGGTCGCCGTTCACTTCAGTCACCGTCAGGCAGCAACCGTTGTGTGACACCGATGCGCCGAGTTGCAGGTTATCCAGCATATCTTCAGGTAAACGAACAACATGGGTACGGAAATTGGGTTTCTCGTCGATCGATACGACCGTGCCGGTTCCCTGTACAATTCCGGTAAACATAGCCTTTTCCTCAATGTTTGAATCTGTTGTATTAAAACGTCACTCCGTTCAGTTTGCCGCAGAATTAATTGAAAGCCAAATCTCTGCAAGAAGAAATAGCACCGTCTGCTTCAATTCCATTATTTAACCAACTATTAACAGCTTTGTTTGCTTAAAAATACCGACAATGTACAATCTTCGGACTATTTCTCTCTGTTTAATGCCATCTGTTGTGGCGTTTTTTATTCAATATAATCAAGAAAAAAGGTGTATCTGTGCAGAAGTACCTTGCAGAAGCGCGGGTTTTGTTAGCGCTTGCCATCCCGGTCATCCTTGCGCAAATAGCTCAGACATCCATGGGCGTTGTGGACACAATAATGGCGGGATCGGTCAGTGCCACGGACATGGCTGCCGTCGCTGTCGGCACCTCAATCTGGTTGCCGGCGATTTTATTCGGACACGGTTTACTCTTGTCACTGACACCAACCATCGCGCATTTAAATGGAGCCGGGCGTCGCGATAAAATTGGTCATCAGGTTCAGCAAGGATTCTGGCTGGCGTCGGGGGTTTCGGTGCTGATCATCGCGGTGCTGTCACAGTGCGACCATATTCTTAGCCTGATGCATAATATTGATCCCGAACTGAGAGCAAAAGCCGTCGGCTATCTGCATGCCATTATGTGGGGCGCTCCGGGCTATTTATTCTTCCAGGTGCTGCGTGACCAGTGTGAAGGTTTGTCAAAAACCAAGCCAGGCATGGTGTTCGGCTTTATCGGTCTGCTGGTGAACATTCCCGTGAATTACATTTTTATTTACGGAAAGTTCGGTGCGCCCGCGCTCGGAGGCGTCGGCTGTGGTGTCGCCACGGGGACCGTATATTGGGTCATGTTCTTCATCATGCGGATTTACGTACGTCGCAATCGTGCCCTGCGCGATACTCAGCCGCATTCGCGGTTTGCGAAACCCGACTGGCCGACATTGCGCCGTCTGATCCAGCTCGGTATGCCAATCGCACTGGCATTATTTTTCGAAGTGACACTGTTTGCGATCGTTGCCCTGCTCGTCTCCCCACTTGGGATCGTGGCTGTCGCCAGTCACCAGATTGCGCTCAACGTCGGTTCCCTGATGTTCGTCATTCCGCTGTCTTTAGGTGTCGCCGCCACGATTCGTGTGGGTTCGCGGCTGGGTGAATCGTCGGTTGAAGGCGCGAAGATTGCGGCTTATACCAGTATAGGAACGGGAATTATGATGGCCTGTTGCACCAGTCTGACGGCCATCATTTTCCGCGAGCACATTGCCTCCCTTTATAATGACAGCCCGGAAGTCGTCACTCTGGCTTCCCATCTTCTGATTTTTGCTGCGCTGTTTCAGATTTCAGATGCGATTCAGGTTATCGGTAGCGGCATTTTGCGGGGTTATAAAGACACACGTTCCATCTTCTATATTACGTTTGTCGCTTACTGGGTGCTGGGCCTGCCGGTAGGGTACGCTCTCGGACTGACCGATATTCTGGTTCCGCAGATGGGCCCCAGCGGTTTCTGGTGCGGATTTATTCTGGGGCTGACCTTCGCAGCGCTGATGATGACATTGCGGATGCGCTGGTTACAGAACCAACCGTCTTACACCATTTTGCAAAAAGCGGGCCGTTAATCCCCCCGGCTTCATCCGCGTGCTGTGAATATCTGTTCCGGCGCGCGGATTTTTCAGCCATTGCGCTGGCTGTTATGTCTAAAAAAACAACGCAATGCACATAAGCTCGGCAGTCACGCACAATATGACAGGAAAATGTCTTTTTTCCCTTGCCAGTATTCAGAGAGGTCGTTAATATTCGTCCCCGTCGCCAACACTGGCTGATGAAAAAGAAAAACGATGCGTCCGTAGCTCAGTTGGTTAGAGCACCACCTTGACATGGTGGGGGTCGGTGGTTCGAGTCCACTCGGACGCACCATCTTTCTTAGCAGTACCGTTGCATATTGTGCGTCCGTAGCTCAGTTGGTTAGAGCACCACCTTGACATGGTGGGGGTCGGTGGTTCGAGTCCACTCGGACGCACCAAAGCAACTTCCTGAACTCTCCCTTGTGCATCAAACTCCCTGGAACGACCTGAACCTCTCTGCTGGCTTTTATTTTCCCTGATAAATTTACGTTAAGTCATCCGTTTGTATTTTTTAAGATTATTTCCCGTATGTATCATTTTTGACACTTGCGTGAACAAACCGTTATCACTTCTGCTTTCACCCCTGCCCGCATTGGATAATTTCAAAACAACGTTCCGAAATCTGCCCTAAGCTTGCGCCGCATCACGTTTTTTATTTGGTTTCCCAACCTGTTCCCCTCTATAATACGCATCGTCTCTTCGATTGAATGGTTTCAGCCCCTTGATCTGTCGATATCGCACTTACAAAAGCATCACCACTCCAGTAGCGATGATAAATCGCACAAATCGCTATGCTTTGGCTGAACTTACTACACCATTCCTTTCACAGTCTTCTACGCTTAGTAATGATTTGCTTCAATCAGGCACCACCTCAATTCCGCGCGGGCAGCGATGCTGTCAGGCAAACACTTTTCCTATCCATCACAACTTGTAGATAAAATCGTCATGAAAAAGACCAAAATTGTTTGTACCATCGGACCGAAAACTGAATCCGAAGAAATGCTGACCAAGCTGCTTGATGCAGGCATGAACGTTATGCGTCTGAACTTCTCTCACGGTGATTATGAAGAGCACGGTCAGCGCATTCAAAATATCCGCAACGTGATGGCGAAGACCGGTCACAAAGCGGCAATTCTGCTGGACACCAAAGGTCCTGAAATCCGCACCATGAAACTGGAAGGCGGCAAAGACGCTTCTCTGGTTGCGGGTCAGACTTACACTTTCACCACGGATCAAAGCGTTATCGGTAACACCGAACGTGTTGCGGTTACCTATCAGGGTTTTGCTGCTGACTTGAAAATCGGCAACACCATTCTGGTCGATGACGGCCTGATTGGTATGGAAGTGACCAACGTCACCGAAACCGACGTGACCTGTAAAGTGCTGAACAACGGCGACCTGGGCGAAAACAAAGGCGTTAACCTGCCAGGTGTTTCTATCGCACTGCCAGCACTGGCTGAAAAAGACAAACGTGACCTGATCTTCGGTTGCGAGCAAGGCGTTGACTTCGTTGCGGCTTCTTTCATCCGTAAACGTTCTGACGTTCTGGAAATCCGCGAACACCTGAAAGCACACGGTGGCGAACACATCCAGATCATCTCCAAAATCGAAAACCAGGAAGGCCTGAATAACTTCGACGAAATCCTCGAAGCGTCAGACGGCATCATGGTTGCCCGTGGTGACCTGGGTGTTGAAATTCCGGTTGAAGAAGTTATCTTCGCGCAGAAGATGATGATTGAGAAATGTAACCGTGCACGCAAAGTGGTTATTACCGCTACGCAAATGCTCGATTCCATGATCAAAAACCCACGCCCTACCCGTGCAGAAGCTGGCGACGTAGCTAACGCCATCATCGACGGTACCGACGCAGTGATGCTGTCTGGCGAAAGTGCGAAAGGTAAATACCCGCTGGAAGCTGTAACTATCATGGCTACCATCTGTGACCGTACTGACCGCGTAATGCAAAGCCGCATTGATGGCCAGAACGAAAACCGCAAGCTGCGTATCACAGAAGCGGTTTGTCGTGGTGCTGTTGAAACTGCAGAGAAACTGGACGCGCCACTGATCGTCGTTGCCACCAGCGGCGGTAAATCAGCAAAAGCCGTGCGTAAATACTTCCCGCATGCGACTATCCTTGCCCTGACCACTAATGAAATCACCGCACGTCAGTTGATCCTGACCAAAGGTGTGGTGACTCAACTGGTGAAAGAGATTGCTTCTACTGACGACTTCTACCGTATCGGTAAAGAAGCGGCGATTGAAAGCGGTCTGGCACAAAAAGGTGATATCGTAGTGATGGTTTCTGGCGCACTGGTACAGAGCGGTACAACCAATACTTCATCGGTGCATGTTGTTTAATTAAAAACGTGACCAAGAGCATTAATGAACGCCGCGAAATGTGGCGTTTATTTATTCAAAAAGTATCTTCTTTCATAAAAAGTGCTAAATGCAGTAGCTGCAAAATTGGGATAAGTCCCATGGAATACGGCTGTTTTCGCTGCAATTTTTAACTTTTTCGTAAAAAAAGATGTTTCTTTGAGCGAACGATCAAAATATAGCGTCTACCGGCAAAAAATTATTCTCATTAGAAAATAGTTTGTGTAATACTTGTAACGCTACATGGAGATTAACTTAATCTAGAGGGTTTTATAATGAATCGCACTAAACTGGTACTGGGCGCTGTAATCCTGGCTTCAACTATGCTGGCTGGTTGTTCAAGCAATGCTAAAATCGACCAACTGTCTTCAGACGTTTCTACTCTGAACTCTAAAGTTGACCAACTGAGCAACGACGTGAACGCAATCCGTTCTGACGTTCAAGCAGCTAAAGACGATGCAGCTCGCGCTAACCAACGTCTGGATAACCAAGCTCACGCTTACAAGAAGTAATATTTACTTCTCTAGTTCAATGGCGCACTCAGTGCGCCATTTTTTTTACCTGCAATTTCATTATGTTTTTTTTCTCCCTCACATTCAGGTCTTTGAATCATCACTAAACCCCCCATTTAAAACGCCCTCAATCACTCACGTGAATGTCAGACATAAAAAAGGGACCATGATGGCCCCTGAAGTTTAAATCGTTTCTGATGTGTTTCTGCGACGTTTACTGCGTACTGGCTGTATTGACTGCCGGTTCGCCCGAAGTCGCTGTTTGCGGCTGATTGATAGCCGGTGGTGTATCCCCCGCTTTATCGCCAACGCTGACAACAACCGGCATACCCGCACGGCGTTTAATCGCTTCTTTTACCATCTCAGCGTTAGTCTCATCATGCTTAATAAATTTCTTCATTGCTGCAGTCAGAGGAATTGGTTTGGTTTGCGGGTCATCTTTCTCCGTGTGGGACAACGGCTGATGCACCTCGATATAGCGTTTACCGTCCGGTTCGATATCAAACTTGATTGGCTGATTCACGATTTGTACGCGTGTCCCTTTAGGCACCGAGTTAAACAGCGCTTCGATATCGTCAGGACGCAGACGGATACAACCGGAGCTCACGCGCATACCAATGCCGAAGTTCGCATTGGTGCCGTGGATCAGATACTGTCCTGTTCCTGCAGACAGACGCATCGCAAACAAGCCCATCGGATTATCCGGCCCGGCTGGGACCATGCCCGGCAATGTGATCCCCTCTTTCAGATAGGCTTTACGGATATTGGCAGTGGGCGTCCAGGTAGGATTGGGGATCTTCTGGCTGACTGATGTCACCATCTCCGGTGTGTTACGCCCTAACTGGCCGATACCAATCGGATAGACAATGACTTTGTCCTCGCCTTTCGGATAGTAGTAAAGACGCATTTCAGCCAGATTGACTACGATACCTTCACGTTTGGTATCCGGTAACAGCATCTGCGAAGGAATGGTCAGCACAGTTCCGGCTTTTGGCAAATAAGGGTCAGTTCCCGGATTCGCTTCCAGCATCGCAATCAGGCCAATCTGGTATTTGGCTGCCACGTCTTCCAGCGGCTTACCGTCGTTGGGCACAACATACGTTGTATTTTCGCCAATCAGGCGGCTATTATCCGGCGGCAATGGATATTCTGCTGCACTTGCGGTCATGGAATGCGTTGCCATTATTGTGCCAACTAACATTGCCAGAAGGGGTAATGCGCGTCTCATACTCAGTCCTTTTTCGGCCTGCGCTCAGCGAATCTGAGGCAAGACAATTATCTTGTCCGGTAATATTAGCAGCACAGAATTTCATGGCAATCAAACCACTGTAAATCAGAAAGTTACCTTACAGAAGTCAGAATAAAAAGCAGGAGGATAGTGGGTTGAAAAATCAGGAGTAAAAGGAGATATGCGCAGAGAAAGAAGTCATCTGCCTTGCTCATTAGCAGACAATTCCTAATGAGCAAGGCAGGACAGCAGCGAGAGGTATTAAGACAACGCTGCGGCTTTAGCGCGAATAGAGCGAATCATCGCTTCCAGCCCTTGCGAGCGTGAAGGTGTCAGATGCTGGCTCAGTTCAAGTTCAGTGAAAAACGGACGCACATCCAGTTCAACCACATCACGAGGCGTTAAACCCTGATACAGGCTGAAGACAATCGCGACCAGACCTTTAACAATGGCTGCATCACTGTCACCTTCGAAGGTCAGTGCACCATTTTCATCAGTGCGCATCACAATCCATACCTGACTCTGGCAGCCGGAAATCAGGTTTTGATCCTGACGGTGTTCTTCCGGTAAAGCCGGTAACTGGCCACCCAGCTCAATCACGTACAGATATTTTTCTTCCCAATTCGGGCATCGGGAAAAGTTTCTGACTAACTTGTTTCTATCTGGCAAAGCCATAAAGACATCCTGATCTGGGCTGTCAGGATTAACCCAACAACCGGTGAATACGTTGCAGTCCAGCGACCAAACGGTCGACTTCTTCACGTGTATTGTACATCGCAAGCGACGCACGGCACATAGCCGGAACACCGTAGAAGGACATTAATGGCATCGCACAGTGGTGACCGGTGCGGATGGCAATACCGTATTGGTCAAGGAAACTGCCTACGTCGTACGCATGGTGTTTGCCGAGATTGAACGCAATAACCCCAGCTCGGGTGGCCGGGCCGTAGATCTGAATATCAGGCACCTGCGCCATCGCGTTGAGCGCATAGTTCATCAGTTCCTGTTCATAAGCATGGATATTTTCCAGACCCAGCTCAGTCACGTATTCCATTGCCGCACCCAGCCCCATAATTCCGCCGGTGTTGGGTGTGCCCGCTTCAAACCGCCACGGCGCCGCCGCGAATGTCGTGCCTTCGGTCAGACTGACATGTTTGATCATTGAGCCGCCACCTTCCCACGGAGGCATCTGATCCAGCAACGCCTTGCGGCCGTACAGAATACCAATACCGGTCGGCCCGTAAAGTTTATGTCCGGACCAGACATAGAAATCACAGCCCAGCGCCTGCACGTCAACCGCATGATGCATGACCGCCTGCGCACCATCAACCAGAACGGTCAGACCAGCAGCTTTCGCCTGAGGGATGATTTTTTCGATCGGGTTAACAGTGCCCAATACATTGGAAACATGCGCCAGCGTCAGCAATTTTGTACGTGGCGTGATCAGCGATTCAAGCTGTGACAAATCCAGCTCACCTTCGGGTGTCAGGTGCCAGACATCGATCTGAAGATCACGTTCTTTCGCCAGCATCTGCCATGGCACGATGTTCGCGTGGTGTTCCATTTCAGTCAGAATAATGTGGTCGCCGGCGTGTAAAAACTCACGTCCCCAGGTATTAGCGACCAGGTTAATGGCTTCCGTGGAACCTTTGACGAAGACGATTTCTTCCGCCGATGCGGCATTCATGAAATGGGCGGCCTGAGTGCGGACGTTTTCCATCTGCTCAGTCGCTTCCGCGCTCATGGTGTGAATACCACGGTGAACCGCAGCATAACCTTGTTCGAAGAAAGACATTTCTCGTTGAATAACCTGATGCGGTTTCTGCGCGCTGGCCGCGCTGTCAAGGTAGGCCAGCGGCTGGCCGTTAACTTCACGGCTCAGCACAGGGAAATCGCTACGTACTCTTTCCAGTGGAAAACTCATTACTTACCTCGATTTAGTCTGCCTGCAATACGGGCAATGACGACTTCACGCAGGGTTTCATTCTTAATGGCTTCCGTCAGTTCGGCAGCAAAAGCGAAGATGATCATTTGCTGAGCATCCTGCCCGCTGATCCCACGGGTACGCAGATAGAAAAGCTGTTCGTCGTCGATACGACCCACTGTCGCACCGTGGCTGCACTTCACGTCATCGGCATAAATTTCCAGCTGAGGTTTGGTATCAACCTCAGTGTGTTTGCCCAGCAACAAGTTGTTGTTGGTCATTTTGCCATCAGTTTTCAGTGCGTGCTGGGCCACTTTAATCATGCCGTTGAAAATCGCTTTAGCGCGATCGTTCACGATCACTTTGTGCAACTGTTTGCTGTTGCAATAGCCTTTATTATGTTCCAGATACGTCCGGGTATCGGCAATCTCAGAATCAACCGGCAGAACCAGACTGTTGATATCCAGATTGCTGTTTTCGCCGTTAAGCTGCGCGCTGGTGTTATTTCGGGTCAGGCCCGCACCCAGCAGGAAACTGTGGCTGGAAACACGTGCATCGCGCCCGATGACCAGATCATTATGCGAGAAGTGGAAACTGGCCTGGCTTTCAAAGGCCAGTTTGTAATGCGTGAAATCTGCATTATCGCCCACATTTATCGTCATACGTGCACCGGTGAAATGTCCCTGGTCGTTCAGACTCAGATAATGCTCGATAACTTCTGCATTCGCACCATTCTCAATCGCCAGGTGATAACGATGATGAACGGTATTCATTTCGCGCGACTGGTCACGACCACTGCTCAGATGGAGCAGATACAGCGGTTTCTCAGCGTGCTTGCCTACAGGCAAACGCACAGAGAAAGAATCCTGCGCCAGACTTTCAGTCAAATGTAAAAACACCTCTGACTGAATCGGATCCGGTAACGTTTGTTGCGCGGAAGGGCTCAGTTTTTCGATTTCAAACGCACCGGTATCGCTGTCGCTCAGGCTCGCATCAAAACGGCCATCCACGAAAACCAGACGGTAGCACTCCAGTGGCAGCGCAAGGGATTTGATTTTCTCAACCGTCAGCGCCTGCTGCTGAGGAGCAAAGAACTGATTGCCCAGCAGTGAAGAAACCGGCGTGTATTTCCAGTCTTCCAGTTTGGCATGCGGAAAACCGAGGCGCAGCACCTGTTGCCAGTGAGCATGCGCGTGGGGGGATTGCTCACCGCCACGGCTTTCAAAAAGACGGTAAAGTTGCTGCATGGCGTGCGAACTGCCCGCCGCAGGGACATTACTCTTCGTCGGTAAGCCAGCCATAACCTTGCTCCTCTAACTGTTTAACCAAGGTGAAATCGCCGGATTTAACAATGCGGCCCTGATACAGAACATGCACGTAGTCAGGCTTGATGTAGTCGAGGATACGCTGGTAGTGGGTGACAATAACGAATGAACGTTTGCCGTCACGCAGTGTGTTGACACCATCAGAAACAATCTTCAGCGCATCAATGTCCAGACCGGAGTCGGTTTCATCAAGGATGCACAGGTTTGGTTCAAGCGCTGCCATTTGCAGAATGTCGTTACGCTTTTTCTCGCCACCGGAGAAACCTACATTCACTGAACGGGTGAGCAAATCGGCAGGCATCTTGAGCATCGCGATTTTCTCTTCGATGAAATCTGCGAAGTCAAAACGATCCATCGGCTCCTGCCCGCGGTATTTACGCACCGCATTCACTGCTGTTTGCAGGAAGAAATGGTTGGTCACACCAGGGATTTCTACCGGATACTGGAAAGCCATGAATACGCCTTCGCCAGCACGATCTTCCGGCGCGAGTTCCAGCAAATCTTTACCGTTGAAGATGACGGAACCGTCAGTGACTTCGTAATCTTCACGGCCAGCCAGTGTCGCGGAGAGCGTACTTTTACCTGAGCCGTTCGGGCCCATAATGGCGTGTACTTCACCCGGTTTGATCTCCAGATCAAGTCCTTTCAGAATTTCCTTTTCTTCGACACGGACCTTCAAATTCTTAATGCTTAACATACGTATCCTTGAGTTTGCGCCTGGGCGCTCATAATTCTGTTTTATGCTGTGACTTTGATGAACTCACACCTGCACGTCGCACACATCACACCATGATGCGACGGCAGGGAAAACGTACGGCGAATTAACCGACGCTGTGTTCAAGGCTGATCGCCAGCAGTTTCTGTGCTTCGACAGCAAACTCCAGCGGCAGCTCGGAAAAGACATCTTTACAGAAACCGTTAACAATCATGGAAATAGCATCATCTTCGCTGATACCACGTTGCAGACAGTAGAACAACTGGTCATCGCCGATTTTTGACGTCGTGGCTTCATGTTCCAGCTGAGCCGTGTTGTTACGCACTTCAACATACGGGAACGTATGTGCGGCACTGTCGGCTCCAATCAGCATAGAGTCACACTGCGTAAAGTTACGGGCGTTTTCAGCACTCGGCAGAATCTTCACCAGACCGCGATAGCTGTTCTGGCTGTGACCGGCAGAAATACCTTTAGAGATGATGGTCGACTTGGTATTTTTACCAATGTGGATCATCTTGGTACCGGTATCCGCCTGCTGTTTACCACTGGTCAGTGCAACCGAGAAGAATTCACCGATTGAGTTATCACCTTTAAGAATAACGCTTGGGTATTTCCAGGTGATGGCTGAGCCGGTTTCAGACTGCGTCCAGGACATCTTCGAGCCAGCGCCTTCGCACAATGCACGTTTAGTCACGAAGTTCAGAATACCGCCGCTGCTGTCTTTGCTGCCGGAGAACCAGTTCTGCACGGTGGAATATTTCACTTCCGCGTCTTTGTGCAGGATGACTTCAACCACCGCTGCGTGCAGTTGGTAGGTATCACGTACCGGCGCGGAGCAGCCTTCGATGTAACTGACATAACTGCCTTCGTCAGCAATCAGGATCGTACGTTCGAATTGACCGGTTTTCGCTGCATTGATACGGAAGTACGTCGACAGTTCCATCGGGCAACGCACGCCTTTTGGCACGTAAACAAAGGTACCATCAGAAGCAACGGCGGCATTCAGCGCGGCGAAGAAGTTATCCTGTGCAGGCACCACGGTCCCGAGGTATTTGCGTACCAGATCAGGATATTCGTGAATGGCTTCACCAAATGAACAGAAAATCACGCCCGATTCCGCCAGCTTATCGCGGTAAGTCGTGGAGACAGAAACGGAGTCGAAGATTGCATCGACCGCGACTTCTTTGCCTTCACGAACCGGAACACCCAGCTGTTCGAAAGCCTTTTCAACTTCGCTGGTCAGATAATTATTCGCTTCGCCCGCAGGAACACCGAGGGATTCGCCGCCCGATTGCTGCGTCGCCCCCGGTTGTGAGCCACAGCTATCATCGCAGCTGCCACAAGATGGCGCGGAATAATAGCTGTAATCCTGGTAATCCAGAGGCGTGTAATACGCCTTCAGCCAGTGTGGCTCTTCCATTTTCAACCAGGCATGATAAGCCTGCAGACGGAACTCCAGCATCCACTCAGGCTCGTTGCGCTTAGCGGAAATCGCACGCACCACATCTTCGTTGATGCCTGATGCTAATTCATCGGTTGCCAGCTGGGTAAAGAACCCTTCCTTGTAATTCGTCCCCTCGCCGACCCAAGACTGCACATCATCTGGAATTTCTACGTTGCTTCGTGACATGTTGGTTACATCGCTTTGTTTACAATAATCTTAGAAACAGAAAGTCTTAAACACCGAAACTTTCGCCACACCCGCAGGCATGCTGAGCTTTAGGATTATTGAATTTAAATATCTGATTCAGTCCTTCGCGGACAAAATCTACCTCGGTTCCGTCGATGAAAGGCATGGCCTTCAGCGGAACAAACAGCAAAGCGCCGTCATGTTCAAACACCAGGTCATCGCTGGCCGGTTGTTTGGTTAAATCCAAAACGTAGCCAAAGCCAGCACAGCCCGATTGTTTCACGGAAAGCTGGAGACCTTTGACTTCGGGATCCTGAGCCACCAGAGTATTAATCTGTTTCGCTGCAGAATCTGTCAGGCTAACGCCTTGCCATACGTTGTCGTCTAAAGAGAAAGAGCCGACAGTTTCAGTTTGCATCTGTCTTACCTCATAATTTTACGGTCATAGACAAGACCTATTGTCTCTATTCTAGTGATAACATTAATCACTTCAACCTCTTGTTTTAAGAGGGTATAGCGATTACACACGAGGAAAGACACTCAATGTGCACCGTCTTTACATCTGGCCACTGGCGGGTCTTGAACACCGCGACCATCAACTGATTGAATAAATTGTCAATTTTTTGTTAAAAATTGAAATAAACCTTATAAAAGGTAAGGTTTAATAGCTTTCATTGTGTCTATTATAAAACATTCATCGGAAATGCCTATTTATGAATTCGCCATATTTGAAGAATTAAAGCTCTTTTTGCTTACTGGCTTAATTACACAAAAATAAAAAAACCGGATGAAAACGTTGATCCGGCGATTTTTTGCCAATATGATGTTCATTATTTGATAATGATTATCATTCAGATAACCCGGAATACTGAGAATGACTCAATCGGTAAATGCGTGGTTGCAAGGCAAGATCGACGAATATAAATCGAGTGTCCGCGATGCCACCGTGGATTTTTATATGGCGGATGCCGCCTTACGACGCCCGGATGCGCATCTTTGCCAGCTCAAACGCTTCAACAGCATCTGTCTGGATATGGCCAATCTGTGCCTGCAAAACGGGGATGACCACAGTTATCTTCATGCGTTATGCAAATTACATAACCGCCTGATCCTGGAAATCAACAGCGTGGTTCGGTGTGAACTCTTCCGTGTTCAGAGTTACCATTTCGCACGGCACACGTTAAAACTCATTTGTCAGTATTATGCCATGATGGGCATCTGGGAAAAAGCAACGGCATTTCAAACTGACTTTGCCAAACGCGTTCCGTTCCAGCTTTGATGTGCTTTCAACAGGTTACTTCCCTTCACTAAGTCAAATAAAAAAGCGGACACATTCATCATGCATCCGCCTGTCCACTTTCTGACTGTATGATCAGTGTTGATTAACAGCCTGTATCAATGTTCGATTACCATGGTCGTCAGCCGCGATACGCAGCACAGATTCCCTTTCTGATCAAAAATCTCAATCTGCCACACCTGACTGCGGCGGCCGGTGCGCAATGCGCGGCAAACACCGCGCACATGCCCTTCCCGTGCAGACTGCATATGGCTGGCATTAATTTCCACGCCCACTACAGTTTGATTTCCTTCGCAGCATAAATAACCCGCCATTGATCCCATCGTTTCGGCCAGAACAACAGATGCGCCGCCGTGCAGTAAACCAAAAGGCTGTGTTGTGCGTACATCCACCGGCATGGTCGCTTCGAGGAAATCCTCACCCAACTGCGTGAACTCAATCCCCACATGGCCCACCATACATCCTTGACTGCGCTGATTCAGGGCTTCAAGCGTGGTACTCCGTTTCCAGAATGACATAATACTTCCTTATTGTTAGGGGATGATTTCCAGCAGCGCCTGTAACGGATGGCGAACACCGTTTCCTTCGATTCGTTTTACCTGGCTGCGGCAGGAATAACCGGTTGCCAGACAGCGCTGGCGTGGCAACCGTTGCAAAGAGGTATGCCAGGAAAGCTCATAAATTCCCAGTGAGTTTTCGAGATTCTTGGTTTCATGACCGTACGTCCCTGCCATTCCGCAACACCCGACACTGACGTTTTCCAGCTTCGCCCCGTAGCGGGCAAAGATGTCGCCCCACTGTTTGCCGCTGTTGGGCAAGGCGGTGCTTTCCGTACAATGTCCGAACAGATACCAGGACTCGCCACTTTGTTGTTGTGCCGGACGCTCAGCCAGCCAGCTGTCAAGCCATTCATGCACAAGCTGGACCTGGAACGATCCGCGTGTGTCACCGAGAATTTCTTTATATTCATCGCGATAACACAGCACCAGCGCAGGATCGACCCCCACCATAGGCATTCCCAATTGCGATACACGGTTAAGGAACAGCGACGTTTTCTTCGCTGTTTTGGCAAAGCGGGTCAGGAAACCTTTTATGTGCTGCGCTTTGCCATTAGGTGAGAAAGGCAACAGAACAGGTTTAAGGCCCAGTTTTTCAATCAGACGGATAAAATCAGCAACGACCTGCGCGTCATAAAAACTGGTAAACGGATCCTGCACGACCAGCACGTATTCACCACGCCGGGCAGGCGGAATAGCTTCCAGTTGTTCAAGCGTCATCTTACTGGCGCGATGCCCTGATAACTGCTCGCGAAGTGTCGGAGAAGACAGCAAAGGCAAATCAACCATGCCGATACTTTTCCGGCTCATCTCGCGCAACCAGGGTTGCCTGAGGAAGAAGTTGAACACCTTTGGGGCTTTGGCCATCAGGGGGGCATAGCTTTCAACGCTCGCAACAAAATGGTCGCGTGCCGGGCGCAGATAACGCGTGTGATAAAGCTGCAGGAAACGTGAGCGGAACCCCGGCACATCAATTTTTATCGGGCACTGCGTCGAGCAGGCTTTGCAGGCCAGACAGCCGGACATTGCCTCTTTCACTTCATGGGAGAAATCATATTCGCCTTTATTAGCATGCCAGGTGTTACGCGTACGTTCGATCAGGCTGCGGAAACTCATGCCTTTCTCCGGCAGCGCATTCTCAAGCGCCAGCGGATCTACACCTTGTTCTGACAATAAACGCAACCATTCGCGAACCAGACCCGCGCGACCTTTTGGCGAGTGGATACGGCTGCCGGTAATTTTCATTGACGGACACATCGGGCTTTTCACATCAAAGTTAAAGCACAGGCCGTTACCGTTACATTCCATCGCACCGCGGAATGACTGACGGACTTCCAGCGGAATACGGCGATCCAAGGTTCCGCGTTTTGGCGCATCGACTTTCATCATCGGTTCATCGCACTCAAGCGGCGCGCAGATCTTACCGGGATTCAGGCGGTTATCCGGATCGAATACGGTTTTGATCCGGCGCAGTTCATGGAACAGTGCTTCGCCAAAGAATGCCGGACTGTATTCTGCACGGAAACCCTTTCCGTGCTCTCCCCATAGTAAACCACCATATTTAGCGGTCAGGGCTACGACTTCATCGGAGATTTGTTTGAGCAATATCTCCTGCTGCGGGTCACACATGTCCAGCGCGGGACGCACATGCAATACACCCGCATCGACATGCCCGAACATGCCATAACTGAGATGATGACTGTCGAGCAGCGCACGGAATTCGACAATATAATCCGCCAGATGCTGGGGAGGCACACAGGTGTCCTCCGCAAACGGCAACGGTTTAGCCTGCCCTTTGGCATTACCCAGCAGACCGACGGCTTTCTTGCGCATATTATAAATACGCTCGATACCAGCCAGATCAGCGCAAATCTGGTAGCCAATCACACCGCCTTCTTTATCACTTATCAGGCTATCAAGGCGTTCGCACAACGCACTGACCTGAGTTTCAATCAGGTCAGCATCATCTCCGGCGAACTCGACAATGTTAAGTCCCTGCATGTCTTTGCCTTCAACGTCGGTGATGTAATCACGAACGCTGTGCCAGACAATGTCTTCTCGCGCCAGATTCAGTACTTTGGAATCGACGGTTTCAACCGATAGCGCCTTCGCCTCCACCATAAAAGGCGCATTACGTAACGCTGAATTAAAAGAGTCGTATTTGATATTGACCAGACGACGCACTTTGGGGATCGGCGTGATATTCAGACGCGCCTCGGTGATAAAGGCCAGCGAGCCTTCTGAACCGGTTAGAATGCGTGTCAGGTTGAAGGTTTGCAGATCGTCACTCAGCACATGGCGCAGGTCGTAACCTGTGAGGAAACGATTAAGTTTCGGGAATTTTTCAATCACCAGCGCGCGGTTATCACGACAACTGTCCAGCACGGTGCGGTAAATTCGTCCAATGACCGAATCCTCTTCACCCAGCTTATCGGCCAGCGCCGTCGGAATAGCGGTGGTATCCAGCATGTCGCCACCGAGAACAATCGCACGGACACCGAGAACGTGGTCAGACGTTTTGCCGTAAACCAGCGAGCCCTGACCGGAGGCATCGGTGTTAATCATGCCCCCCAGCGTCGCACGGTTACTGGTTGATAACTCGGGAGAGAAGAAAAAGCCAAACGGGCGCAGATAATCATTGAGCTGATCTTTGATCACCCCGGCTTCGACCTTGACCCACCCTTGTTCCACGTTGATATCCAGAATGCGGTTCATATGACGGGACATATCAACCACAATGCCGCGGTTCAGTGACTGACCGTTGGTACCGGTACCGCCACCGCGCGGAGTAAACACGAGTGTTTTAAAACGTTCCTGCCCCGCAAGGCGGGCAATCAATGCAACGTCTGACGTCGCGATGGGGAATAAGACCGCATCCGGCAGCAACTGATAGACGCTGTTGTCCGTCGCCATCGTCAGCCTGTCGGCATAAGTTGTTGTGACATCACCCGTAAAACCGTTGCTTTTTAATGCTTCCAAAAAATCGAGCACCAGCTGGATGACACCCGGTGCCTGAGAAATCTGTGGGATCATTGAATTATGACTCTGTCTTTGTTGTATGCCTGGCGGGCCCGAGGCGACCTGCCGGATCTGCCGGGCAGATCCACCCTGTTCTTTATCCAGAATAAAAACTAACATACTTCGTTTTTAAGCGCTCCGTCTGGTTCACCTTTGTTGCAGATGTTTCATGACGTACCGCAAAAAGCACGTACGGCAACAACGCCTTGCAACTAATTATGTGGCGGGCTATCCAAAAGCCGTCGTATGTTCCATGCTTATTTTTAGCCCCCTGTTTATGAATATAGTGTTTGGAGGCACAGGGTTTGTGCCTTACTTCGTTTATCACATTGAGAAACATGAATGAATCTCCCAATTAAACGTTATGACTTGCCCCAGATTATGTTTGGGGTGCTATTTATTGCCCTGATGACCGTTGCCAGCATCTGGATTGTACAGCCCTTTATTCTCGGGTTTGTCTGGGCCGGGATGGTAGTCATTGCCACATGGCCATTAATGATCAAGCTCCAGCGCCTTCTCTGGGGACGCCGTTTTCTGGCCGTCATTATCATGACGCTGTTGTTGATCTTATTATTCGTCTTGCCTATCGCCTTGCTGGTCAGCAGCGCCGTGGAAAATGGTGCGCCGCTGGTCGAAATTGCAAGCCATCCTTCATCGTTACATATGCCTGATTTTCAGTGGCTGAACGCGATCCCGCTGGTGGGTAATAAGCTTTACAACGGCTGGCATGCCCTGATCAATGGCGGCGGGAACGCGCTGATGAGCAAAGTGCAGCCCTACGTCGGACAAACAGCAGCCTGGTTTGTGACACAGGCAGGTCATCTGGGCCGTTTCATTGTCCACTGTGCGCTGATGTTATTGTTCAGTGCCCTGCTTTATAGCCGTGGAGAAAATGTTGCCATGGGTATCCGCCATTTCGCGGTGCGACTGGCAGCAGAACGTGGTGATGCAGCCGTTATTCTTGCCGGTCAGGCAATCCGTGCCGTGGCGTTAGGTGTCGTTGTTACCGCCATTGTTCAGTCAGTACTGGGTGGGATCGGACTGGCCATCGCTGGCATTCCTTATGCCACCGTGCTGACCGTCGTGATGTTCGTATGCTGCGTCGCGCAAATCGGTCCGTTACTGGTTCTGATACCGGCCATCATCTGGCTGTACTGGTCCGGCGACAATACCTGGGGCACCGTTCTGCTGGTATGGAGTTGCGTGGTTGGTTCCCTGGATAACGTGCTTCGCCCGGTTCTGATCCGCATGGGTGCGGATTTACCGATGCTGCTTATCTTGTCCGGTGTTATTGGTGGTTTATTTGCTTTTGGCATGATTGGCCTGTTTATCGGACCGGTCGTGCTGGCTGTCTCATATCGTCTGATTTCGCTTTGGGTCAATGAGGCTCCTGAGCCTGACATGGAACCTGAAGAAGCACTAAAAGCGCTGGATGAATAATTTCGTTGCGTTTTAACTGACCACCGGCGCTGCCCCTGATAATTCAACCGGGCAGCGCTTTTTTTTATTCCTGCTTCCTTCCTGAATGACTCACACTAAAAACACTTCTTCTCATCAATTAGCATGAGAATAATATCTATTAGGAGAATTCTTACAGACTAAATACCTTGAGAAACTTAGTATTATTAACAGTTCGGATTTCAACCCACTGATTTATATACAAGCTTCCCCCTGAGCTGGTATATCCCAAATTGCTGTGTGTAGTCTTTGCCTGTCTGCTATGACGGGCTTTTTTTTTATTTCTTTTCCTCACCGTTCTATTTATCCCGTAACCCGCTAACCGTTATTTTTATTCCCGTAACTTCCATCCCGGTAAAAAAGAAAAAGGCCGCCACCCGAAAGTGACAGCCTTAGCGTCAGTCATTAGTCATTTATTTACTTTTCAGCTAACGCTAACCAGGTCTGGACAACGGTATCCGGGTTGAGTGACAAACTGTCGATTCCTTCTTCCATCAGCCATTGCGCGAAGTCCTGATGATCTGATGGCCCCTGCCCGCAAATACCGACATATTTCCCCTGCTTCTTAGCGGCTTTGATTGCCATCGACAAAAGGGCTTTAACGGCTTCGTTTCGTTCATCAAAGAGTTCAGAAACCACGCCGGAATCACGATCAAGCCCCAGCGCAAGCTGCGTCATGTCATTAGACCCAATAGAGAATCCGTCGAAGTGCTCAAGGAACTGATCTGCAAGCAATGCATTTGACGGTATTTCACACATCATAATCACTTTCAGGCCATTTTCGCCCCGTTTCAGCCCCTGACTCGCCAGCTCTTTAACGACAGCTTCAGCCTGTGCCACGGTACGAACAAACGGGATCATCACTTCAACGTTAGTCAGCCCCATATCATTGCGCACGCGCTTCATGGCCTCACATTCCAGCGCGAAACAATCCCGGAAGCTGTCAGAGACATAACGACCCGCACCACGGAAGCCCAGCATCGGGTTTTCTTCGTGAGGCTCGTATTTTTCGCCGCCGACCAGATTGGCGTATTCGTTCGATTTAAAATCGGACAAACGCACAATCACCCGTTTCGGCCAGAATGCAGCGCCGAGCGTCGCGATCCCTTCCGTCAGACGTGCCACATAATATTCACGCGGGCTGTCATAGCCCTGGATCATCTTATTGATGGTTTCCTGCAACTCCGCCGGCTGCTGATCAAACTCCAGTAATGCTTTGGGATGAACACCAATCATACGGTTAATAATGAATTCTAAACGCGCCAGCCCGACACCTTCATTCGGCAGACAGGCAAAGTCGAATGCGCGGTCAGGGTTACCGATATTCATCATGATCTTCAGCGGTAATTTTGGCAGCTCATCAATTTCAGAGCTCTGCACGGTGAAGTCCAGCTCATCCTGATAGACGTAACCGGTATCGCCTTCAGAACAGGAAACCGTCACTTTCTGGTTTTCTGTCAGTTTTTCAGTGGCATCACCACAACCGACTACCGCAGGAATACCCAATTCACGCGCAATGATGGCTGCGTGACAGGTACGCCCGCCGCGGTTGGTGACAATCGCCGATGCCTTTTTCATGATCGGCTCCCAGTCAGGGTCCGTCATGTCAGTTACCAGAATATCACCTGCCTTAACGTGGTGCATTTCGCTGATATTATGAATGATTTTTACCGGCCCGGCCCCAATGCGATGGCCGATAGCGCGGCCTTCAACCAACACTTTACTGCTGCCATTTAGCTGATAGCGTTCCATCACCTGACCGTTTGAACGAACTGTCTCCGGACGTGCCTGCACGATATAAAGGTTGCCGTTATGTCCGTCTTTCGCCCATTCGATATCCATCGGACGACCATAGTGTTTTTCAATCAATAATGCCTGACGTGCCAGTGCCTGCACTTCGTCGTCCGTCAGGGAGAAACGGGTGCTCTGTTCAGCCGGCACATCTTCAATCTGAACCTGTTTGCCATGTTCCTGGCTCGGAGCATATACCATGCGAATTTTCTTCGAGCCCATCGTACGGCGGACAATAGAAGGCTTATTCTTTTCCAGCGTAGGTTTATGTACGTAAAACTCATCAGGGTTAACCGCCCCCTGAACGACCATTTCACCCAGACCATAAGCTGAGGTGATAAAGACCACCTGATCAAAACCCGACTCGGTATCAATGGTGAACATCACGCCTGCAGAAGCGAGATCAGAACGCACCATGCGCTGCACACCAGCAGACAGCGCCACGCCACGATGGTCGTAGCCCTGATGCACACGATAAGAAATGGCACGGTCATTAAATAAGGAAGCGTAAACATGTTTCACGGCGGTCAGTACAGCATCAAATCCCTGAACATTCAGGAAGGTTTCCTGCTGTCCGGCAAATGATGCGTCCGGCATGTCTTCGGCAGTTGCGGAAGAACGCACAGCGAATGACGCATCAGGCTCACCGTCGGAAAGCTGCTGATAGGCCTCGCGGATGGATTTCTCAAGTTCAGGCTGGAATGGCGTCTCAATGATCCACTCGCGGATTTGCATGCCCGCCTGAGTTAATTGCCCGATATCGTCAACATCCGTTTTATCCAGCAACTCATGAATACGGTGGTTGACACCGCTCTGATCGAGAAAATCATTGAATGCCTGAGAAGTCGTTGCAAAACCATTTGGAACTGAAACACCCAGATCAGACAAATTGGTGATCATTTCCCCGAGGGATGCGTTCTTGCCCCCGACTTTATCAACGTCCTTCATACCCAGTTGGTTGTACCAGATAACATTGCGTAAATCGGGATCGAGATGAGCCATGAAACAATCCTTTCTTATTTATTTACAGTAAAAGTCAGTAGGCGTGCAAACCGGTTGTCTAGTCATTGTCAGCGACGCTTTTTCTGTCATTTAACAACGCTGTCATTTTGAGATTAGCATAATGATCCATAAGAGATGGACAGGTGAATCGATCCAGCAAATCAAACTATTTTTGTTTAGGAAAATTCCACAGCAGCAAAATTACTCACGCGATGGAAATCAACAATATTCCTTATGAATCATGGAGAAGTTGCCTTTAGTTTCGAAACTAAATTAATGCTAACAGAGCTGCTGAAGCTCTGCTGAAGCAAATCAAAAAGCTGCGAGAAATCGTGGAGAATTTAAAATACCATTTCATTTATTACAGTCATTTTGCGCACTGTCTCGCAGCAATGAGCAGAACATTGCTGGCTGGAACGAATACGCTTTTTATTTCCTGAAATTCTGGTTATTACTAAATAAGCGATAAGTTGAAGATAAATGAAGTGCGATAACTCAGGAGCAGTTTGTGGACAGATGCGTGTTTTACATTTCGGACGGTACCGCGATTACAGCAGAAGTTTTAGGCCATGCTGTGCTTTCACAATTTCCGGTAAATGCCACAACCTATTCACTCCCCTTTGTTGAAAGTGAAGAGCGCGCCAAAGCTGTCTGCCGGCAAATTAATGAAATTTTTGAGAAAACCGGTGCCCGCCCACTGGTGTTTTATTCCATCATTTCACCCAACATCCGCGACATCATTAAAAACAGTGAAGGTTTCTGTCAGGATATTGTTCAGTCGCTGGTCGCCCCCTTACAGAATGAGCTGGGCGTAGATCCTACCCCAATTGCCAACCGGACGCATGGCCTGACAGCCAGCAACATCAGCAAATACGATGCGCGCATTGCCGCGATTGATTACACGCTGGCCCACGACGACGGGATTTCCCTGCGCAACCTCGATCAGGCGCAGGTGATTTTACTGGGCGTCTCGCGTTGCGGTAAAACGCCGACCAGCCTTTATCTGGCATTACAGTTTGGTATCCGCGCGGCTAACTACCCATTTACCGCCGACGATATGGACAATATCCAGTTACCTGCCGCGTTAAAACCGCATATGCATAAGCTATTTGGCCTGACGATTGACCCGGAACGACTGACGGCAATTCGCCAGGAACGCGTTGAAAACAGCCGCTATGCATCTTTGCGCCAGTGCCGGATGGAAGTCTCTGAGGTAGAAGCCTTATTCCGCAAAAATCAGATCCGTTACCTCAACAGTACAAATTATTCTGTTGAGGAGATTTCGGCGAAGATCATGGACAGCTTCGGCATGAGTCGCCGGATGTTCTGAATCCTTTTACTGATGTAGATGGCATATCCTGCCGCCAATGGTTGAATTCATCGGGTTTTGCGTTATTGTGATCGGCATCACTTCCCGGTATTCCTGCCGCAGCGAAGAAACAAATTTTTCGAGAACACGATGTCACAAACAGATGAACTGCGTACGACGCGCATCGACAGCCTGATTACGCCTCAGGCACTGGCAGACAAACTGCCAATTTCCCCGTCGGTCGCACAACACGTGATGGAATCACGTAAACGAATTGAAAAGATTATCAGCGGTGAAGATCAGCGGTTGCTGGTCGTTGTCGGCCCCTGCTCAATCCACGATATAGAAGCGGCTATTGATTACGCGGGCAAGCTCAGCGTATTGCGTGAAAAGTATCAGGATCGCCTGGAAATCGTCATGCGTACGTACTTTGAAAAGCCACGTACCGTTGTCGGCTGGAAAGGCCTGATTTCAGACCCTGAACTGAACGGTTCCTGCCGTGTGAATGACGGTATTGAGCTGGCACGTAAGGTATTACTGACCGTCAACCAACTAGGCATCCCGACAGCGACCGAATTCCTTGATATGGTGATCGGACAATATATTGCCGACTTGATCAGCTGGGGTGCCATCGGCGCTCGCACCACCGAAAGTCAGATCCACCGCGAAATGGCCTCGGCACTTTCCTGCCCTGTTGGTTTTAAAAATGGCACTGACGGAAATACCCGCATCGCCATCGATGCTATCCGTTCGTCGCGCACCAGTCATATGTTCCTGTCACCGGACAAAAAGGGTCAGATGACCATTTACCGTACCGCCGGCAACCCTTACGGCCATGTGATTATGCGTGGAGGTAAAAAACCGAATTATCATGCGGATGACCTCGAACAAGCCTGCCTGAATCTGGCGGAATTCGATTTGCCGCAGCGGCTGGTGGTCGATTTCAGTCATGGCAACTGCCAGAAACAGCACCGTCGTCAGCTTGAGGTAGCAGAAGATATTTGCCAGCAAATCATCAGCGGTTCAACTGCCATTGCGGGCATCATGGCGGAAAGTTTCCTGGTTGAAGGCACACAGCCCATCGTTCCCGGCAAACCTCTGATTTACGGCAAATCGATTACCGACCCATGTCTGAGTTGGGAAGACACCGAGACATTACTCTCAATGCTTGCGCAGGCAACAAACAGCCGGTTCTGATCACTTTGCTGTAACCTTCTTAAGGGCAACTTTGGTTGCCCTTTTTTGTGTCAGTAGCAGGCCTTGGGACGTGTAACCCTCTGTCTGTTCTGATGCTTCTCCGCGCACCCCCTCCTGCTTCCCCTCTTAAATTAAGGGGTTAACGCCACAGAATTACATTCCAGCGACAAAAATCTTCTTGATGTGTTTAGGTAATGATTTGATAATGATTATCAAATTGATATTAATTCCTATTACCACGCGTATATTAAACGTACTCTTGCCATAAATATTTTTACAAATCATTCACATAACATCGCAAGCTTTATCCGCCAAAGAGCGGGTGACTTTAGACAACGAGGAAACAGCAATGCATTCAGTTCACTATCAGGACTATTTACAGGCAAAAGAAGCTAATCCCGGTAAATATGCCCGCGATCTGGCGGGAATTTTACGGATAAGCGAAGCTGAGTTAACGGCTTTACGTGTTTCCCATGATGCTGCGCGTCTGGATGTTGATGCCCGTAGCTTGCTGGCTGCTCTGGAGAATGTCGGTGGCACCAAGTCAATCACCCGTAACAACTTTGCCGTACACGAGCAGGAAGGTCGCTATGAGAATCAGCATCTCAGCGGTCACGCCGGTCTGATCCTTAATCCACGCGCGCTGGACCTGCGTTTGTTCCTGCAACACTGGCTGCACATTTTCAGCCTGTCAGAAACCACGGCCCGCGGCGTTCGCCACAGCATTCAGTTCTTCGATGCGCACGGTGATGCCGTTCATAAAGTGTATAACACCGATGAAACTGACATGGCAGCATGGGACGCGCTGATTGCGCAGTACAAAAGTGACGTCAATCCTCCGCTGCAAATTGAAGTCGCCCCTGAAGTTCCGGCTCCGACGACTGCCGCCGACACCAGCACTCTCGATGCTGAATGGCGTGCAATGACCGACGTTCACCAGTTCTTCCAGTTGCTGAAACGTCACGATGTCACCCGCCAGCAAGCGTTTAAAGCTGTCGGGGATGATCTGGCATGGCGCGTCGATAACGGCTCGCTGACGCGTTTACTGAATATCGCCAAAGATGACCAAAACGAAATCATGATTTTTGTAGGCAACAGGGGTTGCGTGCAAATTTTCACCGGTCAGATTGAAAAGGTCATGCCGCACGGTGAATGGATTAACGTCTTCAACAAACAGTTCACCCTGCATCTGGTGGAAAGTGCTATCGCGGAAAGCTGGATCACCCGTAAGCCGACCAAAGACGGTTTCGTGACCAGCCTGGAGTTATTTGCCGCTGATGGTACGCAGATCGCGCAACTTTACGGTCAGCGTAACGAAGGCAATCCTGAACAAACTCAGTGGCGGGAACAACTGGCGCAACTTAGCAATGAAGGTGTTGCAGCATGAACAAAACCTTGAAAATGGTGGCCGCTATTACAGCATTGCTGGCGACCCCGATGCTGTATGCCGCTGAAAAGCTTGTCAGTATTGGCGGTGACGTTACCGAAATTGTTTACGCACTCGGTGCGGGCAACGAAATGGTCGCCCGCGACAGTACCAGCTTGCGTCCGCAGGCAGTACTGGCTCTGCCGGACGTCGGCTATATGCGCCAGCTCAATACTGAAGGGATTTTGTCTATGCACCCGTCGCTGGTGCTGAGCAGCGAACTGGCAGAACCCTCACTGGTGTTAAAACAGCTTGAGCAGAACGGCGTAAAAGTGGTTCGTGTGCCGGGGACACCTTCTGCGGACATCGTCCCGGATAAAATCGAAGTGATTGCCGCAGCGCTGAACCGTCAGGCGGAAGGTGAAAAACTGATCGCGACCTATCGTTCGCAGATTTCTGCTATTCAACACGATGCCCTGCCGGTAAAAATGTTGTTTGTGATGAGCCACGGTGGCATGTCATCTATGGCAGCAGGTCAGAATACTGCGGCAGATGCGATGATTACGTCTGTCGGGGCGAAAAATGCCATGCAGGGATTCAGTCGTTACCGTCCGCTGTCACAGGAAGGGGTGATTGCCAGTGCGCCGGATATCCTGCTACTGACCGCTGACGGAGTTAAAACCCTGGGTGGAATGGATCAGGTGTGGAAACTGCCGGGTGTTGCTATGACACCTGCGGGCAAAAATAAGCGTGTGCTGGTCATCGATGATATGTCCCTGCTGGGCTTTGGTTTGCAAACACCTGCGGTGATGGCACAACTTCGTCAGGCTGCGGAACAAGCAAAATGAGTAGCATGAGCCCTCCGGTGCCGTCAGGTCGCCGTTCGCCAGTTTGGGCGATGATTGGCCTTGGCGGCGCTCTGCTGGTGCTGGCCGTGATGGCCGCGAATACCGGCGCGATGTCACTGTCGTTAAGGACGTTACTCGCACGTCCATTTGGCGATAGTTTGTGGCAAGTCTGGCTGACAATCCGCCTTCCCCGTGTGCTGCTGGCGGTGGTAGTCGGTTGCGCGCTGGCCAGTTCCGGTGCGGTTATGCAGGGATTGTTTCGCAACCCGCTGGCGGACCCCGGCCTGCTTGGGATCAGCAGCGGCGCGGCGCTTGCGGTTGCCCTGACTATAGTGATGCCACTGGCATTGCCACCTTTGCTGGCCCTGTACAGCCATATGATCAGCGCATTTGCTGGCAGTCTGGCCATTTCAGCCATCGTCTTTACACTGAGTCGTTTCGGCCATGGTGGGTTATCGCGCTTACTGCTTGCCGGTATTGCCATCAATGCACTGTGCGGTGCCGCTGTCGGCGTGCTGACCTACGTCAGTGATGACCAGCAGTTACGCCAGTTCTCTTTGTGGAGCATGGGCAGTCTCGGGCAGGCGCAATGGCCGACACTGGCTGTGGCCTCTTCGCTGATCCTGCCAGCCTGTGTTGCGGCACTGTTCATGGCGCGGCGCCTGAATATCCTGCAATTAGGTGAAGAAGACGCGCACTATCTCGGTGTGAATGTCCGCCGCACGCAGTTGCAATTATTGCTGCTGAGTGCCCTGCTGGTCGGGGCTGCTGTCGCGGTTTCTGGTGTGATCGGTTTTATCGGTCTGGTGATCCCGCACCTGTTGCGGATGCGTATTGGCGCAGACCACCGCTGGCTATTACCGGGATCGGCCATGGCGGGTGCCTGCCTGCTTTTGCTCGCTGACACGCTGGCCCGCACACTGGTTGCTCCGGCAGAAATGCCGGTGGGATTGCTCACCAGCCTGATTGGCGGACCGTATTTCTTATGGCTGATCCTGCGCCCGGGAGTTCCGCGTAATGTCTGACTTTACTTCATCAATGGTTGCAGAAAATCTGACGTATTCCGTCAATAGCCGCCGGTTAATTGACGATGTTTCACTCAGCTTGCAAAGCGGAGAGATGGTGGCGTTGATTGGGCCAAACGGTGCCGGAAAATCAACACTGATGCGTATGCTGACCGGCTACCTGATGCCACAATCGGGGCAGATTTCGCTTCAGGGAAGACAACTCAATGACTGGCCAGCACAGGAACTGGCGCGCACCCGGGCAGTTATGCGTCAGAACAGTACATTGGCCTTTGGCTTTAGCGTGCGGGAAGTACTGACACTCGGGCGTTCACCGCACGGTCAGCAAAATATGCAACGGGCACTGACTGAAGTCATGACGCAAACCGATTGTCTGAATCTGGCAGAAAGAGATTATCGCCATTTATCGGGGGGCGAACAGCAGCGGGTTCAACTGGCGCGGGTACTGATCCAGCTCTGGCAACCCGCCCCTTCCTCACGCTGGTTGTTTCTCGATGAACCTACATCGGCGCTGGATTTATATCATCAGCAACACGCGTTGCGTTTGCTGCGACAGCTAACCCGGCAAACGCCGCTGGCGGTATGTTGCGTGCTGCATGATCTCAATCTTGCGGCGTTGTATGCCGACCGGATTATTTTATTGCACGGCGGAAAAGTGGTCGCCAGCGGGACGCCCGTTGACGTACTGAGCGAAGCCATACTGAGCCGCTGGTATCAGGCCGATTTGAACGTCTGCCCGCATCCGGAAACCGCATTGCCGCAAGTTTTCTTACGCCAGTAGAGACGGTTCAATAAAAATGCCACATTCAGATGTGGCATTTTTTATCTCAGCTCGAACAAGATATTTCGAGGTGTTTTCCCCAGTCGGGTGGCAATTTCGCCATTTCATCATACTGAGGCGCATCGCTGTAAGGGTCACGCAATGCCTGGTGAAGTTGCTCCAGCGCACTGATATCATCCACTTCAGCCCTTTCGATGGCTTTCTGCGCCAGATAATTTCTCAAAATAATGCGTGGATTACTTTGTTTCATGGCGTCCTGCCGCGTGGCATCATCAATATCTTCCGTTTGTAAACGCTGACGATAAGCCTGATACCAGCTGTCAAAAGCGTCACGGTCGATGAATTCATCCCGTAAAGGCGACGCGGCCTGCTGTTGTTCTGTCTGGCTGAGCAACCTGAAAGTCTGCGTGAAATCCCGCCCCTCTTTCGCCATCAGACTTAGCAGCCCGGTGAGCAGATCGTTATCCTGTTTATTCTCGGTAAAGAAACCCAGTTTGCCGCGCATCAGCGTGCCATAGGCTCTCATCAGCGCCGGTTCATACTCGCCAAGCGCGGTCTGGAGCTGTTCCGTGGACATCAGGCCGGATAGCGTTTGTGCCAGACGATGCAGGTTCCAGTAAGCCACCGCCGGCTGATTATCGTAGCTGTAACGCCCCTGATGATCGGAATGGTTGCAGATATAACCCGGCTGATAATCGTCGAGGAAACCGTAAGGGCCGTAATCGATAGTCAGTCCGAGAATAGACATATTGTCGGTATTCATTACGCCGTGTGCAAACCCGATACTTTGCCATTGTGCAATCAGCGCAGCGGTTCGTTCCACCACACTGGTAAACCATTGCTGGTAGCGTGATGCGTCAACCGGCTCACTTTCCAGCAACCGGGGCCAGTGATGTGCGATGACATAATCTGCCAGTTGCCTGACATGTTCAGGTTGTTTGCGGTAGTAGAAGTGCTCGAAATGACCAAAGCGAACATGGCTTTCCGCCACGCGGATCAGCATCGCACCGCGCTCAGGCTGCTCGCGGAAAACCGGCTCATCACTGGTGGCAATCGTCAACGCCCGCGTTGTCGGCACCGATAAATGATGCAGCGCTTCCGAGGCGAGAAACTCACGCACGACAGAACGCAAAACCGCACGACCATCTCCCATTCGTGAATAAGGTGTCAGCCCGGCCCCTTTCAGATGCCAGTCGAACCGTTTTCCGGAAGGTAAAACCTGTTCGCCCAGTAAAATACCCCGTCCGTCGCCCAGTTGTCCCGCCCACTGGCCGAACTGATGCCCGCTATAAACCTGAGCCAGGGGCTGCATACCGGGGAAGAGTTTTTCACCGCACCAGTATTCGCGATGCTGAGCATCGAAAAGCGAATCATCCAGCCCCAGTTCACGCGCCAGTGGTTCGCTGTGATAAAGAAGCCGTGCGCCTTTTAGCGGCGTCGGTTGCAGTTGCGTGTAAAAGTCAGGCAACTGGTCAGCATAATGATGTTCAAATCGCGGCATAAATCCCCCTTTTTAGTAGTGTAGGACTGCGGGACGTTAATTAACACGGAGCGAATGCAGGGAGATTATGACCTTGAGTGATAAAAAATCCCGGCACAGCAGGCGCTGGCCGGGATCCTGAGAGTGAAACAACCTGCGACGATCAGTGAAATTGGCTGGGCCGCACAAGCAGGCTGTCCAGTTCAGCGGGCTCAACACCAGGCCATAGCAAACCCTTCACCCCTTGTATTTCGACTTTGCGTAACACATCAAAATAGTCCTGAGAGTCGAGCCCGTCGACCACGATATTACGGCAAAAACGGTTAACATTTCTTATCAGCGAGGGCATCACGATAGTGAAATGTTCACCCTCACAGAGCTGCCAGAAAAGATTTTTGTCGAGCTTCACCCACTGAAAAAGATGGTCAAAAACGGGCACCATGTTAATAGTGCCTGAGCCGAAGTTTTCCAGACAAAGCGGAAAATATTTTTTTAATGCAACCAGTTGCTGGTTATTTTTGCCTTCGGAAAGACGCGGAAACGACTCGCTCAGATTAAGATGAATGAAAGTATGCATGCTGAACGCATTGCGGAGATTTTCATCTTCCAGCAATAAGGCCACCTGTTTTTCCTCAACACTGATATTCAAAATAACCTGATTATCGCTAAACCATCGGGCATGCTCACCCGCCCATATCTGTTGCTCATTAAGAAACCGTAATAACTGCTGCGGTGTTAACAGGTTCAGTACCAGTTCTGTGGGCATGACTAACTTGCTGTCTGCGCTGGAAAAACGGCAAATTAATTCTATGGCGAGTAATTTCCCGTCAATGGTATAGACCGGCTGGCACAGGTAGCTGCTGTTAAAGGCCGTATCGAATTGTATTTTCATTTTTGTCCAAAACATCAACGGCACGACTAATTGATTAATAACTTTTTTGACTATCAATCAGATCATAAAGATACCGGAGCCCCGAGGCGAAACCGAAATATTAGAGAAATTGATATCAATAAAGAGCCTGTCCGGTTGTAAGTGTACAGAGACGACCACACGAGCGGCTGCGATTCAAAGTTTTTAAAAACGCCTTTCCCTTATTGCCTTCTTTTTAGGGGTTATAACAGTCAACACAGGGATTTCAGACTAATCTTATCGCCAGAGGTGAAAACACGCAACTTGCCTTGTGAGCGCTATCAATCCTTTTTCAACAAGAATTCCTGCTTTGTTTTGTGCTAATGCCCAAAAAGCATGTTACTAAATATTTTAGCTAATGGTTATAGTGTCTTATGGAATATTGCGCAAGTGACGGGATTCACAACCGGGCTTTTAAGAATGATGAGTAATTTTGCTAAGGTAATAATAAACCGGAGGTTATTCGTCATCATCAGCGACCTCCGGCATTCTCAACTTTACTGGATACAACGCACCAGCCAGTTTTGCAGTTCAGTGAGTTCAGCCTGCATCGCCGGATATCGGGTAATGATGCGCTGGCAGGCTTGCCCGACGTCCTGCGCGTGATAGCGCGTGCCTGCCAGCTCCGCGGCTAATCTCTGTAACGGTGCGGGATTAAGGCTGTCGGTGAAAATCTGCGCACGGCTGATGTTGCCCTTCTCCACATCAAAGTGAATATCCACCCCGCCCCAGACAAACCGTTCGTTCAGTAAATGGCTGAAGGCCGGTGCTTTGCCGAAATTCCATTCCCAGCTGCTTTGCTTAGCAAATCTTTCGGGGAATCCCGGAATGTCAGGAAACACCTCCGGAGAGATGATTTCAGGTTTTACATTCCCACCATACCAGTCGAAAAATGCCGCAATCACGGCCTGGCAAATTTGCTCATGATTGATATCCGGCACAAACTCATTGAGATTCGCGACCCTCGAACGCACCGAAGTGATCCCTTTTGCCTGCAACTTTTTGACGTCCGGATTGAGATAGTTGGCGAGACGACTGAGATCGGCATTAAGCAGTAACGTGCCGTGATGGAAGCCGCGGTCGGCTGTTTCACGATAGGCGGAACCGGAAATTTTCCGCTCGCCTTCCGGCGTCTGTACCACCAGATCGTTACGACCCGAGGCAGTAGCATCGATACCCAGCGTTTTTAGTGCGTTGAGAATAATGCCGGTTGAAACGCTTTTATCGTATTCCGGTTTGCCCGCCATGAAGGTGAAACAGGTATTCCCGAGATCGTGAAAAACCGCCCCGCCGCCACTGCTGCGCCGCGCCAGACGAATGCCGTCTTCTTCCATTCTGCGGGTATTGCATTCTTTCCACGGATTCTGCGCCTGCCCGATAACCACGGTTTCGGAATTTCGCCAGAGGAATAACACACGCTGCGTGGTCATCTCGCGGAAAATACAATCTTCTACGGCCAGATTGAACCAGGGATCGTAAGAATCGGAAAGTAATAGTCTGAGAGGTTTCATTGCATATTCATCCTGAATGAGTCTGCTTTGATAATAACAGCAAAAAACAGGATGAAATACGCAGTGAAATCAGGGGGAATGCGATTGGGCACCGTGTCAGATACGGCGCGCCTGCCAGTACACTTTTCGCCAGTAAACGTTGTCGAGTGAAGAACGGGTCACCCCCTGGCTGGTCGAGGCATGAATAAACTGATCGGCAGTATCATAAATACCGACATGCAAACCATTTTCACCGCTGCCGGTTTTGAAGAAGACTAAGTCGCCGGGCAACAATTCATCACGTGGCACTTTGGTGCCAATTTTGGTCTGGTCGGCGGTCGTTCTCGGCAGCACGACGCCAAATCGATCACGATAAGTGCGGAAGACAAAACCAGAACAGTCAACGCCGCTCGGTTGTAATCCGCCGTAACGATACGGGGCACCGTGCCATTGGCTGAGCTGGTCGTTAAGCTCGGCCACGACAGTAATAGAATCGGCAAACCTGCCGCTTGGCGGCGGAGCGTGGCTGCTGCAACCGTTAAGAATTAATGCGGCAACGGCCAGCAGGGAATACATGGATACGGATGAGCAGCGCATAGTGCATTCCTTCTCGAATAGCATCACGGCCTGACCAGACGCGAAGGTTTACGCGCGCCGGATAAGTCGCCGTTATCTAAGAACTAATAGAATTTAGCGCTATTTTATCCGTCATCCAATGTTTAATGATGTTTTTTATCGTCATAAAAATCATTCAATGGGATTTTTTTACCGGTTTACTGTGGATAAGCCAGACACCTGACAGGATAAGCAACCCGCCAATTGTTTTACTTAAGCTGATGCTTTCATTGAACCAGGGCAGCGTTACTGCGGCAATATACACCAGCGCATAACTCAGACTCAGTAAGGTATATGCCCGGTTGAGTGGCAGGTAACGCAAGGCAAAGAACCAGCATCCCATCGATAATATATAGCCACACAGCCCCATAAAAACGGCAATCAGGGCATGTAAATGGCTAACAATAAAGGGAGTATCTATAGCGGCCAGTGAAAACAACGGAATCTGCACTATGCCCCATTTCATCAGTAATTGTGCCGCCGTTACCAGCAAAACACTTCCCGCACTCCACAGGTATCCTTTCATAAGCTGACACTCATTAGTGCAATACCACACATGATCAGTGCGACGCCGCACCAGTGGCGGCCATCGACAACTTCACCGAAGAACCAGCGGGCACACAGCGTGATCAAGACGAAATTCAGGCTGAGCATCGGATAAGCCAGGCTCAGCGGCAATAATTGCAATACACGTAACCATAACAGCATGGCGATACCGAGCAACAATATCGCCAGCCCGAGCCAGCGTAAAACCCTCGCCATGCCATGCGCAGCAACCTGTGCGGCCTGCTTCTGACAAAGCTGACCGGCACAGGTGACAACGCTGACGACAAGAACCAGAAGGAAACCGGTCATGGCAGTTTTTTGTAGAATAACAGTGCCTGACGGTCGATCCGCACCGTTTGATCCGCAGGAGGCAGAGAGGATTTCACCGCAGCATTACGGTCAAGTCTGAGGATCAGAGAGACATTTCCTGCCTGACGCGCTTGTTGCAGCCACTGTGAGAAATGTGCCGCATCGACAAAATTGTCTTTGGCATCCGGATAGCTCAAACCGTATTGCAGCTCACCCTTTTCATCAAACATCAGAATATCGCTGCGCTTGAGTGTCCACGCAACTGCGGTTGCCACACCGACGTTATCTGTCAGCACATAACGACTGTCTTTCAGCAACGCCATATTTTGCGTCAAAAAGGGCTGCGGCTGTTTGGAATCCATCACTTTTTTCGGAATAGCCTGTCCGGCCAGCAATGCCAGCACCAGCGGGCAAAGGGCAGCCCAATACCAGCGCTTTTTCAAATCCGTCAGCGACACTGCGCCAGCCAGCGCCCACACGGCAAAACACAGAATACCGATCAGGGCATGCGGCAACTCAGAACGACTGAACACAGCTTTGATGTGGAAAGGTAATATGCCGGAGATCAACAGAACTGCCACGGCCAGCAACACACCAAACACGATGTTGAGGGTCCCATTGGCTTTCAGTGCACGTAATTTTCCTGACTCAAGGATCTTATCTAAATAATCCGCCATCAGCAGGGCAAGCGGCGCAAAGCACGGCAAAATGTAAGTCGGCAATTTACCTTTAGCAATGCTAAAGAAAATCAGCGGCATGATTGCCCAGCTCAGCAGGAAGAACAATTCCGGACGCACGACGCGTTGAGTCCAGCCCGCCCGCAAAGCTCCCGGTAATAACCCGAGCCATGGCAGCGCCCCCAGAAACAGCACCGGCAGGTAATACCAGAAAGGTGCCTTGTGCTGAGCATCAGCCTCAGCAAAACGCTGGATATGCTCAACCCAGAAGAAGTAGTTCCAGAAGTCCGGCTCCCGGTGTGCTATCGCCAGCACCCACGGCAAGCTCAGTACCGCCGCACTCACAATCGCCAGGGGCCCCCAGCCAAGCAGGGTTTTGAAACGCTTTTCGCGCCAGATAATCGGCAGAACCGCAATAACCGGTAACGCCAGCGCCAGAAAGCCTTTGGTCATAAAGCCCATGCCGCAGGCCAGCCCGAGTGCAATCCAGCTCAGGGCTTTTTGCGGTGTACGCGATACCCGCAGGCAGAAATAGCTTGCGACCATTGCGGCCGTCATCCACAGCGTGATCATCGGATCCATCACACTGTAAGTCCCGATGCCGAAAACCAACGTCATGGACAGATAAATCAATGCCGCAGTGTAAGCCGTCTGGCGGTTGCGCCACATAAGATGCGCCAGCCAGAACACTAAAATCGCGCTAAGCGCCGTGCTGAATACCGATCCAAAACGCACGGCAAAGTTGCTGTCTCCAAAAATCATCTGGCTGATATTGTTAAACCAGTAACCCGCGACAGGTTTCTCAAAATAGCGTAACCCGAGAAGATGTGGCACAACCCAGTCACCGCGCTGGAGCATTTCGCGGCTGATTTCTGCATAACGGGTTTCATCGGGTTGCCATAAGAGACGGGTGTTAAGAGGAACAAGGTAAACCAGGGCAAAGAACACCAAAATCAGCGTGCCCCACAGGCCTTTAATTGTTTTCGACATCAGGAAAAACCTTCTTGCTGACAGCCTAACCAGCCTTCCCGACCCGGGAAACTGGCGCGAACCACTTTGCCTCTTGGCAATGTACTGAGATCTTGCGGCAGCAACTCACCCAGCGCGCAAAACTGGATCCCCTGCGCAGACGCACGGGTTAACAATTCATCGAACTGTTTAGCCAGTGACATGCCTTCCACTTCGGCATGAATGGTATAAACCGGTACACCATGATCTTTCGCAATAGCATCAAGAATAAAGTCGTTGAAGTTATCGGCGTTAATCTCGCCGCCAGCCACTTCGTCATAAGTGGGTAACGTCACGGGAATCTGCACAGTGCCCAGTGTTCCGTTTTCCAGTACCGGCAGGAAAGGTCGCGTTCCGCGGCAATCACTGTTGTAGTAAAAGTGGAAACGTTCTTTGACTTCGATAACCCGCTCATCGGCACGCCAGCCTGCTACGGCCGAACATTCGACATCATGGCCCAAACTTTTTTCTAGCGCATCCAGCCCCAGGCGGATTTGTTCTTCCAGCTGTTTCTCGGACCATTTCCCGACTTTTGCCTGCCAGCCCTGATGATCCCAGGCGTGCAGCCCGACTTCATGCCCGCGTTTTGCGGTTTCTTTCATCAGATAACCGAGATCACGCGCGATAAGTTTACCCGGCCACGCGGTGCCTGCCAGTAAGATATCCCAGCCGTAAAGAGACGCCGCATTAGAGCGCAGCATTTTCCACAGGAAGCGCGGTTTAAGCAGGCGCCATAAATGACGCCCCATATTATCCGGGCCAACGCTGAAGAAGAAACTGGCAGTAATTTTATGATTTGCAAGAGTTTGCAGAAGCTGAGGGACACCCTCGCGGGTGCCACTCCAGGTATCCACATCAATGCGCAGACCCACTTTCTTCATAACGGGCACCGTTTCAGGCTTTGCCAGCGTCAGGATTTACTGAACGCAGGAAGAAATCCAGGGTTTCAGCAACGGTTTTATCCATGCCGATTTCCGGTTTCCAGTTAAGCAGACGACGGGCATTTTTGATGCTCGGCGTACGGTGCTCCACGTCCTGATAGCCTTTTCCGTAATACGTGCTGCTTTCCACCAGATTGAAACCAGCGAACGGCGGGAACTGCGCGCGCAACGGATGTGATTCAAAACTGCTCAGCAGCATTTCTGCCAGTTCACGAATGCTCGCTTCGTTAGTCGGGTTACCGATGTTAATAATCTGGCCATCACATAAGTTGTCGCGGTTCTCGATGATCCGGAACAACGCTTCAATACCGTCGTTGATATCAGTGAAGCAACGCTTTTGCTCGCCGCCATCCACCAGTTTGATCGGTGATCCTTCAACCAGATTAAGAATCAGTTGGGTGATCGCACGGGAACTGCCGATACGCGCAGCATCCAGGTTATCCAGACGTGGTCCCATCCAGTTGAACGGACGGAACAGGGTGAACTTCAGGCCTTCTTTCGCGCCGTAAGCCCAGATCACGCGGTCCAGCAGTTGCTTGGAAACAGAGTAAATCCAGCGCTGTTTGTTGATCGGGCCGACAATCAGACGGGAATGATCTTCGTCGAATTCCTTATCATCACACATGCCGTAAACTTCAGACGTTGACGGGAAGATAATGCGTTTTTTGTATTTAACGCAATCGCGGACAATTTTCAGGTTTTCTTCGAAATCCAGTTCGAATACGCGCAGCGGATTACGGGTGTATTCGATTGGCGTTGCAATCGCCACCAGCGGCAGAACGACGTCGCATTTTTTGATGTGATATTCGATCCACTCTGAATGGATGCTGATATCGCCTTCCACGAAGTGGAAATGCGGATTACCCATAAAGCGGCTGATCGCGTCAGAGCTGATATCCAGGCCATAAATTTCATAGCGGTCTTCGCGAAGCAAACGCTCACTCAGGTGGTTACCGATAAAACCATTCACGCCGAGGATTAAAACACGGGTACGGCGTTTCATCACCGCCGTGGGCAACGTTGCGACACGCATATCCGGCATAATGCCCAGTTCCAGCGCCAGACGGGAACCCTGTACATACAGGCCGTTTTCACTCTGCCCTGCCAGAATTTCCAGCGCGCCTTCGCCACAGGCGATGGTCAGCGGATCAGAAGAAAGCACGGTGCCCGGTTGTTTGTCGTGCTGAGTTGCCAGCGGACGTGCGCGCCAGATAGTCAGCTTACGTTGGCCGAGATAAGAAAATGCGCCGGGATAGGGTTCAGTCACCGCGCGGATCAGGTTATTAATTTCAGTGGCCGATTTGTGCCAGTGAATTTCACCGTCAGCGGCGGTACGGCGACCAAAGTAACTGGCCTGAGATTCGTCTTGCGCCGTCAGTGTAATGTTGCCCGCTTTCATTTCCGGCAACACATCTGTCAGTAATGCTTTCGCTGCCTCACGCACTTTGGCATGAAGTTTCAGCGCCGTGTCATCGCCAGTGATCGCCACTTTGCGCTGACCGACGATATCACCTGCATCCGGTCGTTTGACCATTTTATGCAAAGTGACACCCGTTTCAGTTTCACCGTTGAGCAGCGCCCAGTTAACCGGTGCACGACCACGGTAACGCGGCAGCAATGAACCGTGCAGATTGAAGCCACCCTGCGGCGCCAGAGATAAAATCTCTTCGCTCAGCATATTACGGTAGTAGAAAGAGAAGATGATATCGGGCTGTAAAGCACGGATGCGGTCACCCCACAATGGATGGTTAACATCTTCCGGTGCATAAACGGGCAGGTTCAGCTCAGCGCCCTGACGGGCAACGGAAGAAAAGAACTGGTTTTCATTCGGGGAATCAGTGTGGGTGAAAACTGCCTGAACATCATAACCCGCGTCAACCAGAGCCTGTAAACCAACACAACCAATATCATGATAGGCAAATACAATCGCTTTCATTACTCTTCTTCCTGACTGTGGTCTTCGGAACGAACGCCGACGACTTTTTGAACAAAATAACGGGGACGCGCACGAACATCGTTGTAGATCCGCCCGATGTATTCACCGAGTAATCCCATACCGACAAACTGCGCACCGATAAACATAAATAACAATGCAAATAGCGTGAATACGCCTTCCGCAGACCACTCAGGGCCGTTGATCAGGCGCATTAAAATGAGGAATACCGCCAGCAGGAAACCGAAGATGGCAATCACACTGCCAACAACACTGAGCATTCTCAGCGGTGTTGTCGTCAGACAAGTGATCAGGTCATACATCAGGTTAATCAGTTTCATCAGACTGTATTTGGAATCACCAAACTCACGCTCAGAATGCTGAACCGGAATTTCTATGGTTCTGCGCGCGAATGTGTTGGCCAGAATAGGAATAAAGGTACTGCGCTCATGGCAATGCAGCATAGCTTCGATAATGTGACGGCGATAAGCCCGTAACATACAGCCGTAGTCACCCATCGATTTACCGGTGGCACGTTGGATCATCATGTTGATCATCTTTGATGCCGTTTTACGGAACCAGGAATCGCGACGATTTGCACGTACGGTGCCGACAACGTCATAGCCTTCATCGGCCGTGGCGACCAGACGTGGGATTTCTTCCGGTGGATTTTGCAGGTCAGCATCAAGCGTAATGACCAGGTCACCGGTTACATGGCTAAAACCAGCCATAATGGCGGAATGCTGGCCGTAATTGCGGTTGAGCAAAACGGCAATAACATGGCTGTCCGGTTGTTCTGCAGCGGCAGCGAGCATGTCGCCGGAGCTGTCAGAACTGCCGTCATCCACCAGAATGATTTCGTACTGCTGGGTTAATTGCTGACAAGCGGCCTGCGTGCGGGAAAGCAACGCCGGCAGGCTTTCTTCTTCGTTGTAGACCGGGATAACCACCGAGACTTTACGGATTGGTTCGTATTGCGCCACTACTGCGCCTCCAGAAGGGAAAAAAGAGCCGCGACGACACGGTCCACATCACTGTCCTGCATATCAGGGAACAGCGGCAAACTGCACAAACGTGCCGAATTCCATTCACTGTTTGGCAGGCTCAGGTGCGGATAACGTTCGCGGTAATATTTTTGGGTGTGAGCTGCACGGAAATGTAAACCCGTTCCGATCCCCTGCTCTTTCAGACGTTCCATCAGTGCGTCACGGCTGATACCACAACGCGCTTCATCCACACGGATCATGAATAAGTGCCACGCATGAAGGTGCGGGTAAGCCGGTACAGCCATTGGCAGATAAGGTGAGCCCTGTAATTTATCCAGATAACGCTGTGCCAGCTCCGCACGGCGGGCATTCATTTGTGCAAGACGTTTAAGCTGCACAACAGCGACAGAGGCATGAATGTCGGAGAGATTGTATTTAAAGCCTGGCTCAACCACTTCAGCCTGCGGTTTACGCCCCAGCACCTGACGATCAAATGCATCAACCGCCAGACCGTGGAATTTCAATGCCCGTACTTTTTCAGCCAGAGCATCATCGTCGGTGGCAATCAGACCGCCTTCTGCGCAGGTCATATTTTTGATCGCGTGGAACGAGAAAATTGCTGTCCCCTGTGCGCCAATCCAGCGTTCACGGTATTTTGTGCCTGCCGCGTGCGCAGCGTCCTCCACGACCGGAATACCGTGTTCATTAGCAACAGCATAAATCGGGTCAAGGTCTAAAGGCGCGCCGGCGTAATGCACCGGGATAATCGCTTTGGTTTTTGGCGTGATAGCCGCAGCAACCGCGTCGGCACTGACCATCAATGTGTCAGGATCAACATCAATCATCACCGGTTCTGCACCGAGCAGGACAATCATGTTGATGGTTGAAACCCAGGTCTGTGAAGGCGTGATCACTTCATCGCCCGGTCCGATGCCGAGCGCCATCAGGGTGACATGCATGCCGCCTGTCGCAGAACTGACTGCGATAGCATGCTTACAACCGAAAGTGGCAGAAAAATCCTGTTCAAGCTGATGAGTCTGTGGCCCGGTGGTGATCCAGCCAGAACGTAAAACCTGCCCCACTGCAGCTATTTCTTCTTCGCCCATAGACGGACGGGAAAAAGGCAAAAAGTTTTCCATTACGCTATCCCAAAAAGGTAATTACCGATACCGACTGTAGACCGCATTTATTTAACAGTAAGTAAACGCCGTCATGAAATTATGGATCTTATGATGTCGGTTTAATCTTAATTTAACCTTAAGGATTTACCAGTCACGCGAAGCTAAACAGAAAGTAAATAAACAAAAATTAAATAGCAGGAAAAAATAAAAATCATTTAATAACAATCAATTACATTAAATTCTGTTTTTATGAAAAAAATGAACTTTATTAAAACAATGCATCTTCTGCGTTTTTTATGAACAAATAAGAATTGGGGTAAAGCGTAAACCCCAATAATAATATAATTAAACCGCTATGCATTAAGCTCAGGTCGCCATTATCCATTGCCTGCCTGCCAGTTCGTGTATCTGAAATGCCACTTTGTACACGTCTGAAAGTATTTCAGGCTGCATGACATCAGCACATTTTCCCGCCGCCATCACCTGACCCTGCGACATAAGCCAGATCTGATGCGCGTAATGGAGGGTGTGGTTGAGATCATGATCGCTTAACACCACGGAACGTCCTGCCGCGCAAAACTCCGCAAGTAACTGATCCAGCGCCTGCTGCTGGGCAACATCCAGGCTGTTCATCGGCTCATCAAGGAATAAAAGCTGACTATCAGGATTCACCGTCGGCCACACTTGCAATAAAGCAGCCGCCAGCCTCACCCGCTGCCATTCCCCGCCGGATAAATGCGTGACCGGCCGGCCAAGTTTGTCGCTGAGATGTAAAGCATCACATAAACATGAAACCGTGCGCTCAAGAACAGCAGGATCAACTTCTCGCGGCTGATGAAGGGACAAATATTGAAATACCGGCATCAGTGATGCCGGGGTCAGTTGCTGGCATAACCAGGCGCGAAGACGTGCAAGCCTGGGTCCGGGAACGTCGGCAAGCGGTTGTCCGTCGAGAATAACCTCACCTCCCCCTGCCGACATACCCGCCAGACGGGTCAGTAAAGTGCTTTTCCCGGCGCCATTCGGGCCGATGATATGGATCCGACAGCCCGGCACAATCTGCGCGCTAAATGCGCTAAGCCGCCCCGCAACGGTTATCTCACGACATTCCAGCATCGGTGTATTCACACGCAAATTATTTCGCCAGTGCGGCTTTGATGGTTTCCATAAGGATCGGATCTTCCGGTGTCATATCGGGTGCAAAACGCTGAACCACGGTGCCGTCACGACCAATCAGGAATTTCTCAAAATTCCACAAGATGTCATCGGGCTTAAGAGGTTGACGACCTTTGCTGGCCAGACGTTCGTAGAACGCACTGTCTTCCGGTTTGACGGCTGTCGGACAGGCTGCAATCAGCGCTGAATACAGCGGATGACGGTGGTCTCCGTTGACGTTAATTTTGCTAAACATCGGGAATTTCACGCCAAAATGGGTGGTGCAGAAGGTTTTGATCTCATCTTCAGTGCCCGGTTCCTGCGCGCCGAATTCATTGCACGGGAAGCCCAGCACTTCAAAACCACGATCGTGCCAGGCCTGGTAGATATTTTCCAGCCCCTCATATTGCTTGGTCAGGCCACATTGTGATGCCACATTCACGACCAGCAATACAGAACCTTTATAAGCACCGAGCGTCGTGGTTTCGCCATCGATAGTTTTCAGGGAGATATTATAAATTTCATTACTCATCGTTTTCGTCCTGATATTTGTAGGTTAGGGGAAGGGGTTTCAGTGAACAGCATAGCCGACACACCGAAAAGCATCAGCGGATTTGTCCGGTTCTGGTCAGCAACCAGATGAATACCGGTGCACCCAGCGTGGCAGTCACCACACCAATCGGTAATTCCGCCGCGGATAAACCAATTCGCGCCAGCACATCCGCTAACAGTAAAACTGAAGCGCCGCAAAGCGCACAGGCGGGCAGCAAACGGCGCTGATCGGTGATCCCGCAAAGCCTGAGAATATGTGGGATGATCAGCCCGATAAAACCGATGACGCCCGATAAGGCGACGCTCAGCCCGACCATCCAGCCGACGGCAAGCACCAGAATATAACGCCAGGTGTTCAGCGATATGCCGAGTTGCCTCGCCTGCTGCGTCCCGAGAGACAATAGATTGAGTGCATTCCCCTGTAAGACCAGCCACAGTAAAACAGGCAGCAACATTAATCCCAGCCAGAGCTGATTCCAGTCAACACCGCCAAATCCGCCCATCATCCAGTACATCAACTGCCGTAAATCGAGATTGTTGCTGAAATAAATCGCCCAGGTCATTAAAGCACTGCAGACAATCCCAATAGCAATCCCGACAAGAAGCATACGGGCATTCGTCAAAAGGCGTTTACGGGCAATATATAGCAGAAAGAAAGTGACAATCAGAGCGCCGGCGATGGCTGCCAGACTCATGATCCAAACAGGCAACAGGCCGTGGCTTAACATGACACATAAAACCAGCGCGACGCAGGCACCATTGGCAACACCGAGTAAACCGGGCTCGGCAAGAGGATTTTCGAACAATGACTGCATCACTGCCCCGGAGACAGCAAGACTTGCGCCCACCAAAATGACAGCGACAGCGCGCGGAAACCGTAATTGCCACACGAACAGACGCGCCTCAGTGCTGAGCCATTGATCCGGCCACAGCCAGCGTTCACCCGCACTCAGACTGAACACCCATATCAACAACAAGAACATACCCAGCCCGTATAACCAGCGGCGGTCACGGTATTTCTGTTGCTGTTCAAAGGCAGAAAAGGTCTGCGGGATAGGCATGAATGGCTAATTCCTGGGGCTCACGGGAAGTGACTATCCTACCGATATTAGGCAGTTAGCTCTAGCGAAGAACGGCTGAATACCATAAATAGAAATTGAAAAAGCCGGTGACTGAGCACCGGCTTCGGACACGTTGTACATTTACAGGGAAAATCAGTGTCCCTGATAACCATTCGGCGGGATCGGCTGGCCGTTCCCCTGATGACCATTATTATCATGATGATCATTACCGTTTGGACGGCCCGGGTTATGGGGCTGCGGTCCTGGCTGATTACGCCCCGGCTTATCATGGTTACGTTGCGGTGGTTTAGCGTCCCAGCGATTACCGTGCCAGTACATGCCATGTTCATTACGCTCACCGTAATGATGGCCCTGATGATCATGCCACCACTGCGGTGGACGCCAGTCATAGCCATCCCAATAGTAACCGCGCTGATCCTGATCCCCGAGGTGAAGTGATACGCCAGGTACGTTGAGGTCAATAGAAACATTTGCCTGCGCGATCACAGGCAAAGCCAGTGCACAACAAAGCAATAAGAGAGATTTTTTCACGTTAGTTACGCCTTCTTTATTTTTTATGACGTGATTTTTATATCAGTCAGGTATTGAAGAAAATATAAGAAATAAGCGTATTTTCGGATAACTTGCTCTGACCTTACAATAAAAACACAAACATGTCCTGGTTGAAATAATTCAACAAGACGGTGTGTGTTATCTATTCAATTCCTATTAAGACACTAACAAATCTTAACGCAAGCCTGACAACAACCTGTCTGCATTCTATTTATAATCGACCTGTTTATTCAAACGAAGGATGTATTTTATGCGTCGTATTTTCGCTCTGCTGAGCATTGCTCTGGTTGTCGTCAGCCTCAGTGGCTGTTTATTCCCACCATTTTGGGGTCCTGATGGTGGCGGTCATGGCGGCGGTGGGCACGGTGGCGGCGGTCCGGGTGGACCTCGTATGTTCTATAACCACTAGTCACCTTTTATAATTCCATTCTCCCGTTCCCGGTTAATTTGTCCGGTGCCTTTTATTCAGATATTAATATGTACATATTATTAACTGAACATAATGAGTGACTTACCATAGGGGCTTCGGCCCCGTTTTATTTGAATGGCATCCGGATAAATAATAAACCAAAGTTCTTTTCAGGCCTTGAAATTTAATCTATCAGACTAATCCTGAACCGCCTACCCCTTTAACGCTATCTTTTCACTTTCTGTGCTAATTACTTAAAAGCGTTAAAACCTATTATTTCCGATGACACTGCACTCTTAACAATCAGATAAAAAAAAGGCCGCTTTCGCGGCCTTTTTGATGTTTTCACTTATTCTTTCGGCGTGGCATTCTCTACACGACTTTTCAATTTCTGTCCCGGACGGAAAGTCACCACACGACGCGCCGTGATCGGAATATCTTCGCCGGTTTTCGGGTTACGTCCCGGACGTTGGTTTTTGTCACGCAAATCAAAATTGCCAAAGCCAGACAGTTTAACTTGCTCGCCATTTTCCAAAGCACGACGTACTTCTTCGAAAAATATTTCAACAAGGTCTTTGGCATCCCGTTTGCTCAGCCCGAGCTTTTCAAACAGGTGTTCTGACATTTCAGCTTTAGTAAGCGCCATAGGTTCAATCCCTCAAGGATGCTTGGAATCGCTGTTTTAGAGCCTCTACACATTTTGCAACGGTAGCGGCGATCTCCTCTTCTTCCAGTGTACGGCCGGTATCCTGCAACACCAGACTGATAGCCAGGCTCTTGTAACCTTCAGCTACGCCCTTGCCACGGTACACATCAAACAAGTTTACGCCAACTACCTGATTTGCGCCAACTTTCTTGCACTCTGCCAAAATATCGTCTGCGGGCACGTTTTCGGCCACTACAACAGCGATGTCACGACGGTTCGCCGGGAAGCGAGAAATCTCTTTCGCATCAGGCAGTACGCGGTCTGCGACCTTATTCCACAACATTTCGAAGACCACGGTACGACCATTAAGATCGAGTTTACGTTCCAGCTCAGGGTGTACTACACCAATGAAACCAATACGTTCGCCGCGTAAATAAATTGCTGCACTCTGCCCAGGATGCAATGCAGGATTCGCTTCCACCTTGAACTGTACATCGTTCATTTTGCCGGTAAGCTCAAGAATAGCCTCAAGATCACCTTTCAAATCGTAGTAGTCAACTGCCTGACGCGCCAGATCCCAATGCTCTTCATTTTTAGTGCCGGAGATCACACCAGACAGCATGACGTCCTGACGGATACCCAAATCGGCTTGCGTATCAGGTACAAAGCGCAGGCCGCTTTCAAATAAACGTACGCGACTTTGCTGACGATTCTGGTTATTTACTACAGCAGTCAGCAGGCCAGACCACAGGGAAAGACGCATTGCAGACATTTCAACCGAGATCGGGCTGGGTAAAATCAGCGCTTCTTCGCCGGGATGCAGCAGAGCCTGCACTTTTGGATCGACAAAACTGTAAGTGATCGCTTCCTGGAAACCACGATCAACCAGCAGATTTTTCACACGTTTCAGTGAAAGGTTCGCTTCACGGTGCTTGGTCATAACCAGACTGGCTTTAACCGGCACATCAGGAATGTTGTTGTAGCCGTAGACACGCGCGACTTCTTCCACCAGGTCTTCTTCGATTTGCATATCGAAACGCCAGCTTGGCGCCACAGCTACCCAGTGGTCGCCATTATGCTGAACCTTACACCCCAGACGTGTCAGGATGTCAGTCACCTGAGCATCTTCAACATGATGCCCGATCAGGCGATCCAGTTTTTCACGACGCAAGGTGATGGTTGCCGCTTTCGGCAAATCAACGTCGGAGGTCGCTTCAATGACCAGACCGGCTTCACCACCACAAATGCTCAGCAACAACGCAGTAGCACGTTCGATAGCTTTGAACTGCAGCTCAGGATCCACACCACGTTCATAGCGATGAGAAGCATCTGTATGCAGGCCCTGACGGCGTGCACGGCCAGTAATTGAGAGCGGAGCAAAGAACGCAGATTCCAGCAGGACGTCCTGCGTCTCGTCGTTCACACCGGAATGTTCGCCACCAAAGATACCTGCCATTGCCAGGGCTTTCTCATGGTCTGCGATGACCAGCGTATCTTCCGCCAGTTTCGCCTCTGTGCCATCGAGCAACGTTAATGCTTCGTCTTTCTGCGCCATGCGCACGACGATGCCACCACTGATGCGATTCAGATCAAACGCATGCATTGGCTGACCGAGTTCGAGTAACACGTAGTTCGTGATATCGACCACGGCGTCGATAGAACGGGTGCCACAGCGACGCAGTTTTTCACGCATCCACAATGGTGTAGGTGCTTTAACGTTGATGCCTTTAACGACACGGCCCAGATAGCGCGGACACGCTTGTGGCGCCTGCACATCAATGGGAATGGTGGCATCAATCGTTGCTTTCACCGGGTTCATTTCCGGCTCAACCAGTGGCAACTGGTTGATGACAGCAACATCACGCGCCACGCCGAGGATACCCAGGCAATCAGCACGGTTTGGCGTTACGCTGATTTCAATCGTGGTGTCATCGAGTTTCAGGAATTCACGGATATCTGTACCGACTGGCGCATCAAGCGGCAGTTCAATAATACCGTCGTGATCCTCTGAAATACCCAGCTCAGAGAATGAACACAGCATGCCTTCTGAAGGCTCGCCACGCAATTTGGCAGCTTTGATTTTGAAATCACCCGGCAATACGGCGCCCACCGTTGCAACTGCAACTTTAAGGCCCTGACGACAGTTTGGCGCGCCACAAACGATGTCCAGCAGACGATCGCCGCCCACATTGACTTTAGTCACACGCAGTTTGTCTGCGTTTGGATGCTGACCGCATTCGACAACTTCACCGACAACCACGCCATTAAATGCGCCTGCAACCGGCTCAACGCCATCAACTTCCAGGCCGGCCATAGTAATTTGGTCTGATAATGCTTCGCTGCTAATGGCTGGGTTTACCCACTCACGCAACCAGAGTTCACTGAATTTCATGTGATATTCCCGCCTTACTTAAACTGTTTGAGGAAACGCAGATCGTTTTCGAAGAATGCACGCAGATCAGTCACGCCATAACGCAACATAGTCAGACGTTCCATCCCCATTCCGAAGGCAAAACCGGAATACACTTCAGGGTCGATGCCCACATTGCGCAGGACATTCGGATGCACCATGCCGCAACCCAGCACTTCCAGCCATTTGCCATTTTTGCCCATCACATCCACTTCTGCGGAAGGTTCTGTGAACGGGAAATAGGAAGGACGGAAACGTATCTGCAAATCAGCTTCAAAGAAGTTGTTCAGGAAATCGTGCAATGTGCCTTTCAGGTTAGAGAAGCTGATGTCTTTATCAACGATCAGGCCTTCCATCTGATGGAACATCGGGGTGTGAGTCTGATCGTAATCGTTACGATAGACGCGGCCCGGCGCGATAATACGAATTGGCGGCTGCTGGTCTTTCATGGTGCGGATCTGAACACCGGAAGTTTGCGTACGCAGCAGGCGCTTGGCATCAAACCAGAAAGTATCGTGATCGGCACGTGCCGGGTGATGACCCGGAATGTTCAGGGCATCAAAGTTGTGATAGTCATCTTCGATTTCAGGGCCGGTTTCCACGGTAAAGCCTAATTCACCAAAGAAGGTTTCAATGCGGTCGATAGTACGGGTCACCGGGTGCAGGCCACCGTTTTCGATGCGACGGCCAGGCAGGGAAACGTCAATTGTTTCCTCTGCCAGGCGGGCATTCAGTTCAGCGGACTCCAGCATATTTTTACGCGCGTTCAGGGCTTCCTGAACCTGCGCTTTCGCTTCATTGACGACCGCGCCCGCAGCCGGGCGTTCTTCCGCAGGTAATTCACGGAGGGTTGTCATCTGGAGTGTCAGGTGGCCTTTCTTACCCAGATATTCGACACGCACATTATCCAGCGCGGCGATATCCTGAGCACTCTCTACGGCTGCCTTGGCATTGGCAACCAGCTCTGCGAGATGTGGCATTGCTTTCCTCTTCTTCTGGCCAATATGGCCCGATGTAAAATAACCGTGATTAATCAGGGGCGCGATTTTGACCCTGAACCTTAGCGTATAAAGCACAGATACAAAAAAGCCTCCACGAGGGAGGCTTAGGCGCTACTTTTCGTTTCTTCTCTTACGCGCGAAAGCCTTCCAAAGTCAGGCGCTAAAGTAAAAAAAGAAACGGAAAATAGCAGCATTCATGCTTGCGTTACCTTGTCGGTTGTAAATCTTGTGCCGTAATTGAAACGAAACTGTGGGTATTAAACAACGAAACAGAATGTTTTTAAACACAAAATATAAAAGAGGGAGCAAGCTCCCTCTTTCACCTGACTTACGCCAGAGCTGCTTTCGCTTTTTCGACCAGTGCAGAGAATGCCACTTTGTCGAATACTGCGATGTCAGCCAAGATCTTACGGTCAATTTCAATAGAAGCTTTTTTCAAGCCGTTAATGAATTTGCTGTAAGACATGTCGTTCTGACGAGCTGCTGCGTTGATACGCGCGATCCACAGCTGACGGAACTGACGTTTCTTTTGACGACGGTCACGGTAAGCGTATTGACCAGCTTTGATAACAGCCTGGAATGCAACACGATATACGCGAGAACGGGCACCGTAGTAGCCTTTCGCCTGTTTTAAGATTTTCTTGTGACGTGCACGTGCAATCACACCACGTTTTACGCGAGCCATATGCTCTCCTGAGTTTTATATTCTAGATGAAAAAAAGTGTATTTATGCGTACGGCAGACATGCAGAGACCAGACCCAAATCGTTCTTGGATACCAGGCCTTTTGGACGCAAGTGACGTTTACGCTTAGTAGCTTTTTTGGTCAGAATATGACGCAGGTTTGCGTGCTTACGCTTAAAACCACCATTGGCGGTTTTTTTGAAGCGTTTAGCGGCGCCGCGTACTGTTTTGATCTTTGGCATTTTAAATTCCACTTCGCATTGTTATTAACATGAATCAGAAAGGCGAATCCAGAATACGCGGTGCGAACACCGCGTAGCAGGATTACTTGGAAGCCTTACTGTTTCTTCTTAGGTGCGAGCACCATGATCATCTGACGACCTTCGATCTTCGTAGGGAAGGATTCGACAACGGCCAGTTCAGAATCTTCACACAGGTCTTTACGGACGCGGTTGAGCACTTCCATACCGATCTGTTGGTGCGCCATTTCACGCCCACGGAAACGCAGGGTGATTTTGGCTTTATCGCCATCTTCCAGAAAGCGAATCAGGTTGCGTAGTTTGACCTGATAGTCGCCATCATCGGTACCAGGTCGGAATTTGATTTCCTTAACCTGAATAACTTTTTGTTTCTTTTTCTGCTCTTTGGTCGACTTGCTCTTCTCGTAGAGGAATTTGCCGTAATCCATGATTCGACAAACTGGCGGCTCGGCATTCGGACTGATTTCTACTAAATCGACGCCCGCTTCCTCAGCTTTTTCAAGAGCTTCATTCAGACTGACAATACCAATCTGCTCGCCATCGACGCCGGTGAGGCGAACTTCTTGCGCGCGAATCTCTTTGTTAATGCGATTAGGACGCGCCGGTTGAACTCGTTTTCCGCCTTTAATACTTTATTCCTCCAGTTGATGAAGACTTCTGCTGCGGATTTCCGCCAGCAGTTTGTCAACGACTTCGCTAACATCCATGCTTCCTAAGTCTTTGCCGCGGCGGGTACGAACAGCAACTTTGCCTGCTTCGACCTCTTTATCGCCACAAACTAACATATAAGGAACACGGCGTAGCGTGTGTTCGCGGATTTTAAAGCCAATCTTCTCATTTCTCAAGTCGGCTTTAACGCGAATGCCTGCATCTTGCAGTTTTTTAGTTAATTCTTCGACATAGGTAGCTTGTGAATCAGTGATATTCATAATCACTACCTGAACCGGAGCCATCCAGGTTGGGAAGAAGCCCGCGTATTCTTCAGTCAGAATACCAATGAAGCGTTCCATTGAACCCAGGATAGCACGGTGAATCATTACCGGAACCTGACGGTCGTTACTTTCGCCAATATAAGAGGCGTTCAAACGACCAGGTAATGAAAAGTCGAGCTGCACGGTACCACACTGCCACGCACGATCCAAACAATCATGCAAGGTAAATTCAATTTTTGGACCGTAGAACGCCCCTTCACCCGGCTGATATTCGAACGGAATGTCGTTTTCCGTCAGCGCAGCCGCCAGGTCATCCTCAGCACGAGTCCACATTTCGTCAGTACCAATGCGCTTCTCAGGACGGGTGGACAGTTTCACCACGATTTTTTCGAAGCCAAACGTGCTGTACATGTCATACACCATGCGGATACAGCTGTTCACTTCATCACGCACCTGCTCTTCTGTACAGAAGATGTGAGCATCGTCCTGAGTGAAGCCACGAACGCGCATCAGACCGTGTAATGCACCAGATGGCTCATTACGGTGGCAACTGCCAAACTCAGCCATACGCAATGGCAGATCACGGTAAGATTTCAGACCCTGATTGAAGATCTGAACGTGCCCCGGACAGTTCATTGGCTTGATGCAATATTCACGGTTTTCAGAAGAGGTCGTGAACATCGCTTCTTTGTAGTTTTCCCAGTGACCGGTTTTTTCCCACAGCACGCGGTCCATCATGAACGGACCTTTTACTTCCTGATAGTCATAAGACTTCAGTTTCATGCGTACAAAGGCTTCCAGCTCACGGAAAATGGTCCAGCCGTCGTTGTGCCAGAACACCATACCTGGTGCTTCTTCCTGCATATGGTACAGGTCAAGTTGCTTACCAATTTTACGGTGGTCACGTTTACCGGCTTCTTCCAGACGCTGAATGTACGCATTCAGTTGCTTTTTATCCGCCCACGCAGTGCCGTAGATACGTTGCAACATTTTGTTATCGCTGTTGCCACGCCAGTAAGCACCGGAGGTTTTCTGCAGTTTGAAATGATGGCAGAAACGCATGTTCGGTACGTGTGGACCACGGCACATATCCACGTATTCTTCGTGGTGATACAGACCCGGATGGTCATCATGACTGATGTTTTCATCCAGAATCGCCACTTTGTATTCTTCGCCACGGCTTGCAAAGGTATCGCGCGCTTCCTGCCAGCTGACTTTCTTTTTAATGACGTCGTAATTCTTTTCAGCCAGTTCGTGCATGCGCTTTTCAAGCAGTTCGATATCTTCCTGAGTCAGCGTACGATCTAAATCGACGTCGTAATAGAAGCCATTATCGATAACCGGGCCGATTGCCATTTTGGTGTCTGGCCACAGTTGTTTAATGGCATGACCCAAAAGGTGCGCACAGGAGTGGCGCAAAATTTCAAGACCGGCTTCGTCTTTAGCGGTGATGATCGCCAGTTGCGCGTCAACCTCAATCAGGTCGGTTGCATCAACCAGTTCGCCGTTAACACGACCAGCGATACAGGCTTTCGCCAGGCCAGGGCCGATATCAAGGGCAACATCAAGGGGAGAAACGGGGCGATCAAAAACGCGCTGGCTTCCATCAGGAAGAGTAATGACAGGCATGCTAATTCCTTAATCTACAGTGGTGCCCCACACGACAGAGCACATCTAGAAAAATATTTGAGTTTAAATTCACGTAGTTATTCACGCTATTTAGCTTTACCTTGCCAAATATAGGCACCCTGAATACATCACGTAATTGTATCGGGATGCGACGCGAAAACAGTTCATAAGTTTAGCATTCGTAAAGTGCGAATTTCCAGCAACCTGTGTTGCTAAACGCGGATATTTTTCGTGTAATCCCCCCCTGACACGTTAAGGTAACCAGAGCAGCATTTAAAAAAGGGAAGGATATGACAGAAGTCAGGCAGTTATTTGAAGTACTGGGATTGGGCCTGATGGTACTGCTTCCGCTGGCAAATCCACTGACGACCGTGGCTTTGATGCTCGGTCTTTCCGGGAATATGACCACACAGGAAAGAAACCAGCAGTCGCTGATGGCCTCGGTCTATGTCTTTATCATCATGATGGTGGCGTATTACGCGGGACAGTTGGTGATGAATACGTTCGGGATTTCCATTCCCGGCCTGCGTATTGCGGGGGGACTTATCGTCACCTTTATCGGTTTCAGAATGCTTTTCCCACAGCCACACGTGGAAGAAAGGATCCTTATCGAGAACAAAACGGCGGAAATGAAAAAACAGGATTCGCCAAATATCGCTTTTGTTCCTCTGGCGATGCCAAGTACCGCCGGGCCGGGCACCATTGCCATGATCATCAGCAGTGCTTCAACGGTGAAATCATCTGATTTCCCGCACTGGATTATTACCGTTGCTCCGGTGATGATTTTCTTTTTAGTGGGTTTGATTTTGTGGATATCTCTGCGCAGTTCGGGGGCGATTATGCGTCTGGTCGGGAAAAGCGGGATTGAGGCTATTTCACGTCTGATGGGATTCTTGCTGGTGTGTATGGGCGTTCAGTTCGTTATCAACGGGGTTCTTGAGATTATTAAAACCTTCCCGCCAGCAGCCTGAGCCGCTGGCGGAAACATCAATGCTTACCGCATCGCGAGGTAGGCATTGTTCACTTTCCACAGATAGCGTGGCGCTTGTGGCGCCGGGTGTTTTTTCTGCACATGGGCAGAAAACTCAGCAGGCGTCATCAGATTGATTTTCGCAATCGCATACGTCTTATCTTTGTCGAACGTTCTCAACAACGCCCCTGCTCCGTTCACATATGCCAGTGTGGTGGCGTAACGACGAGTTTCAGGGTTATTAATACCCGCAAGCTGCTGTTGTAAAATACTTAAATAAGCCGTACCCAGGTCAATGTTCACCGCCGGATCTTTTAAATCACGCGGCGTGGGCTGACCGTAACGTCCTTTCATCCGGTAGGCATCGCGTCCTGCCGTTGAGGCCTTTAGCTGCATTAACCCAATCGCATTCGATTTGCTGACAACGGTTGGGTTATATCCAGATTCGACCTGAATGATTGCTTTAACAAGTGTTTCGTCGACGCCATAGGTATTTGCCGCCTGGTGAATAACATCACCATAAGGCCCTGGATGCATTAATGAAGTATCGCGCTGAGGTGGCGGCGATGGATTCAAAAAACGCGTCGTCTGAACCGGTGTTTCTTTAGCGCAACCCGCCAGCAATAGCGCGGCCATCAAATAAAGAATGTTTGGTTTCACGTTATCTCTCTCGCGACTGGGACGAGATGTAGCATATACATCTTCTTCCAACACCTGAATATATTTTTCGTCTATTATTATTATTGTTTTGTTAAACAAAGGGGTTAGAGGGATGTCGATAAGACAATTCCGTTTATAAAACCCGTTTCATGTCACATATTCCTAAATTAATCTGTCCGCTGATGATACGTTCTATTTAGACATCTGAGAAATTGCATAAATTGACATCATCATCTGATTCAGCCGTGCGCCGGATCGGGTTTTCGAAGCTGAAAAAACGCTAACTTAATGAATTATCTGGCCAGTCAGAAGGGGTCATACCATGTGGCAAGCCGTCAATCGTTTGTTGAGTGAACACTTAGGCAATGCTGAAATCCGCGAACGTGTTGAGCTTCCGGGAGGCGAAATCCACCCGGCATGGCGGCTGAGCTACGGCGACAGAAACGTGTTTGTGAAATGCAATGCACGCGAAATGTTGCCTATCTTTGCCGCTGAAGCCGATCAGTTGGCCTTACTTGCGCGCAGCCAGACCGTCAGGGTGCCGGAAGTTTATGGTGTAGGTAGCGACCGTGATTACAGTTTCCTCTTGCTCGAATACATCCCGCAAAAACCTCTGGATGGACATAATGCCTATGTTTTAGGCCAGCAACTTGCCGCATTGCATCAGTGGAGTGAACAACTGCAATTCGGTCTGGATTTCGATAATGAACTGGCGACAGTTCCGCAACCCAACAGCTGGCAACGGCGCTGGGCTACCTTCTTTGCCGAGCAGCGCATTGGCTGGCAGCTGCAACTGGCTGCTGAAAAAGGGATGATATTTGGTAATATCGAAGATATCACCGCCATGGTTCATGCCCGCTTGCAGAATCATCAGCCGCAACCTTCACTTTTACACGGCGATTTATGGCCGCATAACTGTGGCTTATCTGATGATGGTCCGGTGATTTTTGACCCGGCCTGTTACTGGGGGGATCGGGAATGCGATTTGGCGATGCTGCCCTTATATCCGAATGTTCCGCCGCAATTATATGACGGTTATCAGAGTATAACGCCACTCCCTGACGACTTCATTTCGAGGCAACCGATCTACCAGTTATATTACCTGCTTAACCGCAGTAATTTATTCGGTGGTCAGCATCTTGTGGTGGCGCAACGCGCCATCGAAAGGCTGTTACACGAAGATATCAGTTAGCGGGATAAATATTTCAGCTCTGAACAAATAAGACCTGAAAACGTTAATATTCAGGCCTTATTTTTCATGCTCACAGAAACCCGTTATAAATATGTCGTCAAATTATCAGGCCATTAATCCTAATAATTTCAAAATGAAGTAGCCGATGACAGCGATGATAATTGGCAAAATATACAACGGAAAATACTGCACCAAAATCGTGTGTCGCGGTATCACGATACGCTCTTCAATTTGCGGACGTGTCCGGCCTTCAGCACCTTTCGCCTGTTCCAGAATAAGCTGATCCTGGATCCCTTCGCGAATATGTTTTACCTGACGGGACATTCTCGCACCGGAAGCCTGAAGTGCCAGCCCCACAAAAATCAGCCAGTAGATAATGAAGAACATGATGTTCGCGCTGGTGAAACCCTGCCCTAAAGCTGGCACCGGTGAGTTGTACCAAAAGACATTGAGAAACGAGGTATTGAACTTCACCATATCCACCATCACGTGGATGAAATCCAGCATGACCGCGTTGATGCCCTGCTCCGTCTTAGTGTGCTCGTTGATGAAATTCAGCAAAGAAATCAGCGTAGAAAGCAGCGCAGGGATAAAAATGATCCATCCCGCAATTCGTTTAATTACTGCCACACGTCCGGCTTGTTGGTACGTCATGAATTCCCCTTGTTAGGATACCTAAAGCAACGGCTAAGTTTACCCACAGAAAGCCTGCTCCGCCCAATGTTTTAATCAGTTAGCGTAACGCTGTACCGGGAACGTCCATCCTGTTCATTTTCACATCAGATTTCACCTGCATTCCCACCGATGTTAAAGTGGGTTTCTATTTATTGTGAGGGAGTCCGCTTTCATGGCTTATGTCCGCCCTGTTAATGCAGCAATTTTCGATATGGATGGTCTGTTAATTGATTCTGAACGGTTATGGACTCAGGCTGAGCTGGACGTTTTCAGTCGCCTGGGCGTTGATATTTCCCAGCGCCATTTGCTGCCGGATACGCTAGGTTTGCGTATCGATCAGGTGGTCAGAATGTGGTATCAGGCGCTTCCGTGGCAGGGTCCGGGTCAGGAAGAAGTGTCCTCAATGATTATTGCCCGCACGATTGAACTGGTAGAACAAACCCGGCCGTTGCTGCCTGGCGTGAATCACGCCCTTGAGCTTTGCCGTGATCAGGGGCTGAAGATTGGTCTCGCGTCGGCATCACCGCTGTTTATGCTCGATACCGTGCTGGAAATGTTTAATTTACACTCCTTCTTTAAGGTTCGTGTTTCAGCGGAAAAGCTGCCTTACAGCAAACCGCATCCTGAAGTCTATCTGCTGGCTGCCGGAGAATTACAGGTTGATCCGCTCAACTGTGTGACGCTGGAAGATTCCTTTAATGGCATGATCGCCACCAAAGCCGCGCGTATGCGCTCGGTGGTGGTGCCGGACCATGAATACAGTGTGGATCCACGCTGGGCGCTTGCCGATGTCAAACTTTCTTCCCTCGAAGAATTGCGTGTGGCACACATCTGCTAAAATTTATGCGCAGCCGCTCATGCCGCTGCGCACCTTCTTTGCATTCTCTGCTTTCCATATACCTTCTCCACGCATTTCTCCTGCCACAATTTTTGAAGCTTCGTTTAATTTCGTAAATCTTGAACTGACTCATAAAATAAATAAAACGTTATTTCATTTTTATTGAATTCGCATGCCAATGAACCTATGATTCCTGCAACAAGGACGAGCCGGGAGCTCTCCTGCTTCTGTACGCTGTCACTGCCACGCAACGGTCAGACTAGCCCGGTAAGTCCTCCTTGATATCGTCATTCATGAGAGGCACCGACATGCAAGTTCGTCAAAGTATCCACAGCGACCACGCGAAAACGCTTGATACCGCTGAATTACGCCGTGAATTCCTCATTGAGAAAATCTTTGAGAAAAATGCCTATACCATGACTTACAGCCACATCGACCGCATCATTGTCGGCGGCGTCATGCCCGCTGAAAAAACGGTATCCGTGGGTGATGAAGTCGGTAAACAGCTTGGCGTGAGCTATTTTCTTGAACGTCGCGAACTCGGCGTGATTAATATCGGCGGCCCGGGTCTGATCGTGGTTGACGGTACAACCTATGAAATTGGTCATGAAGAAGCGTTGTATGTCGGCAAAGGGGCAAAGCGGGTCGAGTTCAGCAGCGTTGATGCCTCCAGACCGGCCAAGTTCTACTACAACAGTGCGCCGGCACACACGACTTTCCCGAACAAAAAAATCACGCTGGCGGAAGCCTCTCCGCAGACCATCGGCGATGCAGCTACCAGCAACCGCCGCACCATCAATAAATTCATCGTGCCCGACGTTCTGGAAACCTGTCAGCTGACCATGGGGCTGACCAAACTGGAAGAGGGGAGCCTGTGGAATACCATGCCTTGCCACACCCATGAACGTCGTATGGAAGTGTATTTCTACTTCAATATGGAAGCGGAAACTGCCGTGTTCCATATGATGGGGCAACCACAGGAAACCCGCCATTTATTAGTGCACAACGAGCAGGCTGTCATCTCTCCTAGTTGGTCAATTCACGCCGGGGTGGGTACCAAAAACTATACCTTCATCTGGGGTATGGTCGGTGAGAACCAGGTATTCGATGACATGGATCACGTCAAAGTCAGCGAACTGCGCTAACTCCCCCTTGCTCTGCCTTCACCGGCAGAGCAACTCATTTTTTATGGCGAACGCGCCGTTGCAAAAGAGACTCTGAATATGATCCTCCGTTCATTTGAATTAAGCGGCAAAGTCGCAATCGTCACCGGTTGCAATACCGGGCTGGGACAAGGCATGGCGCTGGGTCTCGCGCAGGCGGGATGCGATATTGTGGGCATTAACGTTTCCGCCCCTGAAGAAACTGAAAAAAAAGTCACCATGTTAGGCCGCCGTTTTCTCGATCTGAGGGCTGATCTGAGCACCATCACAGGCATTCCTGAGCTGATCGAGAAAGCAGTCGGGGAATTTGGTCATATCGATATTCTGATCAATAACGCCGGGATTATCCGCCGTGAAGATGCCATCGAATTCAGCGAGAAAAACTGGGATGATGTGATGAATGTGAACAGCAAAACGCTGTTCTTTATGTCTCAGGCCGTGGCGAAGCAGTTCATCAAACAGGGTAACGGTGGCAAAATTATAAATATTGCCTCTATGCTCTCGTATCAGGGGGGGATCAGGGTGCCTTCCTATACCGCGTCAAAAAGCGCAGTAATGGGTCTGACCCGACTGATGGCCAATGAATGGGCGAAGCATAACGTCAATGTGAATGCGATTGCGCCGGGGTATATGGCGACTAACAATACGGAACAGTTGCGCGCCGATGAAGAACGCAGCAAAGAAATCCTCGACAGAATCCCCGCCGGACGCTGGGGTCTGCCGGAAGATGTCATGGGGCCGGTAGTCTTTCTGGCATCGAAAGCCTCTGATTACGTTAATGGTTACACCATTGCCGTCGATGGTGGTTGGCTCGCGCGTTAAGGGCAGCATAAGTGACACCAGAAAGGCGTATTCTTATACGCTTTTTTTTTTTTTATCAGTCCGTTGACAATTAGTTACAGGGCATCTCTTCCAAGATTGTGACAGTTTCACTTATACTGGATAAAATAACAGTTATCCAGTTCGGACGCGTCATGACGGCGGAAGGCCATCTCATTTTCTCAATTGCCTGTGCAGTATTTGCTAAGAAGGCCCAGCTTTCTCCCGAACTGGCGCATGGTGACTGGTGGCACATCATTCCAGGGTCTTTGCTTACCTGTCTGCTGCCCGATATTGATCACCCCAAATCGGTGCTGGGTCAGCGTCTTAAATGGTTGTCAGCCCCCATCGCCCGGGCTTTTGGTCATCGTGGATTCACTCACAGTTTGCTGGCGGTGGCTGGAGGGATTTTCCTGCTACGCACTCATTTCCCTCACGACTGGGTGATCCCCGCTGATGCTTTCCACGCCATGATTATCGGTTACCTGAGCCATATCCTGGCAGATATGCTGACGCCTGCAGGAGTGCCGCTGCTCTGGCCTTGTCGATGGCGTTTCCGGCTACCGCTGATTAACAGCCAGAAAGGTAATCAACTCGAGCGCACGCTCTGCCTTATGCTGGTCGGCCTGACGCTTTTCTGGCCAGACTGGACGCCCATCATTGGTGCAATAAATCCTGACTTTTTTAATCACATCCTGAAATTATTCATCTGAATAGTATGAAATATTGCCGATATGATGAAAATTAATACAAATACCAACAAAAAGTTATAATGAATTCCTTTTGGATATAAATACTCAGACCCTCAAACTGATATTCTGCCCCCCAATGCTTTGGGATGGTGCAGTCCTTTTCCGGAAACACCCGTTTCATTTATCAAAATTATAAGTTTGGAGTCTGGTATGAATCTTCCGCTCGTTCTTAACGTAGTGGTTTTCGTTGCCCTGCTTTTGCTGCTGGCACAAACCCGCCACAAGCAATGGAGCCTGGCAAAAAAAGTTTTACTGGGTCTGGCTATGGGTGTCGTATTTGGCCTGGCTTTACAGCTGATCTACGGTTCCGATGATCCGGTACTGAAAACCTCAATTACCTGGTTCAATATTGTCGGTAACGGCTACGTCCAGTTGCTGCAAATGATCGTCATGCCGCTGGTTTTCGTCTCTATTCTGAGCGCGGTAGCGAAACTGCATAACGCGTCATCGCTGGGGAAAATCAGCTTCCTGACCATCGGTACCCTGCTGTTCACCACACTGATCGCTTCTCTGGTGGGTATCTTCGTGACGGGCCTGTTCGGCCTCACCGCTGACGGCCTGGTACAGGGTACGCAGGAAACGGCGCGACTGACGGCAATTCAGTCTAACTATGTCGGCAAAGTGGCTGACCTGAGCGTGCCTCAGTTGATCCTTTCCTTTATCCCTAAGAACCCGTTTGCTGATCTGACAGGCGCAAGTCCGACATCAATCATCAGCGTCGTGATCTTCGCCGCCTTCGTTGGTGTAGCCGCCCTGCAACTGGTGAAAGATGATGCAGAAAAAGGTCCGCGCATTCTGGCCTTTATCGATACCCTGCAGGCATGGGTGATGAAGCTGGTGCGTCTGGTCATGAAACTGACCCCGTACGGGGTACTGGCTCTGATGACCAAAGTGGTCGCCGGCTCGAACATTCAGGACATCATTAAACTCGGCAGCTTTGTGGTCGCGTCTTACCTGGGTCTTGGCATTATGTTTGTTGTTCACGCGATACTACTGTCGTTCACCGGTGTTAATCCGGCGAAATTCTTCCGTAAGGTCTGGCCGGTGCTGACTTTTGCCTTCACCAGCCGTTCAAGTGCTGCGACCATCCCGCTGAGCGTTGAAGCGCAAACACGCCGTCTGGGTATTCCTGAATCTATCGCCAGCTTTGCGGCATCTTTCGGGGCAACGATTGGTCAGAACGGCTGTGCAGGTCTGTATCCAACCATGTTGGCCGTCATGGTTGCGCCAACCGTCGGCATCGACCCGTTTGATCCGGTATGGATTGCGACGCTGGTTGGTATCGTGACACTGAGCTCTGCCGGTGTTGCCGGTGTGGGTGGTGGTGCGACATTTGCAGCCCTGATCGTGTTGCCGGCCATGGGCCTGCCGGTTACGCTGGTTGCCCTGCTGATTTCTGTTGAGCCGCTGATTGATATGGGCCGTACCGCGCTGAATGTCAGCGGTTCAATGACGGCAGGCACTATCACCAGCCAGTTGCTGAAACAGACGGATAAAGCGGTGATGGATGCTGAAGAAACGGCTGAGCTGGCTCACCGTTAATTTCAGATTGCTGCAAACAAAAAACCGAAGCCAGTGGCTTCGGTTTTTTTATGTCTGAAATTCCGCAATCACTCAGAACGCGATTATTCAGAACGGATAGTCGTGAAAACCGATTTGCTCCGAAATATTACGCGCGGCAGTATGCAGCATTTCCACGTAATGACTTTTACTTTCTTCGGAGAAACGAATCGTCGGGAAAGAAATACTCAAACCAGCAATCACCACGCCAAAGCGGTCGAATACCGGAACTGCGATACAACGAAGCCCTTGTTCCTGCTCTTCATTGTCTTCGCCGAAACCCTGCGCGCGAACCTGATCCAGCGCAGTCTGCAAATCGGCAGCATTCATGATGGTATTTTCAGTGCTGCGGGTAAATTCAATTTCCTGCAACAGCGCGCTGACTTCTGCTTTATCGCCCCATGCCAGCAGCACTTTACCGATTGCGGTGGTGTGCAGCGGATTGCGGCGACCAATACGCGAATGCATGCGCAGGTTGTACATCGAATCAATTTTATGGATGTAGACAATCCCGTCTTCATCCAGTGCACCGAGGTGGATCGTTTCGCGGGTCAGACGGGACAATTCGCGCATCTGAATATCAGCGCTGCGGATCAGATCGACGTTTTGCAACGCTTTGGCACCCAGTTCAAACAACTTGAGCGTCAGGGAATATTTCTCTGATTCTCCTTCCTGTGCGACATAACCCAGGGATTTCATGGTCTGAAGAAAACGGTAGACCGTACTTTTAGACATCATTACGCGCTGAGAAAGTTCAGTAATGCCAATCTCACGCTCTTCCCCCAACGCCTGTAAAATGCCAAAAACTTTCAGGACTGAGGAGACGGAATCGGGTTGCTTATCAAGATCTGCGATAGCCATAGGGTGTATTACCTGCTCGCGTTGAGTTTGTTTCAAAAAAAATAGAACGTGGTTTTTATTATACTGGCAAGCATCGCTGAGAAGCAATCAACCCATTGATCAAGAATGTAAGAACTGTTAAGCCAGTTTCATTCCCGACAGAGAGATAAAAAATTCATTACATCATGTGACAATTGTCACTTTACGTTAATTAGCGTAGTAATATTCCCCTCTCTGATGACTACGCACTGACAGAACTCATGACTTCTACACCTGCTGACGGATTACCCATTCCACAACGATATGGTGCCATTCTGGCCATTGCGTTGGGTATTACCGTTTCTGTACTGGATGGCGCTATCGCTAATGTCGCACTGCCCACCATCGCTAATGATTTCCATGCCAGCCCGGCAACCTCTATCTGGGTGGTTAACGCCTATCAGCTGGCGATCACGATTTCTCTGCTTTCTCTGGCGTCACTGGGCGACATATTCGGCTACCGCCGTATTTACCAGACGGGTTTGCTGGTATTTAGTATCACCTCGCTCTTTTGCGCCTTGTCGGACTCACTGATGACACTGACTGTCGCCCGTGTGTTACAAGGTTTCGGTGCGGCAGCGATCATGAGTGTAAATACCGCGCTGATACGTATTATTTATCCGCAGCGTTTCTTAGGACGTGGTGTCGGTATTAATGCACTTATCGTTGCCGTCTCGGCAGCGGCCGGACCCACCATTGCCGCCGGTATTCTGTCGGTGGCCTCCTGGCAATGGCTGTTTGCCATCAACGTTCCGATTGGTATTGTGGCTCTGATACTCGGTCTGAAGTTTTTACCGGCGAACTCGACGCGAAGTCAGGGTCAGCGTTTTGATATCATCAGCAGCGTGATGAATGCCCTGACCTTTGGCCTGCTGATCAGCGCCATCAGTGGATTTGCGCAAGGTCAGAACCCTATGTTGATCCTGAGCGAAGTCATTGCCCTCCTGATCATCGGCTGGTTCTTCGTACGTCGTCAACTTTCCCAGCCTTTCCCGCTGCTGCCGATCGATTTATTGCGCATTCCTATTTTCAGTATGTCTCTGGGCACTTCGCTGTGTTCTTTCAGCGCCCAGATGCTGGCTTTTGTTTCACTGCCCTTCTTCCTGCAAAACACTCTCGGTCTGAATTCCGTGGAAACAGGCCTTCTGCTCACGCCGTGGCCGCTGGCGACGATGGTGATGGCGCCGATCGCCGGCCGTCTGGTTGAGCGCTTCCATCCGGGAATGCTGGGCGGGATTGGTCTGATCGTGTTCTCATTCGGGCTCTTTTCCCTGTCATTACTGCCATCAGAGCCTTCGCATCTGAACATTATCTGGCGCATGTTGCTGTGTGGTGCCGGCTTTGGGTTATTCCAGTCGCCGAATAATCACACAATCATCAGTTCAGCCCCGCGAAACCGTAGTGGCGGTGCGAGCGGACTGCTGGGCACCGCGCGTCTTTTGGGCCAGACAACCGGCGCGGCGATGGTTGCCCTGATGTTTAACCTGTTCCCGCAGCATGGCACTCACGCATCACTGATCCTTGCAGGAACGCTGGCCGGAACCGGCGCGCTGGTCAGTTTACTGAGGATGACGCAGAAAACCAGCAGCCAGAAGGAATCGGAAAACCTGAAATCCTGATATGAAAAAGCCCGGCAGAGTAGCCGGGCTTTTTGTTCAGCATTGCTGGAAACAAACTACTTGATGTATGCACCACTGCGCAGCGCTTCGATACGCTTGTCGAGTGGCGGGTGGGACATAAACAGCTCGCTGAATGACTTCGATTTACCGTTGATGCAAAACGCCATCATGCTCCCCGCTTCCTGCGGTTCGTGACTGGTTTTAAGGCGCTGCAACGCAGCAATCATTTTTTCACGGCCCACCAGTTTTGCAGAACCCGCATCCGCATGGAATTCACGGTGACGCGAGAACCACATCGTGATGATGCTGGCCAGAATACCGAAGACCAGTTCAAGCACGGTCGCCACGGCAAAATAAATCAGCGGATTGCCGTTACTGCTCTCTTCGCCATCACGGTTGCCGGAAAGGAAGCCCGAGGCCACCTGCGCAATAATACGTGAAATGAAGATCACGAAGGTATTCACGATCCCCTGAATCAGCGTCATGGTTACCATATCGCCGTTCGCAATGTGGCTGATTTCATGGGCGATAACCGCCTCGGCTTCGTCCTGACTCATGCTTTGCAGCAATCCGGTGCTCACCGCCACCAGAGAGGCATCGCGACGTGCGCCCGTGGCGAAGGCGTTAATATCGGGTGCGTGATAAATCGCGACCTGTGGCATCGCAATGCCCGCCTGCTGAGACTGGCGACGCACGGTGTCCATCAACCAGCGCTCAGTTTCGTTACGCGGCTGCTCAATGACTTCCCCCCCCACTGAGCGTAACGCCATCCATTTCGACATCAGTAATGAGACAATTGCGCCACCGAAGCCAAACAGCCCGGCCATGATCATCAGCCCCGGCACGCTGCTGTGCTGAATGCCGGTCAGGCTAAGTACCAGCCCGAATACCAGCATAACGGCCAGGTTAGTCAGCAGGAACAACGCTATACGCATCATAAAATTTCACTTCCTCATTGTTACTTCATTGTTATTAGCGAGTCATACCACCGGCACATAGCATGCCGGGCTGTACTGATCCTATGGGCTTCTTATCAGGATTCAAGACTCCATGCGTTCTGAAGGCCTGAATTCACAATACTTTACATTTTGAAGCGTTTGCTTTTACAGACAGGGCTGAAATACCGATGTTATTCAGAAAAACACCGCATAAAAAAAGCGCACCGGAGTGCGCTTTTAGTCAGTCTGTCACAAGAATTATTTTGCCGGGGCCTGATCAACCTGAGACTTTTCCAGCTTGCCGAGATCGACAGCAATATGGTCGGCTTCATCAAGGTAAGGATCCGGAGCAACATAATCTTTCGGCAGATCGTCGAGAGATTTCAGCGGCTTCTTGCCTTCACGCTTGAAGCGTTCATTCAGGCGATTAAGACGCAGTGCATCATCCTCTTTATCTTCTTTATCACGCTGGGCGTAATTCAGAGAGGCAATGTTACGTTTGTCTTTCAGCGCCTTGTAACGCGCGATATCTTGCTGGATGTACTGGAACTCAGGATTTTGCGCAATACGGGCTTCATGCGTTTTCAGCAATTCAGGCAGGAACGGTTTCATGTCGCCTAATTTGGTGTAGGTTGCCGCATTAATACTATCCCACGGAAGTGCGTTATCTTCGAACTTCTCACCGGTTTCAATCGATTCAATACCGGTTGGCATCAGGATATCCGGGGTAACCCCTTTACGCTGAGTACTGCCGCCATTGATGCGATAGAACTTCTGGATAGTGTATTGCACAGAACCGAGCGCAGGCCATTCAGGGCGCAGCATCTGGTCGTAAATACGGTTCAGTGAACGATACTGCTGAACCGTACCTTTACCGAAGGTCGGCTCACCGACAATCAGCGCACGGCCATAATCCTGCATAGCGGCGGCGAAGATTTCTGATGCCGAAGCACTGAAGCGGTCAACCAGAACCACCAGCGGGCCTTTGTAGTAAACGACGCCATCGGTATCACTGTCCTGACGGATGCGACCATTATTATCGCGTACCTGAACCACCGGACCACTTGGGATAAACAGACCGGACAGCGAAACCGCTTCCGTCAGCGCCCCCCCTCCGTTGGTGCGCAGATCGATAACCAGGCTGTTAACGTTCTGCTTAGCCATTTTCTGCAACTGCACTTTGACGTCATCTGTCAGGCCAACATAGAAGCCAGGAATGTCCATCACAGCGACTTTTTGAGCGCCAACATTTTTGATGGTCATTTTGACGGCGCGATCTTCGAGACGAATCTTCTCGCGGGTCAGCGTAATCACATGGTTCTTGGCATTTTTACCCGCTGGCAAGATCTGCAAACGGACTTTGCTGCCTTTTGGCCCTTTGATTAACGCAACCACATCGTCGAGACGCCATCCGATCACATCAACGATCGGAGTCTGTTTTCCTGCCTGAACCTGACCGACACCCACAATACGGTCACCCACTGCAATGGCTTTACTTTTGGCCGCCGGGCCGCCAGCAACCATCGAATTGATGACTGTATAATCGTCGTCACCTTGCAAGACCGCACCAATACCTTCCAGAGACAGGCTCATTTCGGTATTAAATTGCTCAGTGCTGCGAGGTGATAAATAGTTGGTGTGCGGATCAATTTCGTGCGCGAAGGCATTCATGACCAGTTGGAAGACATCTTCGCTGTTGCTTTGCGTCAGACGCTTCATCGCAAAATGATAACGCTTAGACAATACATCGCGAATTTCCTGATCGTTCTTGCCGGTCAGTTTGAGGTTCAGCTCGTCATATTTGACTTTCGCATCCCACAATTTGTCCAGCTCAGCGCGGTCTTTCGGCCACGGTGATTTACTGCGATCAAGTTCAATGGTGTCGTTGCCCGTAAAATCCATCGGGCGCTCAAGCACTTTTAACGCATAGTCATAACGTTCAAAGCGGCGTTTCTGAGCCAGATTGAATAAGGCATAGGGGGTAGTTAACTGACCGGATTTCAGTTCCTCACCCAAGGTGGCACGTTTATCAGTAAATTGTGCGACATCGGAAGCCATTAATACGTTATGGCCATAATCGAGCATGTTGAGGTAACGGTCGAAGATTTTCGCTGAGAAATCTGCATTAAGGTCGAACTGACGATAATGTGAACGGGTAAAACGAGCAGTCACACGCTCGCTCACCGTTGCATCCTGCGGATCCTGCGTTAAATTAGGAAGTTGAGCGAGAGTCACCGGTGTACTCTCGTTCGCAGCAAAGCTGGTGTTCACCAGCCCGGCTCCTGCCATTAACAGCCCCGCAATAACGCTTAATCTGACAAATTTGTTCATGCCTGAGTTGGCCTCCGTATCAGAACTGCAAATGTTCTGCGCGTACAATCATCGCCAGACCCGAAGAGAGTTGAACGCGAACACCGTCTTTGGCAATTTCCAATACGGTTGCATCCATCGCACTCTGACCTGCTCTGACTTTGATTTCCTGGCCAATTTGCAGTTTTGAAATGTCTGTTACTGGCACATGACGCGGTTCACGTTTTTCCTCACGCGGTGGGCGAGGTGTACGTGGTTTGCGATTTTCCTGGCCAGCCACAGCTGCGGGCGCATTTTCACGACGCGGCGCAGGTTTTTTAGCGGCCGGACGTGGACGACGTGGCTCAGCGGTTTCACCGGCTTCACGACGTTTAGCCTGTTGTTCCGCACGTTGTGCCTGAACACGGGCTTTCGCTTCTTCCAACTGTTTACGGGCATGTTCTACGTGCTGTTCTTCGAGAACGCCACATGAATTACCATCAAGATCAACACGTTCTGCACCGACTTTAACGCCGTACAGATAACGCCAGCTTGAGGTATACAGGCGCAGAGCAGAGCGTAACTGAGTTTTGCTCAGATTCTCTTCACCTTGCACGCGCGCGACCAAATCCGCAAAGATACCGATCTTTAATGGGCGTGCTTCGCCTTCGGCGGTAAAACAGAGCGGGAACCGCTCAGCCAAAAAGGCGATGACTTCTTTACTACTGTTCAACTTAGGTTGATTTTCCATGAAATTTCCTGATTACAACGGGTTTGCCAACCGGCGCAGGCATGAACAGGCGTCATTATAATGACGCCATTATTAAATGCCACGTTATCCGACGATCAACTTACGATCAGATTGACATATTTTTCAGCATCGCAGCTTTCGAGATGCTGGCAAAGCCCGCTGACTAACTCTGTCAGCCCCAGTTCATCCGCTTCATCGAAGCGTTGATAAACGGTGCTATCAATGTCTAATACGCCGATCACTGTGCCATTAACGGCCACTGGCAGAACAATTTCGGCATTACTTGCTGCATCACAGGCGATATGCCCGGGGAAGGCATGAACATCGCCCACACGCTTTACAGCATTTTCCGCTACTGCGGTACCGCAGACGCCTTTTCCTACCGGAATACGCACGCAGGCAATTTTACCCTGGAATGGCCCCAGCACGAGTGTTGTGCCGTCCAGCAGATAAAAACCTACCCAGTTGACGCCATCAAGACGTTCAAAAAGTAAGGCACTTGCGTTCGACAGAGTAGCAATAAAATTGTTTTCTCCGGCGATCAACGCGTTCAAATCACGTTTTAATTCCGTGTAGAATGCTTCTTTATTCATGTAGTAACCAATAATGACCTAAGGGCACTGAGCCGTTCTGTTGTGCTTAACCCCTATAAAATAAGCATTAAATGCCCATGTGAACAAGGTTAATCCTGTGTGACATCAAAAAGACTCGCCTACAATAACTGTTTGCCGACCGCATAATACGTTATTTTGTCAAAAAAACCTGGCTGATCTTGGCCTGATGGCCTCGTCTGCCCCCCAACGGGGATGCGTAATTGTAACAACAGGTATTCTTTACTATTCCAGGTACTATGAAAATAAACACAATATCAGTCCAGTTACCGCATGTTCGCTACCAGCGGTGCCATGAATGCGATTACCTTTTCTCGCTTCCGGCGCTGAAACGGACGCAAACTGCACATTGCCCGCGCTGTAACGCCAAAGTGGAAAAAGGCAAAGTTTGCTCCCTTCCCCGGCTGATCACTATGGCCATCAGCATTTTGCTGCTGATGCCTTTCGCTTATACCGAACCACTGATCAGCATCCGTCTGCTTGGCACGCGTATCGACGCCAGCCTGCTTGAAGGCATCTGGCAGATGTCGCGTCAGGGCGATCCGGTCACGGCAAGTATGGTCGCGTTTTGCACCATCGGTGCGCCGCTGACACTCGCTGTTTCAATTCTTTATCTGCATTTTGGCAGCAAGCTGGGGATGAATCTTAAACCTGTATTGCTGATGCTTGACCGCCTGAAAGACTGGGTGATGTTGGATATTTATCTGATTGGCATGGCGGTCGCCAGCATCAAGGTCAAAGAATATGCGGATATCAATGCCGGAGTTGCACTGGCCGCGTATCTGATGATGACTGTGATGGTCACACTGACGATGATTAATCTTAATATTGAGCAGCTGTGGGAGGAGTTTTATCCGCAGCGCAGGCCAAAGGGCGTACCGTCTTCACTGCGTTTGTGCATCGCCTGTAAATTTACCGGATTACCGGATGAACGCGGGCGCTGTCCACGCTGTCATGTTCCCATGCAACAACGCTACAAACACAGTCTGCAAAAAACCTGGGCGGCGTTGATTGCGGCCATGATGTTTTTAATCCCGGCCAATTTGCTGCCGATTTCCATCATTTACGCCAACGGGCAGCAACTGAAGGACACTATTTTCTCCGGTGTCGTTTCGCTTGCCACTTCAGGGAATATTCCGATTGCCGCGATTGTGTTTATTGCCAGCGTACTGGTGCCTTTTACTAAAGTGATTGTGATGCTGACACTGTTACTCAGCATCCATTTTAAAGCGATTCAGGGACTGAAAACGCGCATCCGTTTACTGCGACTGGTCACCTGGATAGGACGCTGGTCGATGCTGGATTTGTTTGTTATTTCATTAATGATGTCGCTGGTAAACCGTGACCAGCTTTTGTCTTTTACTATGGGTCCGGCCGCCTTTTACTTTGGCTCTGCCGTAATTCTGACCATTCTTGCCGTTGAATGGCTTGATAGCCGCTTGATTTGGGATGCACATGCAACAGGAAACGCCGAATACACCGACTGAAGCACGGATAAAACACAGGCGCCGGATTTCGCCTTTCTGGCTTCTGCCGTTTATTGCTTTACTGATCGCCGGATGGCTGATTTACAGCAACTATCAGGAGCGTGGAAATACTGTCACGATCGATTTCCAGTCAGCAGCGGGTATCGTTGCGGGCCGTACTCCTGTGCGTTATCAGGGGGTTGAGGTTGGGACAGTAGAGTCCATCAGTCTGACCAAAGATCTGCGTACCATTCAGGTAAAAGTCAGTATCAAAAGCGATTTGTCTGACGCCCTGCGCGAAGGCACACAGTTCTGGCTGGTGACGCCAAAAGCCTCACTGGCCGGGGTTTCCGGCCTTGATGCGCTGGTGGGCGGTAACTACATCGGCATGATGCCCGGCCCCGGCAAAGAGAAAGATCATTTCGTCGCGCTCGATACCCAGCCTAAATTCCGCCTGAATACCGGCGAGCTGATGATTCACCTGCATTCAAAAGATCTGGGCTCACTGAGCACCGGCTCCCTGGTGTATTACCGCAAAATCCCTATCGGGAAAGTTTACGATTACGACATTGAAAGTGGTAATGACGGCGTCACGATTGATTTGCTGATCGACAAGCGTTTTGCCGGTCTGGTGAAAGACAACACGCGCTTCTGGAACGTATCCGGTTTTAAAGGCGACTTCAGCCTGAGTGGCGCGAAAGTGCAAATGGAAAGTCTGGCCGCGCTGGTTAACGGAGCCATTTCAATGGATTCGCCAAATGATGGTAATCCGGCCAAAGCAGACCAGTCTTACGTGCTGTATCCGGATCTGGCGCAGAGCCAGCGTGGGGTTGAAATCAATCTCGATTTGCCGAACGGCAACGGCTTGTCAGAAGGACAGACACCGCTGATGTATCAGGGGTTGCAGGTCGGTACCCTGACCAAAGTCACTTTGCAACCCGACAATAAAGTTACCGGTAAACTCACTGTTGATCCTTCGGTAATCGACATGATGCGTACCGGAACGCGTATCGAAATGAACAGCCCGAAAATTAGTTTGAACAACGCTAATATCAGTCAGTTACTGACGGGTAATACGCTGGAACTGATCCCGGGCGATGGGGAACCGCAAAAGCATTTCGTGGTGCTTGACAGTAACCAGCGCCTGCTTCAGAACCCCGGTACCGTCAAGATTCAGCTGATTGCGCCGCAAAGCTATGGAATTGATGCGGGGCAGCCGATCAAGCTTTACGGTATCAACGTCGGCTCGGTGATTGACCGCACGCTGACTGATGAAGGCATCCTGTTTAATGCCGCGATCAAGCCGGAATATAAAAATCTGCTGCACAAAGACAGCAAGTTTGTGGTCAACAGCCGCGTGGATGTGAAGCTGGGTATTGATGGCATGGAAGTGTTGGGTGCCAGCGCACAGGAATGGGTCGATGGGGGTATCCGCCTCATTCCTGGCAGTAAAGGTGAACCCGTTCAGAAATACCCGCTTTACAGCAACGCGGAAAAAGCCGCTGAAGGTATTCAGGGAGATCAGCCAGGTGCCACACTGACATTGACGGCGAAAACCCTGCCTGATATTCAGGCAGGATCAGTGGTGCTTTACCGTAAATTCCAGGTCGGGCAGATTGTGAATGTTCGCCCGAAAGCGAACGAGTTTGAAGTGGATGTGTATATTCAGCCGCAATACCGCAATCTTCTGTCTGAGAAAAGCATTTTCTGGGCTGAAGGTGGTGCCAAAGTGCAGCTCAATGGCAGCGGTCTGACCGTTCAGGCCTCGCCGCTGGATCGTGCGCTGAAAGGCGCCATCAGCTTTGATAATCTTGAAGGTGTCTCCACCAGTAAAGGCGTGAAACGGGTTCTGTATGATTCAGAAACCGCGGCCCGCGCTGTCGGCAGCCAGATAACGCTGAACACTTATGATGCCAGTAAGCTTTCTGCTGGCATGCCAATACGCTATCTGGGCATCACAATTGGTCAGGTCGAATCACTGAAGCTCGATCCGCAGCTCAATCAGGTTTCGGCCAAAGCCGTGTTATATCCGGAATTTGTGAACGACTTCGCCCGTCGCGGTTCGCGCTTCTCGATTGTTTCTCCGGAAATTTCAGCCGGTGGTGTCAGTAATCTGGAAACCCTGCTCCAGCCTTATATCAACGTTGAAGCAGGCAAAGGCGTTCCGGCGCGCAATTTCGACCTGCAGGAATCTACCATTACCGATTCCCGCTACACCGACGGTCTTGGTATTGTTGTTGACGCAGCAGAAGTCGGTTCATTGCAAATCGGCACGCCAGTGTTGTTCCGTGGCATCGAAGTAGGTACGGTCTCGGGCTTCTACCTTGGCGCGATGGCCGACAGGGTAAACGTGACGTTGAGGATCAGTAAGAAATACCAGTATCTGGTGCGCGAAAACTCGGTGTTCTGGCTGGCATCCGGTTATGACCTTCAATTCGGTCTGACCGGCGGCGTGTTCAAAAGCGGCACATTCCAGCAGTTTATCCGTGGCGGTATCGCTTTTGCGACCCCACCGACAACGCCGCTGGCGCCGAAAGCCAGCAATGGCAACCATTTCCTGCTCAATCCGGAAGCGCCAAAAGACTGGCAGAAATGGGGAACGGCAATCCCCAAAAATTAACCAATATGATTTTCATCAAGGCCACCTTCGGGTGGCCTTTTCGTTTCCTGGTTACGACTGAAGCCCCTCCCTGCGCAGGTAAATATGCTAAACTCCGCGGCTGAAAACTTATTCAGTTCTGGAACCGCACTCTTGTCAAAGCTCACCACTGCCAGCAGTTTTGCTGATAAATTACCCGCCGCTTTTCTGGAAGCCACTCGTGCAATCATGCCTGCCAGCCTGAGCATGGAGGATTTTATCGCTGCCTGTCAGCGCCCTCTTCGCCCCAGCCTGCGGGTCAATACCCTCAAAATCAGCGTGGAAGATTTCCTTACACTGGCCGGCAGTTATCAGTGGGATTTAGAGCCTGTGCCGTGGTGCACCGAAGGTTTCTGGATCAACCGCCATGCCCTGGATGAATCGCGTTTAGGCAATGCGTTGTCTCATCTTGCGGGGTTGTTTTATATTCAGGAAGCCAGCTCAATGCTGCCGGTCACTGCGTTATTTGCTGATGGCACTCAGCCGACGCTGGTGATGGATGTCGCCGCCGCACCGGGTTCAAAAACCACGCAGATTGCGGCGCTGATGGAAAATCAGGGCGGCATAGTTGCCAATGAATATTCCGCAAGCCGGGTAAAAGTTCTGCACGCCAATATCAGCCGCTGCGGTGTCAGCAATACAGCACTCACCCACTTTGACGGGCGCGTATTTGGTGCCGCATTACCGGAAACTTTCGATGCCATTCTGCTTGATGCCCCCTGCTCGGGCGAAGGCGTTATCCGTAAAGATCCTGATGCCATGAGCAACTGGTCTGAAAACAGCGTGTCGGAAATTGCTGCCACGCAGCGTGAACTGATCGACAGCGCTTTTCATGCGCTGAAACCGGGCGGTGTTCTGGTTTATTCAACCTGCACCCTTAATGCGCAGGAAAACCAGCAGGTCTGCCAGTGGCTGCTCGAGACTTATGCTGATGCGGTGGAAAGTGAATCGCTGGCAGACTTATTCCCGGGTGCGCGGAAAGCGGTGACGCAGGAAGGCTATCTGCACGTATTCCCTCAGGTTTATGACAGTGAAGGTTTCTTCGTCGCGCGTTTTCGCAAAACGGACTCCGTACCGCACTTGCCTGTTCCGGGATACAAAGTCGGTCGTTTCCCTTTCTCTCCGCTTTCCCGTCAGGACAGCGCAGAAATTATCAAAGCTGCCGGTCAGTCCGGACTGTTATGGCAGGAAAAACAATATACGTTGTGGCAACGCGACAAAGAGATCTGGATATTCCCGGCAGTTCTGGAACCGCTGTTTGGGAAAGTACGCTTTTCGCGTATTGGTATCAGGCTGGCTGAACGCTTTCCGAAAGGCTTCCGCTGGCAACACGAAGCCGTGGTGGCATTCAGCGATACTGAAACTAAAAACCGTTTTGAAATTGACGATGAACTGGCGCAAAGCTGGTTCCGGGGCGTCGATATTTATCCGCAAACTGCCCCACCGGCAGATGAATGTCTGGTGACATGGCTCGGCCAGCCGTTGGGATTAGCGAAACGAATCGGAAGCCGGATTAAAAATAGTTTGCCGCGTGAGCTGGTCAGGGATGGCGCGGTTCGTCCGCAGACCTTATCGAACGATTAATTAATTTAAACTTTTTGCAAACTTCTGTGCCATAAGATCATCGTGATGGCGCAGAATATTCTACCTAATCATTATCTTTAACGATTAAAAACTCATCCTGACAAGCATTTTGGCGAATTCTGTACAACGTCGTGTTTAGGTGAAATAGGGGTGACAAAGTGTATGGAACCCTTACTTAGGCAACATTTTATGCCGAATATAGTAGATAATTATTTATATTATCAAGAAAGATTTATTGAATTATAAGTAGGAATAATCCTACCGTGACATGTATTATTGCCATCAAGATAACATTGCTAGTGATATATCATTTTCAGATATAAATCTTAATGCCTGATGTTGAGTAAAGACCTGCCAGTCGGAGAAGTGTCATGTCGGATGAAATGAAACTCGAATCAGCAGATGGGCTGCTATTACAGCAAATGGCCAGCCTGCGGGATATCATCGATAACAATTCTGACTGGATCTGGGAAGTCGATACGCAGGGCCGTTATGTTTTCTCTTCCAATAAATGCATCGAGTTTCTCGGTGTTCCACCTGAAAAAGTATTAGGCAAAACGCCTTTTGACTTCATGCCACCTGATGAAGCCAAACGGGTTGGCGAGCAGTTTGCTGCTATCGTCGAACGACGCGCGCCATTCGGCGGTTTGCTGAACCGTAATATTCGCCCTGACGGGACGGAAGTCATTCTTGAAACCAGCGGTGTTCCGCTGTTTGACAACGAAGGTAATTTCCGGGGTTATCGGGGGATCGATCGTAACCTGACCAGCCTTGATCAGGCTCCGGGTCAGCGCCTCTTCCAGCTTGAAACCATTTATTCCAATGCGCCGGTCGGCCTGTGTTTTATCGACCTGCAAATGCGCTACGTCACCGTAAACGATGCCATGGCAAATATTATCGGTTTACAACCTTACGAAGCGATTGGTCGTAAAGTCGGCGTGTTTCTGCCCGGTCTTTCTCCGTTGCTCAATAATGCACTTGAACTTGCGAAGCGGAATGAAACCACGCCGGACCGCGAATTTTCCGTTCCCGGTAAGAATCAGGTTTTCTTTGTACGTATCAAAGCCGCCTGTGATACGCAGAATCAGCTTAATGGCCTTTCCGTCGCGATGACCGACATTACCAGCCTCAAACGTATGGAAAGAGCACTGCGTGAAAGCCAGGAGCATTACCGCAATATGGTTGAGCTGAACCCGCAAATCCCGTGGACAGCCGATCCGCGCGGCCTGCTCAACGACGTCAGCTCGCGCTTCCAGCGGATTACCGGCATGACGCGACAGGATATTCTGGCAGATAAGTGGATCCAGAGTATGCATGTGGAAGACCGTCGTGCTGCCGTACAAACCTGGGAACATTGCCTGAAGACCGGCGCCCCCCTGGATATTGAAGTTCGTTTCTGCCACGTAGACCGCGGCTGGAACTGGATGCGTATTCGTGCCGCAGCGAGCTATGCCGCTGACGGCTCCATTCAGCGCTGGTATGGCACCGCCGAAGATGTGCATGAACGTAAGTTGCTGGAACTGAAACTGGTCAAAGCTAACCGCCGTCTGGAAATTCAGGCGCGCACGGACTCGCTGACCAAATTGCCGAACCGCCGTGAATTTAAAAAAGTGCTCAGCCATGAATATATGCGTGCCAAGCGTAACCGCACGCCGCTGACCGTGGTGATGATCGACATCGATTACTTCAAACATTTTAACGATCACTACGGCCATCTTTCCGGTGACGCCTGTCTGCGTCTGGTCGCCCGTACATTACGAAAATCACTCAAACGCAGTACCGATGTCGTGACACGTTTTGGCGGCGAAGAATTTGCCGCGATTCTGCCGGATACGGATTTGAAAGGGGCGTGGATTGTGGCGCAGCATATTATGGAATCCATTGAAGTGCTGGGCATCAAACACAGCTTCAGTGAATTTAATCGCGTGACCATCAGCCAGGGAATTGCGACCTATATGCCAGATCAGGATCCGGACATTGAGGATCAGTCGGATATTGTGAGTGCCGCTGATGAAGCGCTGTACCTCTCAAAAAACAACGGCCGCAATCAGATTAATGCCATGCCCGTCTCGGTAAGATTCAATAAACTTTAATCCTCTGTACAGTCAGTCGTGCGCTATCTGCCGCGCGGCTGGTCACCTTTCCCTCCTCATTTTTTGCCTGTTTTATGCAGCAGTAAAATTCAGGTGGCACTTTTTGTGCTGTCGTCTATCCTCATATAAGGGCGGCCAACTGGTCATACCTGATGTTGTTGAAATTACTCACGACACTCTGGCAAGGGGTACCTGATGGGAAAATCGAGCATAAGAATTGGTAGCTACGAAATTGACGATGCGCATCTCTCAACGCCTGAAGCAAAAGGCGGCGATAAAGTGCACATCCCCTGCAAGTCAGATCCTGATTTGTGTATGCAACTTGATGCCTGGGATGATCACACCAGTGTCCCGGCAGTGGTCGATGGTCGTCACTCTGTGTTGTACAAGGAGAAGTATGACGAACAGAAAGATGAGTGGATAATGCGACTGGAGTGATACAGCATGGCGAACGGGATGATGTTCGCCATGCCGCTTGCGTTCACTCAGCGTTTTCAACCAACGAAATACCCCGTCCGGCAAAAAAGCGGGCGAAGACTTTCACCGGTAACGTGACATCCTGTTGTGTGGAAATATCATGACCGGAAGGATTATGAAAGGTCACAAACTCCCTGTCGGCACGCGTCACCAGCACCAGATGCCCGCCTTTACGCGGCGGAACAGTCTCCGGAATACGAACCGACGGATGCACCGAGGCAATGAAGAACCGGTGATCTACCATTTGTGCAGCAATATCCTCAGCAGCAATTCCCACTTTAACTACTGCGGTCATCCCCAACTCCTGGCGAACATACTCAACAAAAGGTGCATAAATCAACCCCTTAATGTTGTCGCCATCACGAACATACGCGCCATATGGCAGACTGCGCTGAGTCAGATTAAGAACAGGCACCACTTTTCCGGAAACCGCCGCCAGCACCATTTTCAGGCAACACATCCCACAAACATGGTTTGCCCACTCAATAAATTCCTGCTGGGTTGATGCGCCAGACTGGGCCCATAGTTTGATATCACTCAGTTCGAGTTCACCGGCAATAATTCCGGCAGCACAGTCAGGGTCTTCCCACTGGCTGAAATAAGGTATTCCTGAAAGGGTTGCAAAAGCGCGTTGATTTACTGAATTCACTGACATGACATATTCCTGAACGGCAGATCGACAACATCAGGTTGATCATATAGCTGGCTGGCGAGATTTAAGGCCTGATTTTCCTTATCAGGCCCCTCAGATATTTAGAACTTCTCTATCATCCGGAACTTCATCAGTAACAATGGCATAGTGGGTTCAAACATCTCGTACTCTTCGAAGAAACGCTGATGCTCAGCGCGCCAGTAAGCCAGCGTGCGATCACCTTCACCTTCTTCCCAGGCATGTTGCTCTGTCACCTGATCAAAAGGAACTTGTTTCACTTCGGTCAGTTGTACGGCACACACCGGATTATTGCGACCATCGACCACCACAAAGATTTCGCCAGGTTCTGGTTCCGGGTCATCATCCAGGTTTGAACAGGTGGCGGTTTTTGTGCCTGCAATAACACGTTTAGCCAGTTCGTCTGCTGACGACTCGGTATCACCAAACGACCAGCGCTCTGCATCCCTGTATTTAAGTGGGATCTGCGGAATCATAATTTATCCTTTCAATTGAGATAGTTCACTACTATGACAGTTAAACATTAGCACAAAAAAACCCGCCGTAGCGGGTTTTAAAAGCCAGAAATGCGTTCTACGGTTTGCAGTTATCCGGCATCGCTACCGGCCACTGTCTTGCGCTGCCAGCGCCGTATAAAACGGCAATGCCGCATTCCTTATCGATCCTTGCAAGCGGTTTACCCGTTTTATCAATCATCATTGACATCGCAGGCGTTGAAACGACGGCAACGCCGCTGTCAAACGGTGAGACGGCACTGAATAGCGGTGCAATGGCAAAGTTACCCTGTACATCGACAAAACCGTAATTATTGTTCGTTTTGGCGAATGCCAGGCCATCCACAGGCAAACCTAAGTCGGCATAAGCAATACCCTCAGCTTGTTTCCCCTGGCCGTTTATCCAGGTTTTCATGCCGTCTGCGCGTGTCAGTACAGCATGATCATTCACCATCAGGCTGGCATTCCCCTGTACCGTCAGTACTAATTTACCGGTGTTGTCGACATAACGGGTCGCTGGCGCACCATCCTGCGGGTCGTTAGAGACAGACCACGTGCTGGCTGACGGCATTGTCCACCTGCCCTCAGGCATAGCCGCAACCCGCACACCTTTATCATCGATCAGCTCATACCCTGCCAGCGTCGAACGCAAAGCGCGACCCTGCACAAAAGCAGAACTTTGGGCTTCCGCTACGGGCTGAATTTGCCATTCTCCTTGCGCAGAAAGATAACCTTCCTGCGGCTTACGGGATAATTTTACCCAATCGCCCAGCGCGCTGATACGGGTTTGCTGTTCGTGCAGTTCAATGTTGCCTTGGGGATCCAAAAGCCAGGACTGTCCTGCGACAGAGGTGGCAAGAATGCGTCCATCACTGAACTGAGTGACTGATAACCCCGCCGTTGGTGCGACTCTCGCTTTCGCATCATTGCCAATGATTTCAGCAATCACACTGGATTCGGCTTGGTCAGGAGCGGCCGGTTGCGTCAGCAGCCAGAGCGCAGAATTAATACGTTTTGCTTTAGCATACTTCGCTTCAACAATGATTTTACCCTGACCGTCCACAATGCCCCATAAGCCTCCCGGCGCTCTGAACGCCGCCAGACCATCGGCGTAGTCACCCACATCCTGATAAGAGGGCTGAACAACCGTTTTCTGTGTGTTGACATCAAAGATGCCCCACAGCGCGCCTTCGGCAGCGGTTTCGCGAAAACGGAACCAGCCGTTACCCACAGACTCAATCTCGAATACGTTGGGCAAATCATAATGCTTACCCGCGTGATCCAGTGCGGTCAGCTTGCCGTCCAGATAATCAAGCGCATAGCCATGAACAAAGGGCGAAATATTGTCTTCGGTCAGCGGGATAACAATTTTCCCCTGAGCATCGACAACACCGGTTCCCTCAGCCGTTCTGACAATAAACTGTTCGATATTACCGTCTGCGTCAGCAGATTGAATATCCTGCCATTTGCTGTCGAGCTGAAGTGAACCGTCCGGGCGCAGGAAACCGGCACCGTTTTTACCGCTTCCGGATTCGGGACGAATCAGTGCCAGTGGCGATTGTGCAGAAGTAACATCATTTCTGACATAGAGAGGTTCAATCCGGCTGCCACCAAGGGCGCTGATATTCTTCTGATTCAGTAACGCCTTTCCTGATGCATCAACAATATTGACGACATCACCCTGGTCGTTGCGCAGCCATAAACGGTGGTTGATCACTTCTGCGCTGGTGATTTGCGCCAGCCAGCCCACATTCTGTGAGCCTCCGATGATGCCGCCAGAAGGTGCAACAATCGCGTTAACCTTTTTCGGTTCACCTTTGGTAGTGATCAGATATTCACCCGTGCTGTGCTCCCAGGGCTCACTGCCCGCAGGCAGCAAAAGAGGTTGTTTACGTCCCGGTATATACAATGTAAGAGCATCTTTGGTGACGGGATTCAACACGTAATCACCGGAGACACGGAGCGAAGAGGCCTCGGCTTCGCTAAAGGTGGCGATAACCACCGCGGAATTATCAAGTAATTTGATCCCTTCAGGGGTTTTCGCCAGCCAGAAAGCGCCGGTTTCTTCACTGACCGACAAGTACTTCTGTTCGTCCGGCACACCGTCGGTGCGAATTAAGGTAATTCCTTCCGCATTTTTCGCCAGGGCGACAGAAGAGTTTTGCGGATCAAGGGTGATTGCGCTGTATTGCGGCAGAACGCGCCAGGTAAGATTGCCATCAATGATGCCGTAACCTTTGCTGGCATCAAAAGCGATAAAGAGATCTTTCGGGCCAAACGGTTCAACCACTTCCATTTTGTCGGTAGCCACATGACGGACACCATCAGGCGAAAGCAGAACGCTGTTAAACGTCAGAGTCAGGCGGGCCGGAACGCCGTCACTCAGAGTGGCGTCATCCACTAATTCATCCAGCGCTTTACCGACCTGGGCACCTTTGTGGTCAATAATTTGTGGTTTACCTCCCGCCGTCACCACGGCCAACCCGGATTCGGTAAAGGGCTGGACGCGATCAAAAGCCGGCGGAATCATCCAGTTTCCTGTCAGATCGATGAATCCCCACTTGCCCTGTTGCATGGCAGCGGCGGCACCAAAATGATAGTCACCGACTTTTTCAAAAACAGGTTTAATGACCAGTTGCCCCTGATTGTCTAAAAAGCCCCAACGCTCGCCATTTGCATCTGCAGCAGGCAAAAGCACTGCTGCACGGCCTTCATGGACATCACGGATACATAAATTCTGAACCACAGGCAATGCATTATGCCTTTGTGCATCCGCCTGCGCCGCAGATAACGGCGCAAAGCAACTGTCGGGCTCTGCCGCGATTGCAGCGGATGTCAGCGTCAATAAGGCCAGTGTACTGCTGGTATTCAGAGCACAACGGAGTGCATTTCTTAGCCTTGAAGGTTTGCTGACAATCATTAATTACCTCCGGTACCGCATGCAGGAGCCTTGGCTGGCCAGAGATAAGCCCCCTTAGCATCCACAATGACACGCTGATTACAGCGCACCTGAATTTTCGCCTGAACAGCGCCATCACTGTTTAGCAAACTGACCACACCTTTACCCCCTGCCCAGGCATGTTTCTCGCTGAAATCATTTGCCCAATCGAACTTAGGCAAAATAGCGAAACGCCCTGTGGTATTGATGTAACCTAGCAAATTGCCATAGGTCGATTTCTTCATGGCGGTAGCAAAATTATTGCTCATTGCACCAACCTGATCAAAGTAAGAACCGATCAGTTTCTTGCCTTGCTGATCAACAAAACCATACAGGCCTTTGCTATCACGCAGAGGGATGACGCCAGAGTTGGCTTTATCCGCCTGCAGGCTGTCGAGTCCGGCGAAACGCTGAATCTCATTGCCGTCGTTGTCATACAACACAGTTTCGCCTGTAAGGTCGTCATTCATGACCAACCGTGCCATCGAGTTCAATGCCTGGGCCTGTTCAAAACCGTCTAACGGAACCGCGCCATGATCATTAATCAATGTGACGCGGCCATCACTGACCGCGCGGCTCAGATTAAGAGGCGGGATGAAATTGAATTCAGCGGTATAAAGTGGTGGGATTTGCCAGTCGCCCTGACTGTTAATCGCCCCAAAATGAGGGGAAAAACTGAGCATAACCCAGTCGCCATCAACAGAACTTGAAGATGCAGTAATTGCCTTGCTGACAGGGAAACGCCCTGCGCTGTCGAGCAATGCAACACCACCTTCGGAAGGTTGAACCAGCCAGTGGTTGCGGCCCACAGGCTGCGGCCTTGAGAGCAAATCTGTGGCTAAAGCCTGACCGTTTTCAGCGCTGTAGAGGCTGTAATGGCTGGCAAGCGCACCACGCTCACCGGGCTGATCGTTATCAGAAAGCGTAAAGGCACCCTGCCCGATATACTGGAATTTACCGCTACGGCCCGCATCAGGCGCAATCGCCCAACTGCCGTCGGTTCTGATCACGCCCCAGCCCGTATCTGTCTGCGCCAGGGCATAACCGTCATTGAAGGAATCAATCTGGATAAACTGAGGTGCAGCTTTATTGCTTTTACTCGCGATGTCCCATAAACCCCAGCGTTGGGCATCTTTTTCGCCCCCGGTATAAAACAGCAGTCCGGATGACAAACGCTGAGCGCTTTGCTGAATATTTGCCGGAACGTCTATCGCGTTACCGCTGCGATCAATAAGGTGCTTAACGTCTGTATTGCCATTGTTGTCAGTGGCCCAGGTATAGTCGCCGTTAAACGGGGTGATTTGCGTAAAGACTGGCTGGATAACCCATTTCCCTGCGGCATCGATCGCGCCAACTTTTTTGTTTTCAGTATGGATGATCAACGGAGCCTGAGAAGCCTCTCCTTCAATCGATGCCCACTGAGGATCGGAAAGCACGTTCCCCTGGGAGGTGAGGATTGCGGGAGGTTTTGTCGCATCAACAGGCGTCAGAACTGCCCATGGCAGGCTTTGCGCCGTATCTGTGGTTGCTTGCGCCAAAGCATTGATGTCATCGGTCATCGGCGTCGTGGCCAATGGTCTTAACTGATAGTCTTTCAGCGCTGTCAGCGTGGCGTCATTAAGAAGCGCTACGCCGTTATTGTCATAGATCTGCGCGACCTGAGGCGTTTTCCCCTCAGTTTGCATCACCCAAAGACGGTTGCCCTGTTGCAGAACTTGCGGCTTATTCACTTTCAGCGAAGCAACCTGATTATCAGCACCGATAATCACAATGCCTTTACTGCCCGTTCCCAGCGTAGCTTTACCCCAGGCGAGGATGTTTTCAGATTGATCTGCAGGAATATCCTGCACTTTTTCCAGCTTATTGTTGAGCAGCTGTTTGCTGCTATCCGCAGCTGTAACCAGCCAGCTACCTGAAGCCAGCGGACGTACAGATTTATATTGCTCTTTATTTAACGAAACACCCTGCCGGTCAACGAACATCCAGACGTTTTTGGTTTTCACCGCAACGACATCAGCACTAAATTGCGGCTCGTCGCGGGTTTTCAGGATCATCGGGTCAATCGCCCAGTCACCATTTTCGTCGAGATATCCCCAGTAACCGTCTTGCGCAGAATCACGCTTTTTAGCTGGAATCAGCCCGGACTGAGGCAAATCCAGTGCGATGACATCATCAGGCAGAGAAAGGGAACGATTTGTGGAGGCATTCCACAAGGCAGGCGAAACTTGCGTTTGCACACTTGCCAATGCCTGACCGCGCACAAATCCCTGGCTGTCGAGAGAAACGGCAAACGGCAGCGTTTTTATCACTGCACCTTTGCGATCAATCAGTACCAGACGGTTATCGGTCACGACCAGCGCGGTGCCTTGTGCATTGAAATCGGTTGCCCGCGTAAATTTAGGTTCAATAACCCAGTGGCCTTTCTTATCGATATAGCCGAATTTATCGCCTTTTTTCGCAGCAGCCAGGTCGTTCACAAAACCCCGGGCTTCACTGAAATCAGGCTTGATCACCATATGCCCGGTGGTATCCACGTACCCCCACAACGGTTCGCGGGATAACCCGACCTGCACAGGGGAAAGCCCTTGCTGGAAAGGCAACTGGCAATCCTTGGCCGTTTTTGCATTGCTACACGCCCGTAACAGTGCGTCATCCGCATGTACCGGCAGGCTAAAAAAAGCATTCAGAACCAGGGATAACGCACTGAAGTTTCTGACATATTTGAATTTTTCGGAGCAATTCATCCGATGCCCTTATAACTGGATAAAATTAGAAAGTGTAGCGCCCGCATTTTTTTCATCACCCGCAGAATGGGCGCGTGAGACGGTAAAAAAACCGATAATAATCAATTTAAAGCGAGCGCACATGCCATACGCCTATAGGGTGTCAGCTTGTGAAAGAAAAAGCAGCTATTTTATTACTCTGTAACGAATGAATACATATTATCAATTCCCGGAAAGAGACGCCCTGTGTGTTACCGCTCACCTGCATTACTCACCCGCCGATAACCTGACAGCAACATTCCAACCTCCTTACTAGAAATTAGATCATTTTCATTTACATGTGTTTGAGTGGCTAACAATTAATCTTCGGAAGATTATTACAACTCTTGATTAAGGTCATTATTTCCCCCTCTTTTGTCTGGTTTTATAGATTCCAGAGCGTTGTGTGACCAATATCACTCCCGGTCCGGGTGGCGTCAAACCTGGCAGTGTTCGGTTACAGCGTATTTCAGGTGTTTTATCTTATTGGGGGAAGTCATGCCTATCGTTCGAGCCAGATTGAGTCTGTTTGGTGGCGACACCGTCGTCATACGTTGTTCAGAAAAATGTCACATTCATCTGATGTGTGAAAATGATGTTGAGCGAAAAGGACGTCACTCAGGTTTCGGCGATATTTTGACGGTTAATGATCAAAATACGGCTTATGTGGGGATCCCTTATAAAGGCATCTGGAATGTTCTTATCGATTCCCAGTGTGACTCACTGGAGCACTCAATAAGTTATATGCCCGCCTGAAACCCGCTATTACCTCCTCGATTCTGCTGCTTTATCTGAGACCTTTATCAGGCGGATGGAAAACCATTTGCCTGATATTTCATGAATTACCAGTCAGCCCGGTCTGCATCACAACGGTACAGTTAACCGCTGACACCATCCAGCAGCAAAATGTTGAATTGCGTAACGTCGCGGAAAAAACTTTAGTCTGTCACATCAATTACATACCGTTATTGAATTGAACATTCCATAATTTTCAAAAGTCCTTTTTTTGCCTGATTTATGTATTGCCAGTCCGGATTTCACATTGCATTCTGTCAAAGGTAATGACATGGCACCGGTCATATTGGCCGGATTTCTTTCAGGCAAAAAACAGATCCTTATAATGAATAATAAATCACTTTGCACCATCGCTGACGTAGCGGATCTCGTTCCGCAATTGCGCCAGGTTCGCCAACACCTGCACCAACACCCTGAACTTTCCAATGAAGAATCTGCAACCGCAGCACTGGTCGCTGAAAAACTCGAATCTCTAGGCTATCAGGTGACCACCGCCGTGGGCGGATACGGCGTCGTCGGCTCAATGAAGCATGGAAACGGGTCACGTAGCATTGGCATCCGCGCAGATATGGATGCCCTGCCCATCACCGAACGAACAGACTTGAGCTACTCCAGCCAGTTTCCTGGAAAAATGCATGCCTGCGGCCACGACGGCCATACGACGATGTTGCTGGGTGCCGCTGAACAGCTTGCACGCAGCAAAAACTTTTCCGGCACCGTGCATCTTATTTTCCAGCCCGCTGAAGAAATTGGGTTTAACAGCGGTGCAGAGCGCATGCTGGCCGAACAGTTGTTTGAACGATTCCCCTGTGATGCCGTCTACGGGCTGCATAATCATCCCGGCTATCCGGTCGGCAAAATGATGTTCCGTTCTGGCCCGTTTATGGCAGCCTGCGACACGGTCAACATCACTATTCATGGTAAAGGCGGACATGCAGCCCGCCCGCATATGACCGTAGATCCTATACTGGTTGCCAGCAGTCTGGTCATCGCCCTGCAGTCTGTTATTTCGCGCAATATCGACCCTAATGACACAGCGGTTGTCACCATCGGCTCATTACATTCAGGGCATGCGGCAAATGTCATCCCTGAAACTGCACGCCTTGAAATGAGTGTTCGCTCCTTCGATCCCGAAGTCCGCAAAACGCTTGAGCAACGTATCCGCACTCTGGTGGAGAATCACGCTGCCGGTTACGGCGCCCGCGCTGAAATTGAATATGTTCCCGGATATCCGGTACTGGTGAATCACGATCAGGAAACGGCATTCGCGGTGGAAGTGGCAAAAGAACTGCTGGGTGAAGAAAACGTGGTCGATAATCTTCCGCCAATTTCTGGCAGTGAAGACTTTGCGTATTTCCTGCAGCAGAAGCCCGGCTGCTTCCTGCGTCTGGGCAACGGAGACAGCGCGGTGCTGCATAATCCGGCCTACAACTTTAATGATGAAAGCCTGAGCTTTGGCACCGCCTACTGGACGCGTCTGGTGGAGCGCTATTTAGTCGATTAACGGCAAAAACCGAACCAGCGCATGCCGAGGTGGAAGTGATTGGCATGCGCTGCGTTGTATTCCGGCCCGATGGAATTGCCAAAATACGGGCAGCTCTCTGAAAATAATGTCCGCACATACTCCCCTTCTGCGCCGGGCTGAGGCCATTGTTTCAGCACCGTAAGATGGCGCCCGTCAGACAGCGAGAAACCGGCAATATCCAGCGCTTGCGCCGTAGCGTGTTCGCTTAGCCGGGCGTCGGGCTTGTTATAGACGTTCCTGCAGGCATAACTGCCCAGATGATCAATACGCACCAGCGGCGAACCTAATTCCCGAGTGGCCAGCGGTTTCGCCACCTGCGCGACAAACATTGCGCTGCTCAGTGCAAGGCGACAGCTCGCCAGATAACTCGAACTCAATGAAACATCACCAAATCCGCGAACGCGCACAGAATGAGTCAGCGGACATTTCCCGCCCATATTTCCGGCGCTGTTAAACTCAATCATCCCCTCTTGCTGAGCCCGTTCAAGCACAGCCAGACATTCCTGAGGATTGTTATCCAGCTTCCTTAATTTGTAGCGGGTGATCAGATTCGGCGGGTCATTAATAGTTATCGGTGCGAAAGGATTATATTCAGAAGGCACATGACGGCTTATCCACGGGGCACTGAACCAGGCAATGCCGATAATCACAATGAAGCTAACCCAATATCGCATAGTGTTCCTTTAGCACCACTTAGGTTTAGCAGTACATTGTTTTTCACGCGGAATATTTTGAGTATAGCGCCTGAGTAAATAGTGATCTGACGGGGTTACAAGTCGGGAAATAAACTTACTTAGCTTTGACATAAATAGACATTGAGTTTGTTACTTTTATATCCGAAGACGATGTTTCTTCTCCTGTGTCCACTGTGAACTGTCCTTCATAGTGTGTAAGACCCTCGCATTACCCCTTTCAGCCCGCCCCGAGCGGGCTTTTTTTTATCGGCTATCTCGCACGTAAGTCATGAGTGACGCAGCAAAAGATGCTAAGCCGCGCCACCCGACACCCTGAAAACCTTACTTATGCGTAAAGTCGATCACCATTCTGCCTTTAATTTTGCCTTGTTCCATTTCCTGGAAGATCGCATTGATATCACCCAGCGGACGCTTTGTGACTTTCGGCACCACTTTACCTTCAGCGGCAAACTGGAAAGCCTCAGCCAGATCTTCACGGGTACCAACCAGTGAACCGACGACCTGAATGCCGTCAAGCACCAGACGAGGAATATTCAGGCTCATGGATTCCGGCGGTAAACCCACGGCGACAATACGACCGCCGGCGCGCATCGCATCCACTGCAGAGTTAAAAGCAGATTTCGCCGTTGCTGTTACCACCGCAGCATGAGCGCCACCGACTTTCTCCTGAATAATTTTTGCTGCATCGTCTTTCCGCATATTAATGGTCAGGTCAGCCCCCATATCGGCGGCAAACTCCAGTTGCTGATCATTAACATCAATACCGATCCCTTCATGCCCGAGGATTACGCCGGTTTTGTCACCGAAATCACCGTTTTTGACATGCAAATCCGTATGACATACACCACAGCACTCCATTCCCAAAAGTGCCTCACATGTTCCAGGTCACGCAGAGTCTTCTCCACGACGTCCACAGAGTGGTCTTTATTCACAACAGCAGCTTTCATTTTCATTTCCTTATCGTTGTGGCGGAACCTCAAAGTTACAACGCTATTTATCCGGCTGCAAATGAGAATGAAACGCTTTAACTATCAAGTTCAAAACGTTGGCGGAAAGTTTCATTTTCATTGTTGATGAGGAATATGACGGCTGATACTCAGGCAATAAGGAACAGGTTTTTACTATAATCATGAAAAAATCAATTGGTTAAAAAATTTAGCAGCGCTATGAAGGTGGTATATTCCCCCGCGGATTCACGTACTCTACGTACAGTCATAATTTAATGTGTATTAATTTTAACCACACAATTAACGGTCGGTAAGTCTGCTACCCATTTAAACCTGACTAAAACACTTAAAGGACTGGTAATTAGGATGCATATTAGTATTTCCCTATCATTAAGTAATATCCATACTTTTCAACACGAAAAACTCTCCCCATACTTTTCACTTTTATAAATAAAAAAACAGCTCAAGATATAAATTTTGATGCCGATAGTGAGATCAATGAAATATAAAAAAGCTGGCTCAGCTGTTTTATAAATTATAAAAAAAATCCGAAGCCTGTTCAGGGCGAATTTATCGTTTAAATACATGAGGATTCTAAAGTGAGATTTATAAGAGATATTAAAATACGAACAGTATTAATAACCATTCTCATCACTTTTTCACTTTTATGGGCCGGAGTATCAGGTTTCGCTTTATACTCACTTAATCAGTTAAAAAGTGAACTGAACTTCACCAATGTTCAACAGCAAAACGGTGACATCATCAATGGTGCCAATGCGCAGTATTACCGTGCAGTAACAGCGCTGGAACGGGCTATGGCTGGGTTAGAAAAAAACAATAACGGCATTTATGATATTGAAATAAAAGCCACGTTGATTGAATTAGAAAGTCTTAAAAAAGGGCTGGATCAATTTAAAAATATTGATCATGGCAATTTAGACTCCAACACCGTGGAGGATATCTATAACAGTTCCTTTACTCTTTTCAACAGTGCTGTATTCCCCATGTATGAATCAGCAGCAGTGAAAAATACAAGTCTGTTCGCATCTTTAAAAAATGATAAATATCTTCCGCTTAGACGTAATTTCAGCGCAGCCATAGAAAAATATAATGACAAAATTACCTCTCTTAACGCTGAAGCGAATCACAGAATTACCCAGTGGGTTGCATGGTGCCAATATATACTTATAGGTGCTATGGCCCTCAGCGTTGTCATTATGCTTTTGAGCGATCGTTATCTGGCAAACTTTCTTGTTAAACCATTAAACAAAGTGAAAGCTCACCTTGAATCATTGGCAACCGGCATACTTGATAGCAAAATTGCTTTCCAGGGTAAAAACTGCGTTGGACAATTAATACCTTATATCAACAAGATGCAGGATAACTGGGCAAAAACAGTATACGACATCCGAAACAGCGCTGATTCAATTTATAAAGGCTCCAGTGAAATCTCCACCGGGAATACCGATCTTTCCTCCAGGACGGAAGAACAGGCATCTGCACTTGAAGAGACAGCCGCAAGCATGGAACAACTGAGTTCAACCGTTCGACATAATGCAGATAATGCGAGTCAGGCCAGCACACTGGCAGAACAAGCAACTCAGGAGGCAAACCAAGGCGGTGTTATTGTGAACGACGTCATATCTACCATGGTAAAAATTAACGCCAGCTCGCATAAAATCGTAGAAATAATCAGTGTTATTAATGGAATAGCCTTCCAGACCAACATTCTTGCTCTTAATGCCGCTGTTGAAGCAGCACGAGCCGGAGAGCAAGGTCGGGGATTCGCCGTCGTTGCAAGCGAAGTAAGAAATCTGGCGCAGCGCAGTGGACAAGCCGCAAAAGAGATTGGCGTGCTCATTAATGAATCGGTTGAGAACATTCAGTCCGGGTCAGAACAAGTGACCCAGGCCGGGGGAGCCATGGAGAAAATCGTCAGCTCTGTCAGCCGTGTAAATGACATCATGAGCGAGATAGCGGCTGCATCGACTGAACAAAGCAAAGGAATAAACCAAATTGGTATAGCAGTCGTGCAAATGGATAGTGTTACGCAGCAAAATGCCGCACTGGTGCAGGAATCAGCCGCCGCCGCCGCCTCACTTGAAGAGCAGGCACGTCAGCTCACAGAAATTGTCTCGGTGTTTAAAATCGAAGGCAGAGCTCCCCTTTCTTCAGCGAGTCTTCTTCCCAAAAATAAAACACAAAAAAATAGCAGAGTCTTAACCACAGAAGATAGCGGCTGGACGAAGTTCTGATATTCCAGCCCTTCCCGACATGAATGGGAAGGGCTGGTTCGTCATTCTTGTGGGGCAATGTGACGGCGTTGAATCGGGAAGTTTTACTGTCAGACCCGTCCCCCGGGAGGACAGAGAGCGATGACCGGAAACAGAAATAAAAACCGAATTAAATGAAATTAAAAATAATCATTGCTAATATTTAACTTAAAAAAGCACCTACATCCAATAAGTTGTGTGTTTTTTTATGTTCAAACATTGCGCAATGTAACATCGCGATTATCCTTAAAATGAGTCATGAAAAGATTAATCCACAGTCGTTATACCCCGGGTGAGGTATATCGCATGCGGATTAATGAATATGCCCACCTGGTGGGGTGATTATTTTTAAGGATAAGCAATGAAGCTTAAATTGATAGTCAAAAGCCTTGCTCTGGCAGGGTTACTTTCATCAACCAGCCTCACACCGCTATTTGCCCAGGAAGCGCCAAAGGATGCTACGGCGGCGACCAAACAGGCCAATGACGCACTTTATAATCAGCTTCCTTTCTCCGACAACACCGACTTTACCAACGCACATAAAGGATTCATTGCTGCAATACCTGCAGAGGTGATCAAAGGTACCCAGGGGAATATTGTCTGGGATCCTCAGAAATATGCCTTCATCAAAGAAGGCGATAAGGCTCCTGAAAGCGTCAACCCAAGTCTTTGGCGACAGTCACAATTAATTAATATCAGTGGTCTCTTTGAAGTTACCGACGGGGTTTATCAGATCCGCAATATTGATCTTTCAAACATGACAATTATCGAGGGTAAAGAAGGGATTACGGTGGTTGACCCGCTGGTATCGGCAGAAACCGCGAAAGTGGGTATGGATTTGTACTATAAAAATCGCGGGCAAAAGCCTGTCGTCGCGGTGATTTATACCCATAGCCATGTTGATCATTATGGCGGCGTCCGTGGTGTCGTCGACGAAGCTGATGTGAAATCCGGTAAGGTAAAAATTTATGCGCCTGCCGGATTTATGGATGAAGCGGTCTCCGAGAATATCATGGCAGGCAATGTCATGAGCCGCCGAGCCAGTTACATGTACGGTAACCTGCTGAAACCAGATGCGAAAGGCCAGGTGGGTGCGGGTCTGGGCACCACGACATCTGCGGGAACAGTAACGTTAATTGCTCCAACCAACTACATCACCAAGACAGGACAGAAAGAGACGATTGATGGCCTGACTTACGATTTCATGATGGCGCCAGGCTCTGAAGCACCGTCTGAAATGCTGTGGTATATCGAAGAGAAAAAACTCATCGAAGCAGCAGAAGATGTTACTCATACCCTGCACAACACATACTCGTTACGTGGCGCAAAAATTCGCGACCCCCTCGCCTGGTCAAAATACATTAACGATGCCATTAACCGCTGGGGTGATAAAGCAGAAATCATCATGGCACAGCACCACTGGCCGACGTGGGGTAAAGATAACGTTGTCAGCCTGATGAAAAGTCAGCGCGATATGTATCGCTATATCAATGATCAGACGTTGCGCCTGGCAAATACCGGCCTGACACGTGATGAAATAGCCGCAAACTTTAAACTCCCGGACGGTCTGGCTAAAACCTGGGCAAGCCGTGGTTATTACGGTTCTGTCAGCCACGATGTAAAAGCGACCTATGTGCTTTATCTCGGCTGGTTTGACGGCAACCCGGCAACATTAGATGAACTGCCACCTGAGGAGGCGGCGAAAAAGTTTGTCGATTATATGGGGGGGGCCAATAACATCCTGAAAAAGGCCAAAGAAGATTACGATCAAGGGAATTACCGGTGGGTAGCACAGGTGGTGAGTAAAGTTGTCTTTGCTGACCCGAAAAATGAGGCTGCGCGTAACCTCGAAGCTGATGCACTGGAACAACTGGGCTATCAGGCCGAATCGGGACCATGGCGTAATTTCTATCTCACTGGCGCGCAGGAATTACGTAATGGCGTGCAGAAACTGCCAACGCCGAATACGGCAAGCCCGGATACGGTAAAAGCCATGTCGCCTGAAATGTTCTTTGACTATCTGGGTGTGCATATCAATGGTGAGAAAGCGGCGAATGCGAAAGCGGTGTTTAACGTTGATCTGGGCAGTGACGGCGGCAAGTACAAGCTGGAACTGGAAAACGGTGTGCTCAATCATACAGCCGATGCAGAAGCGAAAGACGCCGATGCCACTATTGTCCTGAACCGTGACACCCTCAACAAAATTATCCTCAAGGAAGTCACACTGAAACAAGCTGAAGATAAAGGCGATGTGAAGGTGACCGGCAACGGTGCGAAGCTGGATGAAATGCTGGGTTATATGGATAAATTTGAGTTCTGGTTCAATATCGTCACGCCATAAATAAACCCCCTGCGGTGTTTCTACCAAAGCTGCAGGGGAATTCAATTCAGGTGATCTTATGCGTCGGATATTCACACTCTTACCCTTACTTTTCCCCCTCGTTTCGGGTTATGTCCTGGCGGCCGAAGAACATACGCCGGACGCTGCGCAGGCGAATAACCCGCTGGCCAATATGACTGCATTCAATATGCAGAATTATTATATCGGCGACGTCAGCGGAACCGATAAAGATGCCAACCAGTTCTGGTTCCGTTATGCCCAGCCATTTTCGCTGGGTGAAAGTCACTGGCTACTGCGCGGCTCTTTACCTGTAAACACATACCCTTCACCTCCCTCTGGCGGCCATAAAACCGGCACAGGTGATCTTAATCTTTTCGCGTCATGGTTGATTGATACCGGCAATCCTGCTGTCAGCTTTGGCTTTGGACCGCAAATCACTGCCCCTACTGCAAGCGATGATTCATTGGGCACAGAGAAATGGTCAGCGGGTTTGGTCAACGTGTTATTTGATGCGAGTTCACCAAAATTTCAATACGGCTACCTTGCGTCATGGCAGCACAGTTTCGCCGGAAAAGACGATCGCAACGATGTTCATCTCGGGACATTCCAGCCATTTCTCTTTTACCAGTTAGGGGGCGGGACTTATCTTCGCGCAGCACCTATATGGGTTTATAACTTCCAGAATGACAGTTATAGCGTCCCCATGGGGCTTGGGATTGGGCAGGTCATCAGGCAGGAAAAAACCGTCTACAACTTCTTTATCGAGCCACAAGGCTCAGTGGCAGATCACGGACCTGGTCAGCCCAGATGGCAGATTTTTGCCGGGCTGAACCTGCAGTTTCTCTAGTTTACTCCGTTCGCTGAAACATAAGGGGAATGGCTGCCATGCTTACGCGGGTGCAACGTTCCCCTTTCTTATTATGGTAACGGGAAGGGGTTTAATGGGTTGTTTTAAAGGTAGGTTATTGATTTAAAGAATGATCAAAAAAACAACCAAACACTCATTCAATTTATTAAAATCAATAAGTTTAATGAATAGGAAGCGCGTCAGTCGAGCGCCTGGTCGTTCATTGACGCCGGATCTTCCAAGGGTTCTACGTGAGTGGTGATATGGATAAAAGGCAGTGCTGTGCGGATATCATTCTCTATACGCTCAGCCCAGTCGTGCCCATGTTGAACAGTCCATAGCCCAGGAACGAGGATGTGCAGTGTCATAAACGCGCGCCCGCCCGCCTGGCGTGTGCGCAGCGCATGGAAATCGAGCCCCTGCTCACGGTATCCCGCCAGCAGCGACTCGATTTTTTCGAGTTCTTCAACGGGTAGCGAGACGTCCATCAGACCTGCAGCTGAACGGCTCATGAGCTGATAACCGGTCCACACGATGTTGGCCGCGACCAGCAATGCAATAACCGGATCGACCCATAACCAGCCGGTCAGATAGACCAGTCCGACGCCCAAAATGACCCCGACCGACGTCCAGACATCGGTCAGCAGGTGGTGAGCATCTGCCTCAAGCGTGATCGAATTGTGCTGCTTGCCAGCCCTTAACAATATTCGTGCCGTCACAAAATTAAGAACGGATGCAACCACAGAAACCAGTAGTCCGACACCAACCGCGTCGAGTGGCTGCGGGGCCAACATACGATCAACGGCGGTATAGGCAATACTGGCTGCCGCCAATAGGATCAAGAACCCCTCAAAAGCGCTCGAAAAATATTCGGCTTTACCGTGTCCATATGCGTGCTTATCGTCGGCCGGAAGTGCAGCCAGAGTCAGCATCCAGAGCGCCATCAGGGCTCCCGCGAGGTTGACCACGGATTCGATGGCATCAGACAGCAGACCGACCGAACCGGTCATTTTCCACGCCACACCTTTTAGTCCGATGGTGGCAATCGCAGTGGCAATGGACAGCCAGGCGTAGCGCGTAAGGGATGGCGTCAATGCTTTGTTTTTACTCATTATTTCACCCTGTAATGGACGGCAAACTACATTATTGCCACATCAAAAATTAATCACTTAAGTCAGGTGTACCATTTTTATATGCTTCAATTAAAAGATGCAAAACTCCCATCGCACCATGTGCATAAAAATAGACCTCAGTGAAATTAGAAAACCACATATAATAAGCCCAAATCCTGAAATAATGTGCATCCAGGTTATAACCCCTTCAAGACTATGTTCAGCAATTGCTTCGGTCTCTGTCAGATTAGCGTTAATAATTTCCGACAGTATTAAAAATGCCACCATGGTGTGAAGAATACGAAAAAAAGTAGCGTATTCATGGGGTAACAGACTCCAGACTCGCAATTTCATTAATGAGCTCTTAGCATATTTACCCATAGTCTGAATCAGACAAAAGAATTATTAGCATAACCTTAATTCTGAAAATTTCAGCAGACATTAGCTCACTTCATGATACTGATATCCATGAAATAGGAATGATAACTATTATTATGATTTATTCTCTTCTTGTTACTCAGCAGATCCCCTATATATAATTTTAGTTTGCAGAATAATAATACTGAGTTCATTCTCAGTTCTGCCAGCAGAAAAACCGGCTGGCAGCCCGGCACGCTTCGAGCGGATAGCATTACCCAAGCATTCTGGCGCGCGGTAAAAAAGCGGTGTATCACAGAGCAAAAGCCCGCCGTCTTTTCATGAGATCCGCAGTCTTGCTTCCTGGCTTTACGAGCGGGAATACGGCGCGGAATTTGCTCAAAAACTATTGGGGCATAAATCGATGAAAATGACGAACGTTTATCCTGATAGCCGCGGTACCGAGTGGACGGAGATATAGACAGGATTTAGGATTTAGGATTTAGGATTTAGGATTTAGGATTTAGGATTTAGGATTTAGGGAGATGCTGAAATTATCTTTATAAATCAAATAGTAAAAAAAAGACCGAATACGATTCCTATATTCGGTCTAGGGAAATGGCTCTTGGGAGAGAGCCGTGCGCTAAAAGTTGGCATTAATGCAGGCGGTTAAGCCGTACAACTTAAAGAGTAGACGACAGATGACTATTTTCCACCCAGTTTGAAACATAGTGATAATAACAATGATGTATTATTTTCATTGTGTGACAACATACGCAAAACATGGGATTTACATCAGTCAGTTATCGTCGGCACGGCGGTTCAGCAAAGCGACTGAGCTTTGGCAATAAAAGGGGCCAGACTCATTTTTTGCCCTGGGTTCTGCGGGTCGTCCAGCCAGATTTTCTCCAGTGGCACAGCCTGAACCTGATGGTTTTTTACCTGCTCTTTCGCCACGTCATTGAGAGGATATTGCGCCAGCGTGCTGTCGTTAATCACATACAGCGCATTACCGGGACGGCATTGCAGCATGACTTCTTCACGGGTAAAGGCCCAGGCTTTGCCGTATTGCAGACGGCTGATCGTTTCCAACTGGGGTGCCGCAAAGCTGCTGGCAGATAAGGTCAGCAGCACACAAGCTAGCAGTGTTTTCCTCATAATTTTTCCTCGGTGATATTAAATTCCTGGTACTTATTCAGATAACCCGTTCAGCGCGGTGCCAGTGTGGCAAACACACTCACCAGCAGTAACACGCCCAGCGCCAGCCCCCATTCGAGCCAGGTCATCATGATAAAATAGTGTTGTGCCCTGTCGGGATCTTTACCCATTGAGGGCACCAGCCGGTAGCGGTTAAACACAGCGACAGCCACCATCATTCCTACCATGAGCACTTTGACCACCAGAAGACACTGGTAAAGCGACGTCATATCCGTTGGCCAGCGCTGTAAAATAATGGCCGTGTTGATGATACCGGTGAGGATCACCAGCGCGACGGCGGCATGTCCCCAGAGCGAAAAACGGATAAGCGTGGCAATAGCATAAGGTCTTGCTGAAGGCTGTCGGGTATACCCCATACAGATCAGCAATGGCAGCAAACACCCGAACCAGTAGGCCGCGCTGAGCAGGTGCACCACATGATTCGTCCGCTGTACCAGCCCGGGCAGACCTTCATGCATCGCAGCATGGCCGACCAACGCCTGACTCATCAGTAAACCGCATGAGCACAGGAAGACCAGCATATTCCGCGCGGGCAGCCAGTCCATCAAAAGCACCAGCAACAGCGCGGCCGTCAGTAATAAATGCCAGCGCCAGACTTCACCAAATGCAGTGGTTAAAACCAGCAGCCAGACATTCAGATTCAGCGCATCACTCCAGCCGTTGCCCATCAGCGCAGCCTGAATCGCCAGCATACCGACCGAAGTGACCGCCGCAACCAGGGCGGAGCAAATCATCAGGGTCTGGTTTTTGCGCAACAACACGGCCGAGAAACCTGCAGGCGTCAGCAGCGAGCAGAAAACGCTCAGACCGAAGATTTGCATCAGCGAAGCAAAATGCATGAAGCGGCACAGAACAAACAGTGCAGTCAGACTCATCGTTTATTTAACGGTGAAACTGTACTGACCGTGCGTTTTGTGACCATCAACGGAGACAACGTTCCACGAAACAATGTATTTCCCCGCGCTCAACGCATCGGAAAGTGGCAGAACGGCCTGAGTATTGTCATTCGCTGCCAGCGTCATTTTGCCGGTTTTCACTGTTTTCTGGCTGGCGTCCGTCAGGGTAATTTTACTGAAATCAGGCTCGATCCCTTCACTGAAGCCGAGAGACAGTTCAGTCGGGCTGACGGTTAACACCGAATCCGCCGCCGGGGTTTCTGTTTTCAGATGGGCGTGAGCAGAAGCCTGCTGTGAGATAAATCCGCTCAGCAGAACGGCTGAGACTGCCAGGGCACGGCAAAGAGAAGTGGTTTTTTTGAACACGATAATTCCTTGGCTTGCTTAACGATGAATTTATAACGCCGTCACTTTAGCGCAAACCGCCACAAAACGTTTGCCAAAAAGGCATAAAAAAACGCAGAGGCGGAAGCACTCTGCGTTTTTGTGAACACCTCTGGCGGGAAATTAGCCCGCCGGAGTTTGCGTCACCATATTTTTGAGATCTTTATCCACGAAGAACAGGCCGTTACCGGTGTTGCTGACCAGCGCCAGTTTATCAAGGACTGATTTGAACAACGTCTCTTCTTCATGCTGTTCAGAAACGTACCACTGCAGGAAGTTGAAGGAAGAGTAATCTTTCAGCGTCATAGACAGATCAGCCAGTTCGTTGATTTTCTGGGTGATCAGCTGTTCATGCTCGTAAGTCTGTTTGAACAGATCAGTCAGGGATTCAAAAGCCACCGGCGGAGCGGCAATTGCGCCCAGCAAAGGCAGAGCACCCGTATCGCTGACGTATTTGAACAGGCGATGCATGTGGTCCATTTCTTCCATTGAATGCTGTTTAAGGAAAGCGGCGGCACCTTCGTAGCCTTTGTCGCTGCACCATGCACTCATCTGCAAATATAAATTGGCAGAATAAAACTCGAGGTTCAGCTGTTCATTAAGCTGATCAATCATTTCTTTTTTAAGCACGATACGGCTCCATAAATTGAATTAAGTCAGGTGGGCTGATTTATTTATCTGCATTATGCCCGCATCAACACAAAATAAATACACCTTATTCACATTAATATGCACAGCAATAACAATTAATTTTAACCAATTGATTTTAAATAATTTTATAAATCAATAAATATTCAACAATGATAATCATTAACATGTAATTCCCTATTAAAAGGAATCATTCTTATTTACGATATTAATTAACACCGCCTTGTTGAATATAATTATCACTTCTGCTTTGTGAATGGTTCTTATTTACTCCTGATAATTATCCGCATTCTTTGCCGGGCACAGGAACATAAAAGCCAAATCGCAACATTCACGCTGGCGCCTGCCTCGGGTACAATGTGGTAAAACGGATCATCGGGAAGCAGTTATGAGCATCAATCTGGCTGAAATCAGTAAAGAAGAAATGGATCGTATCAATGTCGATCTTGCGGCCTCAGCGGTGGCCTTTAAAGAACGCTACAACATGCCGGTTGTCGCTGAGATGGCGGAACGCGAGCAGCCTGCGCATCTGCGCACCTATTTTCGTGAGCGGGTGATGTTCTATCGCGGGGAATCACATAAGTTCTCCCGCTTACCTTATGAGCCGAAGCAAAAGTAAACGGGAGTAGCAGGCAACATTAGCGCCGGGCGGCGAAACGCTGGTTGGTGCGGATCAGTTGATCGAGAATGCCAGGCTCGTCGAACGAATGCCCTGCCCCTTCAATGATGTGCAACTCCGCTTCCGGCCATACCTGCGCCAGATCCCAGGCATTTTGCACCTGGCAGGCCATATCATAACGGCCATGCACAATGACGGCCGGAATGTGGCGAATACGTGTGACATTTTTCAACAACTGGTCGTCACTTTCCAGAAAACCCAGATGTGTAAAATAGTGGTTTTCTATACGGGCAAACGCCAGCGCAAAATTGTCCTCACCAAAGGATGCCGAACCTTCCGCAGGCAACAATGTCACGGTCTCCCCTTCCCACAGGCTCCAGATTTTAGCAGCCTCAAGCTGCACAGCGCGATCGCCGGAAGTCAGACGGGCCCGGTAAGAAGCAATCACGTCTTTACGCTCTTCATCCGACAGAATCGACAAAATACGTTGCCACTTTTCCGGGAAGAAGCGGGACGCGCCGTCCTGATAATACCAGGACAGTTCCTGCTTACGCAGCGTGAAGATTCCGCGCAGCACCATCTCGCTGACATGTTCAGGATGCGTCTCGGCATACGCCAGCGCCAGTGTTGAACCCCACGAGCCGCCGAACACCAGCCATTTGTCGACACCGGCCATTTTGCGCAAACGCTCGATATCCTCGACCAGATGCCAGGTTGTATTGTTTTCGAGACTGGCGTGAGGTTTTGAGCGTCCGCAGCCACGCTGGTCAAACAGCATGACGTCATAATCATTGGGATCAAACAACTGACGGTGTACCGATGAGCAGCCGCCGCCGGGTCCGCCGTGGAGAAATACTGCTGGCTTGCCTGCCGGGTTTCCGCTGCGCTCCCAGTAAATTTGGTGACCATCGCCGGTATCAAGCATGCCGCTGGCATAGGCTTCCCGTGGCGGATATAACCCTTTAAATTTTGGCATGACATTTCCTGTTCTATTCGGCCAGTGTATTGATTGATGTGCTTACATCTTCATAACAGCGCATCGGCTAGCCCGCCACAAGGTGTTATAAGCAAAAATCGTTATTTTGCATGCCGTTCGCATACTTATCGCGCAATTTCACTTTCAGGCACGCCCGGCCCGCCTTAAAGCGGCCGTGCAAAGAGTGAAGAAAAACCTGCGAAGACACTTGCAACCGGAGCGAATTAAGCAGTAAATAGCAGAGCAACCCAATCCACCAGCTTTAAGAGAGGCAAATATGAGTAAAGGAATGGATAGCAAAAAGAATGCGAAGAAAAAACCACTGAAAACCCCGGCCGAAAAAAAGGCTGAGAAAAAAGCCAAGAAAGCTTCTGCCTGACAATGGACTTCGTAGAATAAACCCGCCGAGAGCGGGTTTTTTTTATTCTCCCCGTCCTACTTCGCGCTGCAGTGGCGTTGGCTGCAACCCGAATTATTTAGGGGAAAGGTGTGATATTTAGTGCTTCGCTGCCAGCGCCAGCACAAAGGCATATTCCAGCGCGATATCTTCGTAGGCTTTGAAGCGTCCGGATTTACCGCCGTGCCCGGAATCCATATCGGTATGCATCAGCAACTGGTTATCATCGGTTTTAAGCTCGCGTAATTTCGCCACCCATTTTGCCGGCTCCCAGTATTGCACCTGCGAATCATGCAGTCCGGTGGTGACCAGCATATGCGGATATGCCTGCGCGCGAACCTGATCATATGGGCTGTATTGCAGCATATAGTCATAATACGCTTTGTCGTTCGGGTTGCCCCACTCGTCATATTCACCGGTGGTCAGTGGAATGGATTCATCAAGCATGGTGGTCACCACGTCAACGAACGGCACCTGTGCCACAATGCCGCGATACAATTCTGGCGCCTGATTAATAATCGCGCCCATCAGCAAACCGCCTGCACTGCCGCCCATGGCGTAAACCTGCCCGGCGTCACCGTAGCCTTCAGCAACCAGTTCTTTGGTCACATCAATGAAGTCATGGAAAGTGTTGAGTTTGTTGAACAGTTTGCCATCGTCATACCATTGCTGGCCCAACTCAGCGCCACCGCGGATGTGCGCCAGTACGAAAACAAATCCTCTGTCGAGTAAACTCAGACGGCTGCCACTGAACGCCGGATCCATACTGCTGCCATAGGAACCGTAACCGTAAACCAGTAACGGATTTTCATTCGGCTTAAACAGTTCGCGGCGATACACCAGTGACACCGGGACTTTCACGCCGTCACGTGCCGTGACCCAGACACGTTCGCTGCGGTAATTTGCCGCATCAAAATCTTTCACTTCCTGCTGCTTGAGCAGCGTACGGTCATGCGTATCCAGATCGAGTTCAAACAACGAGCTCGGCATGGTCATGGAAGAATAACCATAACGCAGCAATGAGGTGTCCGGCTCCGGGTTGTACGCCAGCCAGGTGGTATAGGTCGGATCGTCAAACGCCAGCGATTTTTCCTCGCCGGTTTTCCAGTGGATCTGACGCAATTGCGTCAGCCCCTGATGACGTTCTTCCACCACCAGCCAGTCACGGAACAGGCTGAAGCCTTCAAGCATCACTTCAATACGCGGCGCAATCAGCGTCTGCCAGTTTGCTTCCACGCCATCTTCACTCTTATAAAGTCCGAAGTTTTTGCCATCTTTATTGGAGCGGATGTAGAAATGCCCGAGGTAATGATCGAGAGCGTATTCATGATCTTTACGGCGTGAGAGAAACACCTGCGGTTTTGCCTGCGGATCATCGGCATCCAGCAGCAGGATCTCGGAAGTCGTGGTGCTGTCGAGGTGGATCAGAATGTATTTTTCAGACGTGGTTTTATCCAGCCCGACGTAAAACGTGTCGTCTTTCTCTTCATACACCAGCTTGTCGGTCTTAGGATCAGTGCCGACCACGTGGCGATAAACCTGATACGGCAGCAACGTTTTCTTGTGTTTGCGCACGTAATACAGTGTCTGAGAATCGTTCGCCCATTCGCTGCTGCCGGAGGTGTTTTTCAGCAGATCGTCAGTCCAGGTTTCGTCATCAAGTTTTTTGATGCGGATGTCGTACTGACGGCGCGAAAGAAAGTCTTCCGCCACGGCCATCAGTTTGTTATCAGGGCTGATATCCAGACCGCCCAGCGTGTAAAATTCGCTGTCTCTGGCACGTTCATTGCCATCAATCAGCGTGCTCCAGTTTTCATGTTCCGCTGCGGGCTGACGCAGATAAAGGGGGTATTCGTTGCCCGGTTCATAGCGGGTCTGATAACGGTAGCCATGTTTCACGTAGGGAACGGAATGATCCTGTTGCGCAATACGCGCAACCATTTCGCCATACAGGGTTTCACGCAGCGCCTGATGCGGTTGCATGGCCTGTTCGGTATATTGGTTTTCAGCGGTCAGATACGCCAGAACCTGAGGATCGGCGCGGTCATCATCACGCAGCCAGTAATAGTTATCGACGCGGTCATCGCCGTGTACGCTCAGGGTTTGCGGGCGTTTTTCAGCCTTTGGAGGTGTCATCATCTCGGGATCTCTTTGTCCTCTTTGCGGTGTGACAAGAGTGACAGGTTTAGGCAGGGAAACCAAGAGACGTCAATGCAGGGAAATAATGCGTCCGCTAAGAAATAACGGACGCAACCGGAAGTGCAGAAAGGCTATACCGGCGTGCTGTAGCTGATTTCGCCGATCTGGCAGTTGAGGGTCACCTGATAGGTTTTATCAGTGTGATCACCGCGCACTTTTAGCGGGATATTCCATCTGGCGTTATTGCCGCTGATGCTGTCAGTCACCACCCACGCGACCGGCGTGGAAGTGCCGAGCACTTTTTTATCTGCATCCCAGCGCGGAATACGGTTTTGCAGGAAATCACGTTTAACCAGTGCTGCCACTTCATCTTTTGTGGCCGTGGAACAGGGTGTTACCGTTGCCGTTCTCACTTCAGGCTCATCGGCCTGTGCAACCTGGCTCAGACCGCTCATTCCTGCAACGGCCATCACAACGCCCAAGATTATCTTTTTCATCGTTCGTCTTCCCAGTCTTTGTCGTTCATTCAGTTGACCTTGCCGGACAATATCCCTACATAAGACAAGGTCATCGCTTGCGTTAGATAATATAATCCTCAACAAGGCAATAACACAACATTAACAACAAGACGACCAATGCAAAGCGATAAGAAACCCGGTTAACGCAAGATAATGGCTTTGCAATTCTTGCCTTTAATTTTCCCTTCCTGCAAACGTTGCAGCGCTTTCTTAGCGCTCTTCTGACGAATCGCCACATAAGCATGAACCGGGAACATATCGATTTTACCGACTTCAGCTGCGGTCAGCCCGGCGTCACCGGTCAGCGCGCCCAGAATATCGCCGGGACGGATTTTGGCTTTACGGCCGCCATCGATGCATAACGTTGCCATTTCAGGATCAAGCGCCACCGGGGCGGCGGCCAGTGCCTGCGCTGCGGGCTGCCAGGTAAACCGCTGGCGGGTGTAATCTTCCAGCGCCGTTACACGCGGCATTTCCTGCGGTGTCACGAGACTGACGGCCAGACCACTGGTGCCCGCACGACCGGTACGGCCCACGCGGTGAACGTGAACTTCCGGGTCGAAAGACAGCTCGTAATTAATGACCAGGCCGAGCTGTTTAATGTCCAGCCCGCGCGCCGCCACATCTGTCGCCACCAGTACGCGGCAACTGCCGTTGGAGAAACGCACCAGTACGCGGTCGCGGTCACGCTGCTCGAGGTCGCCGTTCAGCGCCAGCGCACTGATGCCTTTCGCCTTCAGGTCATCACAAACATCCTGACAGTCACGTTTGGTGTTACAGAACACCACACAGGAAGTCGGCTGATACTGATACAGCACTGCGGCCAGCAGCGATAAGCGCTGATGTTTGTCGGCTTCGATGAAAATCTGCCTGATATCAGCAATGTCATCTTCACCTTCGATTTCTACCTTCAGCGGCTGACGCTGAAATTTAGAACTGATGCGCTCAATGCCGTCCGGATACGTCGCGGAGAACAGCAGCGTCTGGCGATCCTGCGGCGTATAACTGACGACATCTTCGATATCTTCGCTAAAGCCCATATCCAGCATGCGGTCCGCTTCATCCAGCACCAGTACTTTCAGTTCGTCCAGTTTCAGCGTGCCTTTACGCAAATGCTCCTGAATACGGCCCGGCGTACCCACCACAATGTGCGGCGGATGGACCAGCGATTCAAGCTGTGGCCCGATTGCCTGGCCACCGCACAGAGTCAGAATTTTGATGTTTTGGGTAAAACGCGCCAGACGGCGTAATTCTTTGCTGACCTGATCGGCCAGTTCGCGGGTCGGACACAATACCAGCGCCTGAGCGACGAACTGTGAAACGGTAATGCTGTTCAGTAAACCGATACCGAAAGCGGCTGTTTTACCGCTGCCGGTTTTGGCTTTGGCGCGGACGTCCTGACCCAGCAGGATGGCAGGCAACGACGCTTCCTGAATCGGGGTCATTTCGGTGTAACCCAGTTCATTCAGGTTTGAAAGTTGCTCAACGGGTAATGTCAGGGCAGAAAAGGAATGCGTGCTCAAGGGCGATAACTCTTTATGTGAGGCAAAAATCGGGACAGCGGCAGGAAGCCTGACGCCATGGTTTGGGTAAATGATAACAGAGACGCCCGCAGACTGCCTTAAACGGCAGAAAACAGGCTAAAAAAATCCTGCTTTTATTCCCGCTTAAATTTATCAACAGCACTGCGCAATCGTTTTCGTCGACAATAATTTCAGATATACTGCGCGCCGAAATTCCTATTTTCCTTCACACAGATCTGGGTACGAAGCTATGTTAACCATTGGTACTGCACTGCGCACTGGCGCCACCCGCGTCATGTTATTAGGCTCCGGCGAACTGGGCAAAGAAGTGGCGATTGAATGCCAGCGACTGGGTCTGGAAGTGATTGCCGTTGATCGCTACGCCGATGCACCCGCGATGCAGGTCGCCCATCGCAGCCATGTCATTAACATGCTGGATGGCGATGCACTGAAACAGGTTATCGAAAGCGAACACCCTGATTTTATCGTGCCGGAAATCGAAGCGATTGCCACCAGCATGCTGGTCGAGCTGGAAAAACAGGGTCACAACGTCGTGCCTTGTGCTGAAGCGACACGCCTGACCATGAACCGCGAAGGCATCCGTCGTCTGGCTGCCGAAACGCTGAAGCTGCCCACTTCCACTTATCAGTTTGCCGATGATGAAGCGGCTTTCCGTGAGGCGATCGACGCCATCGGCTATCCGTGCATTATCAAACCGGTGATGAGCTCTTCCGGTAAAGGTCAGAGCCTGATCCGCAGTGCCGATCAGTTACAGGCGGCATGGGATTATGCCCAGCAAGGTGGCCGTGCTGGCGGCGGACGGGTCATCGTCGAAGGTCTGGTGAAGTTTGATTTTGAAATCACCCTGCTGACGATCAGCGCCGTTGATGGCATTCATTTCTGTGCGCCAATCGGACACCGTCAGGAAGACGGTGATTACCGCGAATCCTGGCAGCCACAGCAGATGACAGACCTTGCATTGCAGCGCGCCAAAGACATCGCAGAGAAAGTGGTGAAAGCGTTGGGCGGTAAAGGCCTGTTTGGCGTTGAACTGTTTGTTTGTGGTGATGAAGTGATCTTCAGCGAAGTGTCACCTCGCCCGCACGACACCGGGATGGTAACGCTGATTTCTCAGGATTTATCAGAGTTCGCCCTGCATGTGCGCGCATTCCTCGGTCTGCCGGTGGGCAATATCCGCCAGTTCGGCCCTTCCGCTTCTGCCGTAATCCTGCCGGAACTGACCAGCAACAACGTGACGTTTACCGGCCTGGAAAACGCACTGACCGGTTACAACCAGATCCGTCTGTTCGGTAAGCCGGAAATCAGTGGTAAGCGCCGTCTTGGCGTAGCGCTGGCGACGGCGGACAACGTTGAAGACGCCGTGGAACAGGCCAAACAGGCAGCGGCTGCAGTGGTGGTTAAAGGCTAATCCATTCCTGACGCTGAGATGAAAAAAAACCGGACGCCTGAAAAGAGTCCGGTTTTTCTTTGCAGCAAAGGGAAACTGCGGAGCAACGTTTTATTCGTCGTCTTCGTCATCAAAAATGACGGTCACACGGTCGCCTTTATGCGTTTCGCGGATTTCTTCTGCAACTGTCGCAATGGCTTCGCCGCTGCTCATGCCGTTTTCCATTAACTGGCGGATACGATCGGCGGCCTGTTCTTGTTCGTGATGTGATAATGAAGGCATACCTGTCAGCATGGGAGTGTCCTGTTGTACGGGTGATAATAAAAAGCCCGCGCAGTGCGGGGTTGCACAGTATACGCCTTATTCACGCAAATCGCCTGCGCTGCTTTCAGGCAGCCCGATCTGTGTTAGGATCCTGAAAAATAGTCACTGCGCCAGAGAAACTCATACCCGTCATGCCATTCGCCCAACCCGTTGTTTTCCATTCATTACCTTATCAGCCCGATGCAATAACTGAACGGTTCGCGCCGCTTTCTGCTTTGCCGTGGGCGATGTTACTGCATTCCGGTTCGGCACAGCACCAGCATAATCGTTTCGATATTCTGGTGGCCGATCCGCTGATCACGCTGACCACACGTGGCAAGCTAACGCAGATTGAGCACAACGGCATGGCCGAAACCCGGGCAGAAGATCCGTTTGCTTTACTGGAAGAGCAAATGGCAGTGGCCGGTTTACAGGCAGAAAGTTCAGCGGATTTTCCTTTTCTGGGCGGCGCACTGGGTTTGTTTGGTTATGACCTGGGGCGCCGGATAGAAACATTGCCTGAAACTGCAGAACGGGATATTGACCTGCCGGATATGGCGGTAGGGATTTATGACTGGGCGCTGATTGCCGATCACCATTTACAGCGCCTGACGCTGATTTGCCAGGGTGACATTTCTGAACGTTTACGCTGGCTGGCCCAGTACCAACCTGTTCCTTCTCCTGCGCCTTTCCGTTTACATGCGCCGTGGCGGGCAAATATGAGCCGCGAAGAATACGGTGAGAAATTCCGTAAGATTCAGGAATATATTCACAGTGGTGATTGCTATCAGATCAATCTGGCGCAGCGGTTTTCGACAGAATACAGCGGCGATGAATGGCAGGCTTTCCTGCGCCTCAATCAGGCTAACCGCGCCCCTTTCTCCGCGTTTCTGCGTCTGCCGGAAAATGCCGTTGTCTGTCTTTCACCTGAGCGTTTCATCTGGCTGAAAGACGCTGAAATCCAGACCCGCCCGATTAAGGGAACGCTGCCGCGCTGCGAAGATCCGAGTGAGGATATGCAGCAGGCAGAACGACTGGCGGCATCGGAAAAGGATCGCGCCGAGAACCTGATGATAGTCGACTTGCTGCGCAACGATATTGGCCGCGTGGCGACACCCGGCAGTGTGCGGGTGCCGGAGCTGTTCGTTGTGGAGCCCTTCCCCGCCGTCCATCATCTGGTCAGCACGATCACCGCCCGGTTACCCGAAACCTGTCACGCCAGCGCCTTATTGCGTGCCTGTTTCCCCGGTGGCTCCATTACCGGTGCGCCCAAAGTGCGTGCCATGGAAATTATCGAAGAACTTGAACCGCAACGGCGCAACGGCTATTGCGGCAGCATTGCATATCTGAGTTGCTGCGGCACGATGGACAGCAATATCACCATCCGCACATTGCTCACCGCACAGGGCAAAATTTACTGCTGGGCGGGTGGCGGGATCGTCGCTGACAGTCAGGAACAGGCGGAATATCAGGAAACTTTTGATAAGATTGCCCGTATTCTGCCTGAATTAGGAGAAATACAGCCGTGACGCTGCTGGAACAACACGCGCCCTTACAGACGTTTTCACCTGCTGTGGAAGATTTCATCCTGCGTTTTCAATTGCAGCAGCCGCGCCTGCCTGCTGCGGCGTTGCGCGGAACCCGCCACGCCGCTGTGTTGATCCCGATTATCTGCCGTCCGGAACCGACCCTTTTACTGACGCGCCGCTCCGATCAGTTGCGTAAACACGCCGGCCAGGTCGCCTTTCCCGGTGGTGCAGCAGATGCTTCCGATGCCTCAATTATTGCCACCGCATTACGCGAAGCGCATGAAGAGGTCGCGATCCCCCCTGAACAGGTTCATATATTAGGCACACTGTCGCCGCAGGACAGCAGCAGCGGTTTTCAGGTCACGCCGGTTATCGGGCTGTTGCCTGTTGATGTACCACTGCATCCCGCGGAAGATGAAGTCGCCGAGTTGTTTGAAATGCCGCTGCGGGAAGCCTTTGATCTCGCTCGTTATCACCCTCTGGATATTCACCGCAGAGGCACTCACCACCGGGTTTATCTGTCCTGGTATCAGCAACAATTTGTCTGGGGGCTGACGGCGGGAATCATCCGTCAGTTGGCCCGGCAGGTTGAAGTCTGAGCTCAGTGATTACATTACGATCACACTTTTGCATCAAATAAGTTTATTTCATGCGAAAAATGAAACTTTTGCCTCTCAGCCCTTTTAAACTATAAGTCTATCCATAAGAACAAGAGACCCGTCCATAAGGGCTGTCTCTGGTGTTGGTTCATTTATGGAAGCCAGGGATCCCGTTCCCTGCCGCAATCTATTACAGGAGTATTCGACGTGATTAGCGTTTTCGACATGTTCAAGGTCGGGATTGGCCCTTCCAGTTCCCATACTTTGGGCCCGATGAAAGCAGGCAAACAGTTCGCTGATGACCTGCTGGAAAAGGGCATGATGCCTGCCGTTACGCGTGTCGCCGTGGACGTTTTTGGTTCTTTGTCTCTGACAGGTAAAGGCCACCACACAGATATCGCCATTATTTTAGGTCTGGCGGGCAATCAGCCAGATACCGTCGACATCGACGGCATTCCGCATTTTATCCGCGACGTTGAGCAACGTGAGCGTCTGCCGCTGGGCGGAACCCAGCATGAAGTCGATTTCCCACGTGATACCGGTATGGTGTTCCGCGGGGAGAATTTACCGCGTCACGAAAACGCCATGCAAATTCACGCTTTTGCTGGCGACAAGATGATTTACAGCAAAACCTATTACTCGGTCGGCGGCGGCTTTATCGTTGATGACGAGCATTTCGGTCAGCCTGTGCTGGATGAAGTGGCGGTGCCGTACAGCTTTAATTCGGCCAGTGAAATGCTGGCAAAATGTAAGGAAACCGGGCTGTCATTATCCGGCCTGGTGATGAAAAACGAGCTGGCGCAGCACAGTAAGCAGGACATTGAGCAGTATTTCGAGAAGATCTGGCACACCATGCAGGCCTGTATCGATCGCGGCCTGAATACCGAAGGCGTTCTGCCTGGCCCGTTGCGGGTGCCGCGTCGTGCTTCTGCCCTGCGCCGGATGCTGGTGTCAAACGACAAACTTTCCAGTGACCCGATGAACGTGATCGACTGGGTGAATATGTTTGCCCTCGCGGTTAACGAAGAAAATGCGGCGGGCGGACGTGTCGTGACGGCGCCCACCAACGGCGCATGCGGCATTGTGCCTGCGGTGCTGGCGTATTATGACCAGTTCATTCAGTCGGTCAGCCCGGATATTTATCTGCGCTATTTCCTGAGTTCCGGTGCTATCGGTATTCTGTATAAAATGAATGCGTCGATTTCAGGCGCGGAAGTGGGCTGTCAGGGCGAAGTTGGCGTAGCCTGTTCAATGGCGGCGGCAGGCTTGACGGAATTGCTGGGCGGCAGCCCGGAACAGGTGTGCGTTGCGGCCGAAATTGGCATGGAACACAATCTGGGATTAACCTGTGACCCTGTTGCCGGACAAGTTCAGGTACCGTGCATCGAACGTAATGCCATCGCGTCAGTGAAAGCCATTAATGCCGCCCGTATGGCATTACGCCGCACCAGTGAGCCGAGAGTTTCACTGGATAAAGTCATTGAGACGATGTACGAAACCGGTAAAGATATGAATTCCAAATATCGGGAAACCTCGCGTGGCGGTCTGGCGATTAAGGTTCAGTGCGACTGATCCGGTCGAAAAGATGACCTCTTCCTGCGGTATTTTCAGGTTGTATTAATTTCAACCAATTTACCGCAGGAAATACCACCTGGCCGGTAGCCGGCAGCAATAAAACCTTCGCTAACAGCAACCTGTTGTATTATCAATACATAATGGTAGTGAGACTTGCATTATACCCTGCAGGTGCGGCATGCTGATTTCCGCCTGATTTCCCTGTCCGGGTCCCCCTTATTACGTCTGCGTAAATGTCGGAAATGGACAGGAAAAACCTCAGTGACACTGTCACCTGTATGTTTTTTTTTCGATTTGAACAGAGAAATATAGGGAGTTTGCCGCTACTCAAACTGAGCGCCCGACGATTTACAGCTACTCTCTATAAAAACGAAATGGCTGTTACGCATCGGTAACCCTTTAAAATAATAATTTTGAGCCTGCCTTTAACTCGGGATAAAAGGATTAGAACGATGCTGTTCTCCCAGACCGGACTCGCGAAGTATCGCTACTATCGCATTGCGCTCGCCAGTGCAATGGGGATATGTACGCTGCTTCTGACGCTGGGCATTCGTATCTACGAACAAGCCCAGGTTATCGCCGAAGATCAAAAACGGGTGGCTGTTCACACCGTTGAAAAACTGGAAAAATTGCTTGAACCCGCTTCTCCGGCCGGCAAAATTATTCCTTTCGACCAGACACTCGCCTGTAAGGCACAGCAACCTCTGTTGCAGCAAACCGTCGCCCGCATGCAAACATTACGTTCAATCAGTCTCGTCAGCAACGGCACCATTGTTTGTTCAAGCCTGGTGGGCACGCTGGATCTGAATTTCAATCAAACCTTGCCTTCCTTCGCACAGGGTAAAACCCAACTTGAGTTGCGCGCCTCGAAATGGAGCCGTGTCAATACACCGACGCTGGTTTTATGGCATCCGACCACACCGGATAATCTTAACGGTGAACTGTTTGTCTATAACATCGGGATCTTGTCGAATTTCCTGCTCGAGCCCCAGCCGCCTTATGCCAGCCACATCGTTCTCAACGTCGGACAACAAAATCTCGAATACGGCAAAAATTCAATCATCAACACCAGTGCCCTGCCGCGCGCCCCTTTGCTGAGCGCCCGATCGGAAAAATATGATTTTGCGGTCTCTATTTATGGTGAAGAAGCCAGCACACTGGCCTGGGAGGAGCTGTTTTCACATCTGCCGCTGTCGGTTCTGATCAGCCTGCTGACAGCAACAGCCATATATCTGTTCTCCGGCAGTCGCATCAGTCTGGCTTATCCAATCAGCCACGGCATTTCCCACCGCGAGTTTAAAGTTTATTGTCAGCCCATTATTAACAGTACGGATGGCCGTTGTATTGGCGTGGAAACACTGATGCGCTGGAAAAACCGCCGGCAGGAATGGGTTTCGCCCGATGTGTTTATTCCTCTGGCAGAACAGCACGGTTTAATCATTGCGCTGACACGCTATCTCATTCAGACAGTCGCTGAAAATCTGTCCGTATTTCCGGCAACGCCGGGTTTTTACGTCAGTATTAATGTTGCAGCACAACACTTTAATAATATGGAAATTGTTGATGACATCCGAAAGCTGTGGCTTCCGGCGCAGCCGTCAGTTTCTCTGATGCTGGAGCTGACGGAACGGACGCGGTTACAGGAGTTACGTGCTGCTGAGATTTCACAGTTGAAAGAAATGGGTATTCTGCTGGCCATTGATGATTTCGGGACGGGTCACAGTTCCCTGAGCTATCTCAAAACCCTTAATCCCGATGTGCTGAAAATCGATCAGGCGTTTACGGCCTCAATTGGCACCGATGCGATTAACGCCACCGTCACAGATACCATCATCACACTGGCGCAGCGTCTCAATCTAAAGCTGATTGCTGAAGGGGTGGAAACCCGTGAGCAGGTAGATTATCTGCGCGAACGCAGGGTCGATTCATTGCAGGGCTATTACTTTGCCCGCCCGATGCCTATAGAAGTATTCCCGATCTGGCTGGAACGTTATAAAAAAACTACGCAAAACATGGAATTGCAGGATAATACAGATCCGGTCTGAAGGTGGGAGCCCGTTTTCCCCGACCATAAAAAACGGCGACCTGAGTCGCCGTTTTACATCCCGAAATAAAGCCCCGTTACTGGTCTTCATCCCATTTGTCTTCTGATTTCAGCCGCGTAATACGCACGCGTTCGATACGGTATTCCGACACGTCAAGAATTTCAAAGTGCAGCGACGCCATTTCGATCACTTCACCCACGACCGGCATTTGTCCTGATTTCGACAGCAGCAGCCCGGCAAGAGAAGCAAAATCGTCGTCGGCATTCACCAGCGTTTTGACGTCCAGAATTTGCTGCAACAGATGCAAATCGGTTCCGCCTTTAGCAATCCAGCTATCACCGTCAGTCACGACGTCCGGCGTTTCATCTTCGTCCGGGAATTCACCCGCGATGGCCTCCAGCACATCCAGCGGCGTCACCAGCCCCTGAATCACACCAAACTCATTGCTGACCATCACCAGACGACCTTTGGCTTTACGCAGAACGGCCAACAAGTTGATGACGTCCATGGTTTCCGGCACCACAATCGGCGGCGTTTTTTCCGCGAACGCGACAATGCTTTCACCGTTTTCCAGCGCCACCAGCAGATCTTTGGCACGCACCACACCGATAACATCATCCAGTGAATAACGGCAAATCGGGAACAGGCTGTGCGGCGTATCGAGAAGCTGACTGCGGATTTCGTCCGGTGACTTTTCACAGTCTACCCAGGAAATCTCGGTGCGTGGCGTCATGATGCTGCGCAGGGAGCGTGACGCCAGCGTCAGCACGCCGGTGATCATGTGACGTTCTTCTTCCGCAAAGGTTTCACCGGCTGGCAATACATCGCCAGCGGGCTCATCTTCATGCTCATTCTGGCGTTTCCCGCCCATCAGTCGCTGAATAGCTTCCGCTGTACGTTCACGCATCGGACGGCTGGACTGGCTTTTCAGGAAGTTGCGGCGCGCAATCTGGTTGAACAATTCAATCAGGATAGAGAAACCAATCGCGGCGTACAGGTAACCTTTCGGAATGTGGAACCCGAAGCCTTCAGCAATCAGACTCAGACCAATCATTAGCAGGAAGCTGAGGCATAGCACCACGACGGTCGGATGGTTGTTTACGAAACGGGTCAGCGATTTCGATGCCAGCAGCATCACGCCCATGGCGATAATCACTGCAGTCATCATGACGGCCAGGTTATTCACCATACCGACGGCGGTTATCACCGCGTCCAGCGAGAAGACCGCGTCCAGCACAACAATCTGCGCCACTACAGCCCAGAAGCTGGCATAGCCGCGATTCGTTGCTCCATGCTCGTCATGCCCTTCCAGCCGCTCATGCAGCTCGGTGGTGGCTTTGAATAGCAGGAATATCCCCCCGACTAACAAAATCAGATCACGGCCGGAGAAACTGAACTGCGCAATACTGAACAGCGGCGTGGTTAGTTTCACCATCCACGAAATCAGTGACAGCAAACCTAAACGCATGATCAGCGCCAGCGAGAGGCCGATGATACGGGCTTTATCACGCTGCTTCGGCGGCAGTTTATCAGCAAGAATGGCAATAAAAACAAGGTTGTCGATACCCAGAACAATTTCAAGCACGACAAGCGTCAGCAAACCGACCCAAATTGAAGGGTCCATCAAAAATTCCATGTCAGACTCCGCAATGAGTTAAAGAAAAAAGACGCACAAAAACACCACACCCCAGGCTGTCAGATGACCGTCCGGAAGTATTGACTGCAGAAATAGCAGATGAAAGCGGTTTCAGTGCGGCTGAAATCAGGCCCATCGGGGCAGATTTGCCGGTAAGAATGAGGTGAAAAAGCGAAGAATAGTGACGTCGGTGACAGTCCATAGGGAGGGCTGAGGCCCGGTACTCCTGTTCAATTATTCGGAAAATCACTTTATCAGGAATGATTATTTGAAGAAAGAGTGATCTTTTACCTTCAGCATCAGTTTGTAACATCTATGCTGTTTTAATGTGCGATGTGAAACCGTATTCACAATACGTCGTTCAATAACGGACAGTCGTCACAAAAATTATTTTTTCGCACACTAAAATAAATCACGTCGCACAACCCGTTGAGGTTCTGCCATTTATAGTTTTGCAGTCTTATCAGAAATTAAGGACAGTCAGGACGCACGGAATGCCCCGTCCGCCTCAGGAATAAAAACGGGCGGATATCATCAGCACCATTACTTATGTGCATAACTCTTTCCCAGAGTTAACAGAGGAGGTAGCGAGTGAGTATTGCTATTATCATCGGCACGCACGGGTCAGCAGCTGAGCAATTGCTGAAAACAGCGGAAATGATTTTAGGTGAACAGGATAATGTCGCCTTTATTGATTTCGTTCCCGGCGAAAACGCCGAAACCCTGATCGAAAAGTACACGGCTAAGTTGGGTGGTTTAGACACCAGCAGCGGCGTCCTTTTCCTGGTCGACACCTGGGGTGGCAGCCCGTTCAATGCCGCCAGCCGTATTGTTGTCGATAAGGAAAATTACGAAGTTGTCACCGGTGTTAACATCCCGATGCTGGCAGAGACTTTCATGGCACGTGATGACAATCCTGCTTTCGCAGAACTGGTTGCCATTGCAGTGGAGACGGGTCGTATCGGCGTAAAAGCGCTGAAAACCCCTGAACCTGCCGCTCAAGCCCCTGCCGCCGCCCCTGCGCCAAAAGCAGCCGCCCCGGCGAAACCTGCCGGTCCGAACGACCATATGAAGATCGGCCTTGCCCGAATCGATGACCGTTTGATCCATGGCCAGGTAGCGACCCGCTGGACCAAAGAAACCAACGTGACACGCATTATTGTTGTCAGCGACGAAGTGGCTGCCGATACCGTGCGTAAAACGTTGCTGACTCAGGTTGCTCCTCCTGGTGTTACCGCACACGTTGTTGACGTTGCGAAAGCCATTCGTGTCTGGGATAACCCAAAATACGCGGGCGATCGCGTCATGTTCCTGTTCACTAACCCGACAGATGTTCTGCGTCTGGTTGAAGGTGGCGTGACCATTACCTCCGTTAATATCGGTGGTATGGCTTTCCGCCAGGGCAAAACTCAGGTGAATAACGCCGTGTCTGTCGATGAAAAAGATATCGAAGCATTCAGGAAACTGAATGAAAAAGGTATCGAACTTGAAGTGCGTAAAGTCTCTACTGACTCACGCCTCAAGATGATGGATCTCATTAATAAAATGAATTAATAAGCGCACCGTTGTTGGCAGATTCCCTCAACGTTATCTGTCTGGTGTGCCTGTTTATACTCAGCGTCCTTTGGTCATAGGAGAAGTGCAATGGAGATCACCACACTACAAATTGTGCTGATATTTATTGTCGCATGTATTGCCGGGATGGGTTCGATCCTGGATGAATTTCAGTTTCACCGTCCGTTAGTCGCCTGTACTTTGATCGGTTTTGTTCTTGGTGATGTAAAAACCGGGATCATCATCGGGGGTACTCTGGAAATGATCGCGCTTGGCTGGATGAACATCGGTGCTGCCGTTGCGCCGGATGCTGCCCTCGCCTCTATCATTTCTACCATTCTGGTCATCGCAGGCGGTCAGTCTGTCGGTGCTGGTATCGCACTGGCGATCCCGCTGGCAGCAGCAGGTCAGGTATTAACCATCATCGTTCGTACCATCACCGTCGCCTTCCAGCACGCAGCGGATAAAGCGGCTGAAAAAGGGAATCTGAGCGCGATTAGCTGGATCCACGTTTCAGCGTTGATCCTGCAGGCAATGCGTATTGCCATCCCTGCTGTGATTGTTGCTGTGTCTGTGGGTACTGCTATTGTTCATGACTTACTGGCTTCAATCCCTGAAGTGGTTACCAACGGTCTGAACATCGCCGGTGGTATGATCGTCGTCGTGGGTTACGCCATGGTCATCAACATGATGCGTGCTGGCTACCTGATGCCGTTCTTCTACCTCGGTTTCGTTACTGCTGCATTCACCAACTTCAACCTGGTTGCACTGGGTGTGATTGGTGTGGTGATGGCTGTTCTTTACATCCAGTTGAGCCCGAAATACAACAAGTCTGCGCAAGCGGCGGCTGCACCGGGTGTTAACGATCTCGACAACGAATTGGATTAAGGGTGAAGGACATGGTTGATCAAACTGCAGTTAAAAAACTCACGGCCAGCGATATTCGCGGTGTGTTTATACGCTCCAACCTTTTCCAGGGGTCATGGAACTTCGAACGTATGCAGGCTCTGGGCTTCTGCTTCTGTATGGTGCCTGCAATCCGTCGTCTCTACCCTGAAAATAACGACGATCGCAAAGCGGCTATCAAACGCCACCTGGAATTCTTTAATACCCATCCTTACGTTGCGGCTCCGGTTCTGGGTGTGACGCTGGCGATGGAAGAACAGCGTGCCAATGGCGCACCTATCGACGACGCGGCCATCAACGGCCTGAAAGTCGGTCTGATGGGACCTCTGGCCGGTGTGGGTGACCCGATCTTCTGGGGTACTGTGCGTCCGGTGTTTGCGGCATTGGGCGCGGGTATTGCGATGACCGGCAGCTTGCTGGGTCCGTTGCTGTTCTTTGTTCTGTTTAACCTTGTACGCCTGCTGACCCGCTACTACGGCGTGTCTTATGGCTACAAAAAAGGTGTCGATATCGTTAACGATATGGGCGGCGGCTTCCTGCAAAAACTGACCGAGGGGGCGTCAATTCTCGGCCTCTTTGTCATGGGGGCCCTGGTTAACAAATGGACACACGTTAACATTCCGCTAGTCGTGTCGAAAATCACCGACCAGACGGGCCATACCACCGTCACAACTGTCCAGACTATTCTGGACCAGCTGATGCCGGGTCTGGTGCCATTACTGCTGACCTTCGGTTGTATGTGGCTATTGCGGAAGAAAGTGAATGCGTTGTGGATCATCGTTGGCTTCTTCGCCATCGGTATCTTCGGTTACTGGATTGGCCTGCTAGGTCTCTGATAACCTTCAAAGCCGGGGAAATCTTTCCCCGGCTTTTTTGTTTCTGCTATTTATCTCTTTGTCATTTTTACTTTGCTTTGCCTGATGGCTGTTAGCTGGAGTTTTCATGTCTGTAACCGATATCGTCCTCGCCCTTTTCACTCTCCTGTTGCTTGCCTACGCCATCTATGACGAATTCATCATGGGTACACGCAAGGGTAAAACTCGCCTGCGGGTCAACCTGCGCCGCCGTAACAGACTCGATTCGATTATCTTTATCGGTCTTCTGGCTATTCTTCTTTATAATAATATCCATGCGAATGGCACCGTTATTACCAATTATTTACTGATCGGCCTGGGGCTGATTGCTTTCTATCTCTCTTTTATCCGCTGGCCAAAAATGCTCTTCAAAGAGGAGGGCTTTTATTTCGCCAACACTTTCATCACCTACGATCGGATCCGCAGTATGAATCTTTCTGAAGACGGTATCCTGGTATTTGAATTAGAACAGAAAAAGTTATTAATTCGCGTAAACGAACTGGATGATCTTGAAAGAATATATAAAATTATGGTTAATAATCAATAGCTTGAATTTAGACCATGAGTTATCAGTTATAGCATGGTGCATATTTCCCAGGATTTAAGTTAACCTTACAGATAACAATGTTGATAAATACCTTGTCAATAATATTGTTATTCCCCAACATACGGCATTATTTAAAACCCCATTTTATTTGGTGTTGTCCCGAATAAAAATAGTGTGGTAAGGTTGCGCCGTCATTTGGGGGCTATTCTCGTGAACTTATCCGCTACGCTTATTCTTGCATTTGGCATGTCCATGGACGCCTTCGCCGCATCAATTGGCAAAGGCGCCAGCCTTCATCGTCCTTGCTTTCGCGAGGCCTTCCGCACGGGTTTTATTTTCGGTGTCATAGAAGCCATAACGCCACTGATTGGCTGGTATCTGGGCTTATTTGCCAGCCAGTACATCATGCAGTGGAGCCAGTGGGTCGCGTTTACCCTGCTGTTTATTCTGGGCGCACGCATGATCATCGCAGGGCTAAAAAATAAGCCGGAAGATAACCTGACAACGGCAACCCGTCACGGGTTCTGGATCCTGGCTGCAACGGCTATCGGCACCAGCCTGGATGCTCTGGCGATCGGCGTCGGTTTAGCTTTTCTTGAAGTGAACATCATCCTTACCGCGCTGCTCATCGGCATGGCGACCATGGTGATGTCAACGCTCGGGATAATGGTCGGGCGTTTTATCGGCCCGCTGTTAGGCAAATGGGCCGAAGTTTTAGGAGGTGCGGTTCTGATCGGAATTGGGTCGAGCATCCTGCTGGAGCATCTGGGTTATTTACGCTGATGTATCCTGATGAGGAAGTCTGTCTCGCATTCAAAGGCTGTCTGAGCTTTTAAGTTGGCCATCACTTCTTCTGTCGCCCGCCATGCAAATGGCGTCATCTGCAATAAATCAAACGCCTGTTCTCCGGAAAGCATCATGTCATAGGCGAGCGCTTCCGTACTTATCCGGTCAAAACCTTCCAGCTGCTCATCGAGATCAACATGCAGTTGTACATCCTGGTATATCAACCCTTTCAGCTGATATAAATGACGTGGTCCCGGTGCCACCGTAACCACCAGGCCGCCCGGTTTTATCGCCCGGTACAATTCCTGCGCCTTACAGGGTGCATAAATACGAATGACCGCATCCAGTGAACCCTCAGCAAAAGGTAAGCGATGGCTGGAAGCCACACAAAATGACACATCGCGATAACGTTTGGATGCATAACGGATGGCCACTTTCGCGACATCCAGCCCAAACACTTTCAGCGCACGTTTTTGTGTGAGCCTCTCAGCGAATGCGGCGGTGTAGTACCCTTCCCCGCAGCCAATATCCAGCAATGTGTCCGCCGTTTGCGCGATGACGTCGTCCAGAATATCTGTCAGACGGTCACGCAAAGGCTGGTAATGGCCTGCATCAAGAAAAGCACGACGCGATATCATCATTTCCGGGCTGTCACCCGGCTGCTTTGAGCGTTTGTGCTGTACGGGCATCAGATTGACATACCCCTCTTTTGCGTTATCAAACTGATGGTTGGCGGGACAACACCATTGCTGACCGGTCAGCGTAAGCGGCTGGAAACAAAGCGGGCACTGATAAGTCATGCGGAAAACCTGCAAGAAAAGTCTGAGGGGGCGAAAATTCGCAATAGTGTTAAGTCTAAAGAAGGTGCTCAGGGGTTGCAACTGCTGGAAAATCCCGCTCAAAGGCGGCTACACTGGTTGCATAACATTTTCTAACGAGACACAAGATGAGTGACCACTCAGCTTTACTCAGTCAAATCCCCGGTATTGTGCATGGCTTTGGCGATAAACAGGCGTTGCTGCCTGAACATCTGCAAAGCTATGAAGCGACCTGTCCCGGAAAAAAACAGGTACACGGCACACGGATTGTCGATGTGACAGTCGCAGGCCAGGAATGCGGTGAGGCAGATGGCTTCATCACCGCTATGCCGGGCATTCTTCTTGCCGTTTTCACTGCAGACTGCTTACCGGTAATTTTCTGTCGCAAAGATGGCAGAGAAGTTGCGGCAGTGCACGCAGGCTGGCGCGGGCTGATTGACGGCATTCTGGAGCAAATGGCACAGCGGATTAATCAGTCGGGTGATACTTCTGACTGGTTTGTTTCTGTCGGCCCGTCCGCAGGAGCCTGCTGTTATGAAGTCAGTCAGGAACTGATTGATACTTTTCTGCAGCGTCTCGATTTACCCCCTGCACTCATCTCACCAAGCCACCGCCATCTTGATCTGGTTGCCATTGCTGAAGCCAAATTGCGGGCGTTAGGATTTTCAGGCGTTGATCGTGCAGGCCGTTGCACGATTTGCTCGCCCGATGCAGCCGGAACCGGATTCAGGTACACGAGTTTTCGCCGTAACAGCCATCAGCGGGCACAAGACCCGACACACCCGGGTATCAGCGGACGTAACCAGCAATCAGGGATCATGATCCTCTGAGCCTGAACGGCTGACACAAAAAAACCCGCCTTGGCGGGTTTTTTTACAGCTAACGCTGCTTAGATTGCAGTTACGTTAACTGCTGACGGGCCTTTCTGGCCGTCTTGGATTTCGAACTCTACGTTCTGGCCTTCAGCCAGAGTTTTGAAGCCGTTACCCTGGATTGCAGAGAAGTGTACGAACACGTCTTTGCTGCCGTCAGCAGGAGTAATGAAACCGAAACCTTTAGACTCGTTGAACCACTTAACTTGACCTTTGATCTTTGCCATCTTGAGTATTTCCTTTGGATTGTTTAAACCGCCCAGCGGCGTTACATAGACAAACTAGAGTCGTTACTGCTTGAGGCACTAAGATTAGAATCGGCAGAGAAGCGGTATTCAACGTGAACGTCTTTACTCAGAACTTCTATACTGAAAATGCCACACATATACAGAACTGTACCTCGTTTTACCCAGATGCGTTATCACATACTCTGAATTCGATGGCAAGCCATTTTTAATCAGTGATGGACATGTCGCACATATTTGAGCCGGTTAAAGGCACTTCGTGTTCAGTTAAGCTGAAATATGTTGATAGACATGCTTTTTTCTGCTTTGCAGTTTTACCTGCATATCAAACAAAACAATAACGACCTGTTTCGATTATTGATCATTTAATGCAGAACCGTAAGCGTAAAACACACCTTTATTTGAATTTTTATTGCGGGAGCCCGCTAAAACTCTCCGCTTCTGTGCCCATTCGGCACAGCTTTACAGGCCTTACAGCGTGAGATCAGGTCCGGTGACAGCGCATCACACGGCGTTTGCGGCACTTGTGCAACAGAACGGGCATATGCACAACGTCAGTGCCTCCCAATATGACTGGTTATGCAATAATCAATTACGCTTTAGACGGATAAAATGGTGCAAAACAAACAGTGAAAATCAATAAATGCACCTTAACTGTGCGCCTGTACTTCCTGTCTGATAATAGCCCAAACCCAACCGGCTTCAGGCAAAATGAATTCCAAATTACGACACCCGGTAATGACTATTTTTTATCGTGGTGATTTTGACAATATAATGAATTAAAGTTTGCGAGTTGGTTAAAACAACATAACAGTTTGCCGATACTCCCGGCCGCCTTATTCAAATACTAAATATCCATATGAAAAACTAATATTAATTACCGTGATCAAAATCCCATATCAGCTTTCTATTCATACTCAGATCACGCTAAAATCGTCTCATTATCTGCCAGAAGCCAACCACGATAGTCTGACAGACAACCCGCCTGCGTTGCAGGCAGGCGAAGCGCAGTTCAATGCCCTGTTTAGCAACAAAAAAATCCATTTTTTCTGACAAAAAGAAGTCTCTCCGCGCTTACAAAAAACATTCTGTTTTGATAAAGATGAATTGAGCAGGTAATTAATCTATCTGACCTAATAATTAACATTCACATAACACACACAAAGTGTAAGTGTTATAAAAAATGCCACCCAACTGATAATACTTCTCATTTCATAGGTGAAGTGGCTACTTATATATTCCCAATACCGGTGGAAATGATATTCAATCTTTAGAAATGCTTGCGCCAATTTTTAATGGTTTAAATTCCATTTCAGGCGATTCACTTTGACTTATGGCTTCCGCTAATTCAATCAGTGGCTGATCCAGTGATTCATCGGCTAATTCAAAAACCCCCCAATGAATGGGAACCGCCTTTTTACAACACAGCTCAGTAAACACAGCCACAGCCTGTTGAGGGTCCATATGTTGCGCACGCATGAACCATCTTGGTGCATAGGCGCCGACAGGAATTGCGGCTAAATCGAAAGGTCCCAGACGTTGTCCAATTATTTCGAACTGATTGCTGTACCCGCTGTCGCCGGAGAAAAAGAACCGCAAACCGGGATGGCTGACCACCCACCCACACCAGAGAGACCGGTTTCGATCCCATAATGTCCGCATACTCCAGTGGCGCGCCGGCACAGCTGAAAACTTCAGCTCACCAAACTGCTGCTCATCCCACCAGTCGAGTTCCTCGATGTATCGTGCCCCGCGCCGCTCCAGCCAACGCTTTATGCCCAAAGGCACCATAAATTGCACTTCCGGGAAACGTCGCAATAGCTTGCGGACCGTCGCGCTGTCGAGATGGTCATAATGATTGTGGGATAACAGAACAACATCAATCGGTGGAAGTTCTTCTACCGTCACAGCAACCGGCGTTTTTCGCTCAGGCCCGTAGAAACTGAATGGCGAAGCACGATGAGACAATGCAGGATCCATCAGGATATAGCGCCCGGCAACACGCAGCAATAAACAGGCATGTCCTAAAAACCATAAACGATCATCAGACCCGCTGAAGTCGGCAGCCTGCCACCACTGGCTGACAAAATGTTCGTAACCTTTCGCCGGAGGCGCAGGCAGGCGAAGTTCCTTGCGCTCTTTCCTCCAGCGTTTGAGATCACCCTCCTGCCGGTCATGGGGTTCGGCATTGGTAAAACCATCCGGTGTGTGATGTGTTTTTGACGGGTCGTAAAAGGGATTTTTACCTGACATAAGGCTCCATGAGATCACTATTTTATCGGCGGCAGCGTAAAGCCATGATGCAGATTAATTAGCATACTTATTGAGCGCACTACAGATCGAAAGTGAAAAATTATGTGGCAGTTCAGCCACTACGTGAGGTTAAGAAAATCTTAATAACTTCATGTTTAACTGATGATGTTCAAAAAGGAGATTATTTATGATCAGGAACACAACAAAAGACCGCAAAACCTTTGCGTCAAGGCTGACCCATATTATGCAGATCCAGGCACAATATGGACGTTTATGGCTGCGTTCCCGCTTTCGCCGGATGACCGTTCCGACCTCAGTAAAGATTTTCCTTCTCGCCCTGCTGGGGCTGACGGCGTTAGTCATCACCGGAACATTGCTGTTGATCCTCGATGTCATCGCACTGATGCTATCTGTTATGAAACGGCCTTTTCAGCGGGGTAACCTCCGGCAGCGTTATCTGATGAGAAAGCCTGTATAACGAAAAACCGTGGCGGATATCTCCGGCACGGTTTGAAGTTACAGAAATGCTTTCCGATTATCAGGCAGGCATACCACAAAGTTTGGTGAGATTTCTGGCACCAATCATGAGGGTGGCAACATAGGATTGTCTGCGGGTCACAACTTCGACCGCAACACGCGCATCTTTATATTTGATGAGATAGGTGGAAGGCCAGCCCTGCCGGCGTTTGCCGTAGGCTTTTTCATGACTGTCGATAGCTGCATGAGCAACCACCAGATGGGAGAGAGTTTTATCACCTTTAATGATGCGCTTCATAATGGACTCCGCCTTAGACACAACTGTCAAAATGAGGAAACATTAATCACTTGATACGCATCGCTTTATGCGACGCTTATTCGAATCACTTCTTTGCAAAACTTTGTCACTATCTGAGTATCTCTGCGCTTTTGTTTATACGCAAGTCTTACTAAGCAGGAAACATACCATAGCGGCACGAAGGGGACGTTTGCTTTGCGCCTGCCATTGGCCTTGAGGACTGCTGATTTCAGCAAGCCAGAGAGGATTGCTTTGCAACTCTTTAAAATTAATGCTGATTTTGTTGGCGCAAATGATCGGCCACGCATCGGAGGGGTTGTTGCAATAATCTTTGCCTTTCATTCCGCCATAGGGATACCACTTCTCAGGTTCCTCTCCGGTCAGTAAGGCTATGTTGTGGTTCACTTCACTGTCGTTTTCTTCAGACCATTTGATCATCAGTTATTCCATCCTGCAGGGCACATGCGTGGAGACTACCGGAGGAATAAGACAGTTTTATGAAGGAAGATCAGAGAGGAAGAGAAGGAAAGATATGCACGCCGCGTATCAACGAAAAACCCGCCGGAAGGCGGGTTAACAAAACAACATTATCTTTCAGGAATAAAACCACGCAGGCTGAGCGCAGAGTCATCGTCTGCCTCAACAGAAGACACATTGCCCTTTGCCTGTGCAGCCAGAATTTTAAGTAATTCGGTCTGCTGGCGTTGCTGCTCAGCGATCTCCTGTAACAGAGCAATCTGTTCATTTGCCCTGACACTGGCACGGCTAACGAAAAACCATACCAACAGAAATAACAGTGCTGAAAGTGCACACAGCACCAATGAGGCCAGGCTGTTTTGGCCCATTGCGAAATCAAACATTGACTACCCTACCACTGAATGTTCAGAGCGTTCATCTTACCATCCCCGACAGGCCAGGGAAGCTATTCGCAAAAAAACAGGGTTTTCTTACTCCCCCGCAATCAGCGCAAGCATTGAGCAAAAAGACATTCAGGCAGGCATCCGCTAAAAAGGAATGAATGAGGTGATGGCACATACGCCCAGATCAAAGTTGCCCCCCTGATCACAGTAACTGTTTAACGCCAGCAGATACAGGCCGATGCAGATGAGCAGAAAAAGAACGAACGTAATGATCCTTCGGACATTGAAAACAGGCTTTTTCAATTTAATGGCAGGTCTCTTTTGGTTTAAAAAGCGTCTATCAGGGCTCAAAGGCGACGTCCGGCATTTGACTGAACAGAAGGACATAGTACGACGAATATCCTAAACAACGATATAACGAAAGTACGGCTTTTACACGTGATACAACGTGTAATAATCACCTACGTAAATCAAACAATAAAATGTATAAACTTTATCTATAAATAGCGGGTAATCCTTGTTTGATCCTGGTCAAGCAAAGTAATGTTTACTCCGCTGTATTTCTGATAACTCCCATTCAATAATTTCTATAAAATAGACATTTTAATAAAAACCATAACCCTGTTTATTAAGAAAGGAACAGAACGTGAAATAACGCATTAATTCTCGCAAGGCTCATGACAGAAATCTGACTCCTGTTTCGGGTGCTGACAAGATAAGCGGGATTACGCCTTGCGTCATATCCACAAGACCGGAGGAACGCAAGCCTAATAGCAGTAAATTTATATAATGACTTTATAATCATTATTCAGAAACCGTTAAAGAAATTATTTTCATTATAGTTGCCAAATAAATCCAATAATATTACTCCCGCCGTTAAAATAATTTAATTTTAGTGAGTATTCTCAGGAACTTCTTTGTTGAATTATACCACTCATTAAAATATCATCCCGCCGTCGAACAGTTCTTCTGTCTCTTCGGTTATATAAATGAAAGCATAGTGGCTGAATTAATTTCAGCTGATTCATGCTGACTATTTTTTGTTGAGGGATTAATAAATGCATGCATGGAATAAAAAGTTCTTCGTTTCTAAAATAGCGCTGGCCTGCGCTGTTGCAGTAACAGCACCTGCCGCAATATCAGCTGATATTTCTGGCACCGTATACGATACGTTCTATCATGACTCCACTCTGGCGGGTCATATCGGCTATCGTGGATATGTGGATAACGACGGCGCAGATAACGGTTACGTTGGCGGAGACATCTACTCTTCAATCAATAACGCTGTGGTTAACGGCGTTATTTCCACTCATTATCTCGGTTTTGATAGCAATAACAGCAACACGCTGAATATCACCAATACTACTGTCAACGGCATGATCACTTCTGAGTGCATGACGAGCGATTGCGGTACAACCCGTAATGAATATGATCAGTCACCTTTGCAGCTGACTATTGATAACTCCACCATTAACGATACTTACGAACACTTCGATTACGACGTTACTGATGCTAACAACGTTCGGGATCATGAAACCCTGAACACCTTTGACAAGGGCGTTGCGGTGACATTGGATCAGGAAAGTGACATCGTTATTAAAAATAACTCTCACGTCGCTGGCATTGCGCTGACGCAAGGCTACGAATGGGTTGATACTGACGTAAATAATGGCAATACTTTTGATAATACCCTGACAGTTAATGATTCCGTGCTGACTTCAGGTTCTTATACAGAATTGCAGACCAGCGGTTTCTACGGCCAGTCTGATAAGCCAAGCGATTACGGTAATATCAGTGCTGCCGGTACTCAGGCTGACGATATCGCCTTATCTGTTGTTGCCAGTGCCACCGCAGATAACGCAATGAAAACCCATGCCGTATTCAATAATTCAACCATTACCGGTGACGTCGCTTTTGTCAGCACCTTCGACGAGAACTATTACGTCGGCGGTCATGACAGCAATGCGGATGGCGTGCTGGATACCAATGGCTGGGATGATACAGATGAACTGAATCTGGCGCTGGATAATGGCAGCAAATGGGTTGGCGCAGCTATCTCAAATGTTCAGATGGATTCAGCCCTCTATAACCGCAGCACCAACAGCATCTGGCCTTACTCTGTCTTCAGCAGTACCAATGGCTATCTGGTTGGCGATGACGTTTATCAAAGCGGATTGTTTAATGTCGCGCTAAACAACGGTTCCGAGTGGGACACCACCAAATCATCCAACATTGACAATCTGACTGTTAACAACCGGTCTCAGGTGAATGTTGTTGAATCTGCCCTGCTGGCAGATCACATCTCCCTCACCAATGCATCAACCCTGAAAATTGCCGCGCACGGCGGCGTTAAAACCGATGTGTTGAACCTGAACTCAGGCAGCCAGGCATCATTGACCGAAGAAACTGCGTCTCTCTACGCCAACACCATCATTGTGGGCAGCGGTTCTGAGCTGAACTTAGGTTTAGGTCAGGTTGATACACATAACATGGTTCTGACCGATAACGGTACTTTCGATATCGGTAGCCGTGAATATGTTCTCAACTCTGATTTGAACAACGCACGCGACAAAACTGCCGCTGACTATGTTTATGATCAGGGCACTATCGGCATTAACTCCGACGGTCATCTGGCCGTTAATGGCGTGACCAACGGTAATTATCAGGTACGCATCGATAACGCGACAGGTGAAGGCCAGGTTGCTGATTATCAAAATAAAGAGCTGATCCGCATCTACGGCGGCAATGCGACCTTTAACCATGCTAACACCGCTGATCTGGGTGCTTATAAATATCAGGCTGAGCAGTACGGCGATACTGTGGTGCTGGCAAAACAAGGCATTACCTCTACTGCAAATGCGGCCCTGAGCCTGCCTTCTTCCAATGCGGCAACATGGCATATGGAACAAGACACCTTAGAAAACCGCATGAACAGTTCGCGTCACACTCAGGGCAATGATAAAGGCGGTGTGTGGGTTAACTACTTCGGCGGTCAGCAAAACGGTGACAACGGCGTGATTGATTACGATCAGGACGTTAATGGCATCATGGTGGGTTTGGATAAAGTGACCGAAGGTGGCGGTGAACGCCAGTGGCTGGTCGGTATGGCGGCAAGTTTCGCAAAATCCAGCCTGTCTATGGATGATGCCGATGCGGATACTGACAGCCAGTCAGCACGCGTTTACTCAAGCCTGGACTTCAATAATGGCGCATTCTTCGATACTTCTCTGAGCTACAGCCACTTCAGCAACTCAACAGAAAGCACCATGAGCAACGGTCAGCAAGTATCAGGTGATAACTCGACTGATGCATGGGGCTTTGGTCTGAAACTGGGTTATGACTGGAAATTCGCTCCTCAGGCTTATTTGACACCATACGCAAGCATTACTGGCGTGTTTATCGGCGATGACGATTACAGCATGAGCAACAACATGCATGTCAGCGATCAGGCTTATGACAGCATGCGTTATGAGCTGGGTGGTAATCTGGGTTATACCTTCGACCTGGGTGCAGATCAGGCAATTAGCCCGTACGGCACACTGGCGTATGTGTATGAAGATGCTAACAACGATGCAAACATCAATGGCGACCGTATCGACAACGGCGTTGATGGTTCTGCTGTCCGCGTTGGTTTAGGCGGTCAGTTCGACATGAGCAAAAACTTCACCGTTTACGCAGGGGCTAACTACCTTGGCGGCAGCGATGTTGACCAGCCTTGGGCAGCAAACCTGGGTATGAAATACCGCTGGTAACTTGCCGGTCTGAATAACACTCTTCAGTAATTTTTTGGCCCCTTTTCAGGGGCCAATTTTTTTGGCATCTTCACGACTTTGCTGATTAGGATTCTGCTGCAGTGACATTTTCTGAAAAATAACTTCTACTATACTTATCAATATCCTGAATCGTTCAGGACGAGATGTTTAGGGAGTTACAGAATGGGAATAATTAAAACCGTTATCCTGCTGGCCGTCATTTACGCGATTTTTCTTTTTTCGGGTTATGGCGTGACGGTAGGCAGCAGTGAGAATGCCGCAGGACTGGGACTGAAATGCCAGTACTTAACCGCCAGAGGAATTGTAAGTTCGCAATATATTCACTCTGACAGTGGCGTCATCGGTGTTGCAAACTGCCCGATTTTCAAGCGGGTGGATGAAGTGGTCGACAATAAATAAAACAAATATTTTACCGCACTACATTATTGTCATGCCCGCGGATGCAGGCATGACAATTATTTATCAGCTGTCGTGCCTGGTAAATTTCAGCTCGATCAGTGAGATTGCTTTCTCGATAGCGCGCTTCGTCACAGGATCTGCACCGGCAGGATGCTTGCTGAAATCAATGCTTTTCAACTGATGAGACATCTTCTCGCGCACTTCTGCTGGCGCAATAATTTCAATCACATCCAGAATTTGTTTAATTACCAGCTGGCATGCAACCAGATCGGATTCGATTTCCTGTTCTCTGTTCAAAGACTCAGACATGAGCTGCTCCTTCCATAATGGTCATTCATAAAAATTATGGCCGCGAGGATATCACGCCCTTTCCTGAAATTCTCTTTTCTGCCACTTCACATTTTTTCGTCCGATAAAGACGGACAAATAAGCAGCAAACGCACCGCGTCGGATGTTGCCAGGGGCATAATAGTTCTATGCTTAACAGGATGACAAAAATGGAGATGCGCTATGTTCGCACTTGTTTTGACTATTTGTTATCTGGGCGGAGGATGTGAAGACTTAGTCGTTGATGCCTTTAATACTCAGAAACAATGCATGGTCGCGATGCATCAGCAAGGTTTACGCCAGGCTGGCTGTTACCCAATCGAAGATTTTATCGACGGCTACTGGATCCCTGCACATGAGAACGTTGACTACTGAACATTTGTGTCAGCATTCACACAGCGCGACAAAAAATGCCATAACGATTGCTAAAGTGTTCGAAGAACGGTATGAATACCCTGTTACTCATTGATATTTAACCATATTAACAGGACAGGAAATGGCAATGACGATACGTAAAACTTATGGGTGCTTCAAAAAAATTCCTCTCGCACTCCTTTTCTCCGGCTCTTTCATGGCTTCTTTTGCTACCTACGCTGCGACCGTTCCCGCAGGTGTTGAACTGGCAGCCAAACAGGAAATTGTCCGCAACAACGGTAGCGAACCCGCGTCACTTGATCCGCACAAAGTGGAGAGCGACGTTGAATTCAATATCCTCAGCGATCTTTTTGCCGGACTGGTTACTATAGATAACAAAGGCAATGCGCAACCTTCTCTGGCGGAGAACTGGGAAACTAAAGATAACAAAACCTGGGTTTTCCATCTGCGCCCTGGAATCGTCTGGTCTGATGGTTCGCCCATCACCGCGCAGGATGTCGTTTTCAGCTGGCAACGCCTTATAGACCCGAAAACGGCTTCACCTTATGAAACCTATCTTAGCAGTATGCATGTACTGAACGCCGGCGACATCATCAACGGCAAGAAGCCTGCTGACCAACTGGGTATCAAAGCGCTGGATAAGCAGACGCTGGAAATTACCCTGGATCAACCGCTTTCCTATTTCCTTGGTATGCTGGCACACCCTTCTCTCTCCCCGATCAGTCAGGCAGAGGTAGAGAAATACGGCGATAAGTGGACTCAGCCAGGCAATCTGATCAGCAGCGGTCCGTTTAAGCTTGATACATGGACGGTTAACGAACGCATCACGGCTGTCCGCAACCCGAACTACTGGGATAACGCACATACTGTCATCAACAAAGTCACTTATTTACCGATCGCTTCGGGGACTGCGGACGTTAACCGCTATAAAGCCGGTGAAATCGACATTACTTATACCGTCCCTTCCCCGCTGTTTGCATCGCTGAAAAAAGAGCTGGGTTCGCAAGTTCATGTCAGCCCTTATCTGGCCGTTTATTACTATGCAATGAACACGCAGAAGCCGCCGTTTAACGATGTTCGCGTGCGTAAAGCGCTGAATCTGGCGATTGATAAGTCAATCATTGCCGATAAAGTCATGGGTCAGGGACAAACGCCAGCCTGGCATCTTTCTCCTGATAACACCGGCGGTTTTACTTTCGCCAAACCTAAAGAGGCCAGCCTGACACAGGAACAGCGTAACGAAGAAGCTAAAAAGTTGCTGACAGAAGCAGGTTTCGGTCCGAACCATCCGCTGAAATTCAACCTGCTGTATAACACTTCTGAAGCGCATCAGCGCATTGCGATTGCCGCCGCATCAATGTGGAAAAAGAATCTGGGCGTCGATGCTGTTTTACAGAATCAGGAATGGAAAACCATGCTGGACACCATGCATCAGGGCACATATGAAGTGGTGCGTTATGCGTGGATTGCAGACTATAACGAGCCGTCCACTTTTCTGAATACCCTGCGCACGGGTAACAGCGAGAACACGCCAAAATTCAGCAATGCCGCCTACGATAAGGCACTGGATGATGCGTTAAAAGCCACGGACAAAGCGGATGTGGGCAAAGCCTATCAGCAGGCGGAACAGGTGTTAACCGAGCAGTCGCCGGTCATTCCTTTGTATCACTACGTCAGCGCCCGTCTGGTCAAACCCTATGTGGGTGGTTTCAACGACAGCCTGCTCAATTACATTTATACCAAAGACTTGTATGTAATTAAGCATTAAGCTGTCTTCCTCTCCTTGCGGCGATTGACTGCCTGAGGAGAGGCTTTTCAAATGCTACGCACCGCCCTTCTTCCTCTAACCCACTTGCCACGCGCCGCCCAGATGATAGATTGTACGTAAATCACACAAACGGGAGCCGTTATGAAATTCTCGGAAAGTGAGATCCAACCGCTCTGGGATGAAGTCGCGCGTATTATCGGTGATGGTGTCATTAAGATGCGCCACAGAGGAGAACCTCTGAGTGCCGATGCGCTGATTAATTATCTCGACGAGCAACTGGCCTGCGCGACGGGGGTCCAGCGCCGTATTATGCTGGGTGCAGCAATTAATATGCTTAAAGCCGACCGGCGTTGCTGATTGTGCGACACAGCAAAACCTCGCAGCCTTTTCAGGCAACGAGTTACTTATCAATGATCCGTCAGTCGCTACTTAGATTGTGCCGCACGTCCCTGCGCAAATAAGAAAATGCGCTGGGTGATGTCATCAGCGCCCAGAATATTCCCTTTCTGCTCCAGATTAGCTCTGGCATATGCCACATCATGAGCCTGATCGACCATGCTGATCACCCGGTCACGGGTTGGTTTATCCAGTATTCCCAGTAATGTTGTTAAAATCGCCTGATAAGCATTTGAAGCATAAGTCAGTTGTCTTTCACGTTGTTCCAGCGCGTCAATGCGAACCATCAGGGCCTGCAATTGCTCTTGATGCGTCATAGCAGCATCCTTCTTCACGGGTGGAAAATAACCGGAGACAGCGGAGAAAGCAGACCTCCGCCGGTTACTGAATATAAGTTTAGCAGACTTAAAAAAAGTGAAGTCCCTCGCCTTCTATATATAAAGTAAACCTTTGTTCAATGAGCCGTTAACTGCCTCGGCAGATGTAACCGGGATAAGCCACTCATGGCCGTCGGCAAGCAGATTCTCTTATCTGAGAAGTAACAGCAGCAGTACCTGCTTACAGATAGCAAAATGACAAACCGGGGCTGTTATGACATTTTCTGCCACAGCACTATGTGTTCATTTGGGAGAATTCAGTTGAAAAAAACGATGTTGGGTGCAGCCATTTTCAGCATGATGTTAGTGAGTTCATTTGCTCAGGCAGAAGGATGTCTCAAAGGGGCAGTGGCGGGGGGTGTAGTCGGTCATCTGAAACATCACGCTGTTCTCGGCGCGGTGGCAGGATGCGCTATTGGGCATCATCTCGCAGCACAAGCTAAAAAACAGCAGGTCGCGGCCGCTAAATAAACAGCATCAGGGCCGCAGAATCCCCTGATGAAATAAGTTTCTGGTTATTCCTGAGCAACGACCTTTTTCGGGATACCATTAATCGTCATCTTCATATTAGTTCAAATAAAAAGCCTCGCTAATGCGAGGCTTAAAAGAATGCTATGTCATTTTTAATCAAATACGCCATTGATAATCGTAGTGACAATTGCAGTACTCAGGGCAATGAGAACTAAATCATCCCCCACAGCTCGCCATTCATAACCAGGATAATACGGCAACTCGTTCAGCATTGAGGCCGGAACCGCTTTCCTGGCAATGCCCGGAGGCAATGGTTTGCCACGCATTAAATTTTTTGCGATTCCTGGTGGTAGAGCCTGATATCCGGTTAATCCATAGTTAACTGCGAGTGAACGGGCACGTGAGAAGCTTATATCTGACGAGACATGGTCTGGCTTACCATAATTTTTGCGATTCCCGGAGTGCTCAGATGATTTACCATTTCCCTGACCTTTATTGGCGTGGCCGTTGCCATTGCTATTACCGTTGCTATTGCCGTTACCATTACTATTCCCATTCCCGGGATTAGCAAAAACGGGAGCTGACAGCACTGTCAGAGAAATAACCGCCGCCAGAGCAATCTGGAGTGTGCGACGCTTAAACATGATGGTTGTTCCTTGAGGTAAATTACACTTTTTAAATCTATGTGAGAAAACGCCCTTTCACAATATCATGCATTCCTATTTTATATTTTTAAGACGATGTAAAGCTTAATAACGCTGTTCTCATTATTTATCAGGATCATCGCCCAAATTATTAATCAAATAGCTCTCATGTTTTCACGGACAAAGACTGCAGGAAAGGTTTGTGGTTCTGATTATTTAAATCAGGTGTTTTCAGTCTGGGTTTGCAGAAGATTTTACAGGGGTTTGCAGAAGAATTTTTGGAGGGATGAAAAACAAAGGGGGCGCGATGCCCCCGATGTCGACTTCAACAATTTCGCAATTACATATTTGCGATCATGTCGTCGGCAAACTCGCTACATTTGCGCAGCTTAGCGCCTTCCATCAGACGTTCGAAATCGTAAGTCACAGTTTTGGCAGCGATTGCGCCTTCCATGCCTTTGACGATCAGGTCTGCGGCTTCGAACCATTCCATATGACGCAGCATCATTTCTGCGGACAGAATGATTGAACCCGGGTTCACTTTGTCCTGACCGGCATATTTCGGTGCAGTACCGTGAGTGGCTTCGAACAGTGCACAATCAGAACCGATGTTTGCGCCCGGTGCGATACCAATGCCGCCAACCTGCGCCGCCAGAGCGTCAGAAATGTAGTCACCGTTGAGGTTCATACAGGCGATAACGTCATATTCAGCAGGACGCAGCAGGATTTGTTGCAGGAATGCATCCGCAATCACGTCTTTAATAATGATGTCTTTGCCGTTGTTCGGGTTCTTGATTTTCACCCACGGGCCGCCGTCGATCAGCTCACCGCCGAACTCTTCGCGCGCCAGCTGGTAGCCCCAATCCTTGAAGGCACCTTCGGTGAACTTCATGATGTTGCCTTTATGAACCAGCGTCAGTGAATCACGGTCATTGGTGATGGTGTATTCAATCGCCGCACGAACCAGACGTTTGGTGCCTTCTTCGGAGCAAGGTTTGATACCAATACCGCATTCTTGTGGGAAACGGATTTTCTTCACGCCCATTTCTTCTTGCAGGAACTTGATCACTTTATCAGCTTCAGCAGAACCGGCTTTCCACTCGATACCTGCGTAGATATCTTCAGAGTTCTCGCGGAAGATCACCATGTCGGTATCTTCAGGACGCTTCACCGGGCTTGGTGTGCCGGTGTAATAGCGTACCGGACGCAGACAGATGTACAGGTCGAGTTGCTGGCGAAGTGCCACGTTCAGGGAGCGAATGCCGCCGCCAACTGGAGTTGTCAGTGGGCCTTTGATAGCAACACGGTAATCACGGATCAGATCGAGGGTTTCTTCTGGCAACCAGACATCTTTGCCGTACAGTTCTACGGATTTTTCGCCGGTGTAGATTTCCATCCAGGAGATTTTACGCTCACCTTTGTAGGCTTTCTGAACAGCCGCATCAACGACTTTGATCATGGCAGGCGTCACATCAACACCGATGCCATCACCTTCGATAAATGGGATAACAGGATTATTAGGAATGACCAGTTTACCCTGAGCGTCTACTGTAATCTTTTTACCTTCAGCCGGAACAACTACTTTGCTTTCCATTAACCTCTCCTTCGAGCGCATTTTTGTTAAAAATTTGTAAGATGCCGGTCGATATTACTCGAATATTTCTCGCTAGCCAATCCGAAACATTTTTCAAGTATAATGCGCTAATTCTCTCTAACTTCAATGCCTATGAACCCGCTATCTTTTAAAAATCACAACGTTAAACGTTTCAGCAAAAGGCCGTCTAAAGCACAATCTGCCCCAAAAGGGCCAGTAAAGGTGATTCTTTTCAATAAACCGTTTGATGTGCTGCCACAATTCACTGATGAGGCGGGTCGTGCGACACTTAAAGATTACATTCCATTAACAGATATTTATGCCGCTGGCCGTCTGGATCGGGACAGCGAAGGTTTACTGGTGTTGACCAACGATGGCAAACTGCAGGCTGCGCTGACCCAACCCGGCAAGCGCACCGGTAAGATTTACTATGTCCAGGTCGAGGGCGAACCGGATGACGCCGCAGTGAAATCATTGCGTGAAGGCATCACGTTGAAAGACGGCCCGACGCTGCCCGCAGGTGCAGAGATTGTGCCAGAGCCGGAATGGCTGTGGGCGCGCAATCCGCCGATCCGCGAACGGAAATCTATCCCGACAGCGTGGTTAAAAATCACGTTATACGAGGGAAGAAACCGTCAGGTGCGCCGCATGACGGCTCATGTCGGTTTCCCGACATTGCGTCTGATCCGTTACAGCATGGGCGAGTTTACTCTCGGCGATTTACAACCCGGCCAATGGAAGGAAATCCCACATGTTTAAACCGCACGTCACTGTCGCCTGCGTGGTGCAGGCACAGGGAAAGTTTCTGGTTGTTGAAGAAACCATTCACGGCAAAGTCACCTGGAATCAACCTGCCGGACATCTTGAAGCCAATGAGACCTTAGTCAGCGCCGCAAAACGCGAGCTGTATGAGGAAACCGGCATCCACGCCGAGCCGCAGTTTTTCCTGGGTTTACATCAGTGGCAGGCGCCGGACGATACGCCGTTCCTGCGTTTCGCTTTCGTGATTGATTTGCCTGAAATGCTGGAAACTGCGCCGCAGGACGATGATATCGACCAGTGCCGTTGGGTCAGCGCCGAAGAAATTATCGGCTCTGCGCAATTGCGCTCGCCGCTGGTGGCCGAAAGCATCCGCTGCTATCAGCAATCGCCGCGTTACCCTCTGGAAATCCTGCACAATTTCAATCTGCCGGAATAACGGCCCTTCTCCGGTTGTTGCCACGCAGTTAATCAGCGATGCAGCAACCGGCCCGACGTGATAAAATTTTGCGCTTCACGATTTACCTCGTGTAAAGCAGTACCTCTCTGTTCGGGTTTCTGTGGTGTTCGGGTTTTCTGTGAACTATGAGTTGCGCGCGGCCTTCATCCTCGTGGGACAAGCTTCAGAAAAACACCGTCAGTACCGGGCAATTAATTCATGTGTTTCGGGACTATTATGTCTGACAACAGCCAGAAAAAAGTGATCGTCGGGATGTCCGGCGGTGTCGATTCCTCTGTCTCTGCGTACCTTTTGCAACAGCAGGGTTACCAGGTCGAGGGCCTCTTCATGAAAAATTGGGAAGAGGATGACGACGAAGAATATTGCACAGCAGCCACCGACCTTGCGGATGCGCAAGCCGTGTGTGACAAGCTGGGTATCGAACTGCACACCGTGAATTTCGCTGCGGAATATTGGGACAACGTGTTCGAATTATTCCTTGAGGAATACAAAGCCGGACGCACGCCAAACCCGGATATCCTGTGCAACAAAGAGATCAAATTCAAAGCCTTCCTGGAATTTGCGGCTGAAGACCTGGGCGCAGATTATATCGCGACCGGCCACTACGTGCGCCGCCAGGATATCAATGGCGTCAGCCATTTGCTGCGGGGCGTTGATGGCAATAAAGACCAGAGCTATTTCCTCTACACGCTCGGTCACGAACAGGTCGCACAAAGCCTGTTCCCGGTCGGTGAGCTGGAAAAACCGGAAGTTCGCCGCATCGCCGAAGAACTGGATTTGATCACCGCGAAGAAAAAAGACTCTACCGGCATCTGCTTTATTGGTGAGCGTAAATTCCGTGATTTCCTGGGCCGCTATTTACCGGCGCAACCGGGCGTGATCAAAAGCGTTGACGGTCAGGTGATGGGACAACATCAGGGTCTGATGTATCACACACTCGGTCAGCGTAAAGGTCTGGGCATCGGCGGGCAGAAAGACGGCAGCGAAGAACCGTGGTACACCGTCGAGAAGGATGTGGAAAACAACATTCTTTACGTCGCACAGGGCCACGAGCATCCGCGCCTGATGAATGTCGGTCTGATTGCCCAACAGTTGCACTGGGTGGATCGCAAAACGCTGACCGGCCCGCTCACCTGCACCGTGAAAACCCGTTACCGCCAGGAAGATATCCCGTGCGTAGTGACACCGCTCGGTGACGACCGCATCGAGGTGCGTTTCGATGCACCCGTTGCCGCCGTCACGCCGGGTCAGTCAGCGGTGTTTTATCTCGGGGAAGTGTGCCTCGGCGGGGGCGTAATTGAACAGCGTCTGCCGCTTCAGGCCTGATATCGAGTCAATATGTGATTGAATAAGGGACGCTTTCGGGCGTCCCGCTTTATTTCTGCCCGACTGTGACGCCCTGCACTGATTCCGAACTGTGTTTAGGGGCAGTTTTATGGCATGATCTGTCGCCATGAATTTGGGCTATTTCATTGTCACTGCGTCTCATCGTTTCAAAACGCTTACAGGAGTAAACGTGGCTAAAAATTATTACGACATTACGCTGGCTTTGGCGGGGATCTGTCAGGCAGCACGCCTGGTTCAGCAACTGGCACATGAAGGCCAATGCTCACAGCAAGAAATGTCAGTGTCACTGCGCAGCCTGCTGGAGATGAATCCGGCCTCGACGCTGGCAGTTTACGGTAATAATGAAGCCAATTTGAAGATGGGGCTTGAGACGCTGCTGGGCGTGCTGAACGCTAACCGCCAGGGGCCGGGCGCTGAGTTAACGCGTTATGCGTTAAGCCTGATGGTGCTGGAGCGCAAGCTGTACGCCAACAAAGCCGCCATGAATCAGCTCGGTGAACGTATCGACCAGCTCGACCGTCAACTCGCGCATTTCGAACTGGAATCTGAAACGATGATCAGCTCTCTGGCCTCGATTTATGTCGACGTAGTCAGCCCGGCCGGTCCGCGTATTCAGGTGACCGGTTCACCGGCAATTTTGCAAAATTCGCAAGTGCAGGCAAAGGTCCGCGCCATTTTACTGGCCGGGATCCGCTCCGCGGTGCTGTGGCACCAGGTCGGCGGTGGCCGCCTGCAACTAATGTTTTCCCGTAATCGCTTGTTTGAACAGGCGAAGAATATTCTCGCTCATTGTTAATAAGATCCCAGGAGTTGCTACCGATGGAATTATCCTCACTGACCGCCGTTTCCCCCGTTGATGGACGCTACGGTGATAAAGTCAGCGCGCTGCGTACTATTTTCAGCGAATTTGGCCTGCTGAAATTCCGTGTGCAGGTTGAAGTACGTTGGCTGCAAAAACTGGCAGCCTGTGCAGAAATCAAGGAAGTTCCTGCTTTTGATGCCGACGCAAACGCTTTCCTCGACCAGATTGTGGCAAATTTTGATGTTAATGACGCACAGCGCATTAAAGATATCGAAAAAACCACCAATCATGATGTCAAAGCCGTTGAGTATTTCCTGAAAGAAAAAGTGGCTACGCTCCCTGCCCTGCATGCGGTGTCTGAATTCATTCACTTCGCCTGTACTTCTGAAGACATCAATAACCTGTCTCACGCACTGATGCTGCAAACTGCACGTCAGGATGTGATGCTGCCGTACTGGAAACAGATTATTGATGCCGTGAAAGACCTGGCACACAAATACCGCGACATTCCGCTGCTGTCCCGTACCCACGGCCAGCCTGCTACGCCATCCACCATCGGTAAAGAACTGGCTAACGTCGCTTACCGTATGGATCGTCAGTTTAAGCAACTGCAAAACGTCGAAATCCTGGGTAAAATCAACGGTGCAGTCGGCAACTACAATGCTCACATCGTGGCGTATCCGGAAGTGAACTGGCACCAGTTCAGTGAAGAGTTCGTTACCTCTCTGGGCATTACCTGGAATCCGTACACTACCCAGATCGAGCCACATGACTACATCGCCGAACTGTTTGACTGCGTGGCGCGTTTCAATACCATCCTGATCGACTTCGACCGCGACATCTGGGGTTACATTGCCCTGAACCACTTCAAGCAGCGCACTATTGCAGGCGAAATCGGTTCTTCTACCATGCCGCACAAAGTGAACCCGATCGACTTCGAAAACTCCGAAGGCAACCTCGGTCTGTCAAATGCGGTATTGCAGCATCTGGCCAGCAAATTGCCGGTTTCCCGCTGGCAGCGCGACCTGACGGATTCTACTGTACTGCGCAACCTCGGCGTGGGTCTGGGCTATGCGCTGATCGCGTATCAGGCAACCATGAAAGGCGTCAGCAAGCTGGAAGTGAACGAAGCGAATCTGGCGAACGAACTGGATCACAACTGGGAAGTACTGGCTGAACCTATCCAGACCGTGATGCGTCGTTACGGCATTGAAAAGCCTTACGAGAAGCTGAAAGAGCTGACACGCGGCAAGCGCGTTGATGCCGCCGGCATGCAGGCATTTATCGATTCGCTTGAATTACCCGAAGACGAGAAAGTGCGTCTGAAAGCCATGACACCGGGCAACTACATCGGCCGCGCCACCACCATGGTTGACGAACTGAAGTAAGTTTTTGCTCTGCACGTCAAAAGGCGACCTTCGGGTTAATGCCGGTCACTTAAGCATTTTTATGAATACAAATTCATTTTTGTGCTTCAAAGGATAATGAAGGAATCAGGCTTATAGCGCTATTTTTCTTCATCGAAGGCCCAAATTCACGGGCCTCATTTCCTTAAGTGACCGGCATTAACCTTCGGGTCGCCTTTTTTATGCCGCGCCTGGCGGAAGCCGCTTATAATTCGTTTAGGTTCTGTTGATGTTCGGCACACCTGCGTTGACCTGAGGTTGATTAAAATGTTTCTGAATCATTTACAATCGCACTCAGAATGTTTGATCCATTTTTCGCGCTGTCAGGATAAGGAATCACCATGCGAATTTTAGTCATTGAAGATAACGCACTGTTACGTCATCACCTCTCAGTACAGCTGCGGGAAATGGGCCATCAGGTCGATGCGGCAGAAGACGCCAAAGAAGCAGACTATTTTCTGCATGAGCATGCGCCTGATATCGCCATTGTTGACCTCGGCTTGCCTGGTGAAGATGGCCTGAGCCTGATCCGCCGCTGGCGAAGTCATCAGAACAATCTGCCGATTCTGGTGCTGACCGCCCGCGAAAGCTGGCAGGATAAAGTCGCTGTGCTGGAAGCCGGTGCGGATGATTACGTCACTAAGCCATTCCATCTGGAAGAAGTGCTGGCGCGCATGCAGGCGCTGATGCGCCGTAACAGCGGTCTCGCTTCACAGGTGATCACGCTGCAACCTTTCCAGATTGATCTGTCACGTCGTGAACTGACCGTCAATGAGCAGCCGATTAAACTGACCGCTTTCGAATACACGATTATAGAGACACTGATCCGCAATGCGGGAAAGGTGGTCAGCAAGGACTCTCTGATGCTTCAGCTCTATCCGGATGCCGAGCTGCGTGAAAGTCACACCGTCGATGTTCTGATGGGCCGTCTGCGCAAAAAATTGCAGGCAGAACACCCGGTTGATGTGATAACGACCGTACGTGGTCAGGGTTACCGTTTCGACATCAGGCCATAATCATCGTCATTTTCAAAGGACGCTTCATGAAAGGACGTCGTACCCGGAACCCCTTCTCCCTTCGCGTCCGCTTTATGATGGCGACCGCTGCGGTGGTACTTACCCTGTCGCTGGCCTACGGGCTGGTGGCCGTGGTGGGTTACATGGTGAGTTTCGACAAAACCGCCTACCGGCTCCTGCGCGGCGAAAGTAACCTCTTCTTCAGCCTTGCACAATGGCGCGACGGCAAACTGACTATCAACGTTCCGCCTGATCTCGACCTCAACACGCCGACGCTGGTGTTCATTTACGACGCAGACGGAAAACTGTTATGGGCCGAGCGCCGCATCCCTGAGCTCGAAGCGCATATCGATAAAGCGTGGATGAATAAACCCGGCTTCTATGAGCTGGATACCGACACGCAAATCAGCAGTGAAGTCCTGGGTAACAACCCGCAAGCGCAGGATAAGTTGAAGGATTACGACGATACCGACGCCAACGCGATGACCCACTCCATTGCGGTCAATACCTATAATGCAACCTCGCGCCTGCCGGCGCTGAACATTGTGGTGGTCGATACCATTCCGCAGGAATTACAGCGTTCTGATCTTGTCTGGGAATGGTTCAGCTATGTCTTACTGGCGAACCTGCTGCTGGTGGTGCCTTTGTTATGGCTGGCAGCTTACTGGAGCCTGAGGCCAATCAAAGAACTGATCCATCAGGTCGCCGAACTGGAAACCCACGAGCGGGAATCACTGGATGAAAACCCGCCACGTGAACTGCGCGGTCTGGTGCGTAACCTGAATATTTTGCTGCACGGGGAGCGTGGCCGTTATGATCGTTACCGCACCACGCTGGCTGACCTGACGCACAGCCTGAAAACGCCGCTGGCTGTCTTGCAGTCCACCCTGCGTGCACTGCGCAATGGTAAACAGATGACCATTGAAGATGCCGAGCCGGTGATGCTTGAGCAAATCAGCCGCATCTCACAGCAGATTGGCTATTACCTGCATCGCGCGACATTGCGCTCCGAACAAAACCTACTGATCCGTGAAGTTCACTCCGTCCCGGCGATCCTCGACGGATTATGTTCGGCGTTGAATAAGGTTTATCAGCGTAAAGGCGTGGTGATCACGGTGGATATTTCACCGGAAATCACCTTTGTGGGCGAAAAAAATGACTTCATGGAAGTGATGGGTAACGTGATAGACAACGCCTGCAAATACTGTCTGGAGTTTGTCGAAATCAGTGCCGTCCATACCGAGAATCAGTTGGTGATCCTGATTGAAGACGATGGCCCGGGTATTCCGGTAAGTAAGCGCGAGGTGATTTTCCAGCGCGGGCAGCGGGCAGATACCTTGCGTCCGGGACAAGGGCTGGGGTTATCGCTCGCCAACGACATCATTGAACAGTACGACGGCAAAATTATCATTGGTGACAGCCCGCTTGGCGGCGCCAGCATGCGCGTCTGTTTTGGCCTGCAACAAGGCATTGAACTGGAATAACGTTCTCCCCCGATTATTTTGCCAGCAAATTTCGGCGCAATCTTAAGCATAGTGCAAAATTTGCTGGCAATTGCCCAACTCAGCCGCAACACCTTCCGTTATAATCATTTACAGACTCTTCTCTTCCTTATCACCCTCCATTTAATGCAAGGGAAATACTATGGATTACCAACTCGACCTAGACTGGAATGATTTCCTGCAGCGTTACTGGCAAAAGCGTCCTGTGGTGTTAAAACGCGGCTTTAAAAATTTCGTCGATCCGATTTCTCCGGACGAACTGGCTGGTCTGGCGATGGAAAATGAGGTGGACAGCCGTCTGGTGAGCAATCAGGACGGCAAGTGGAATGTCAGCCACGGGCCGTTTGAAAGTTACGATCATCTGGGTGAAACGGGCTGGTCGGTTCTGGTGCAGGCAGTCGATCACTGGCATGAACCCTCTTCCCATCTGATGACGCCATTCCGCCACATTCCTGACTGGCGCATGGACGATTTGATGATTTCCTTCTCGGTGCCCGGCGGTGGTGTTGGCCCGCATCTGGATCAGTACGACGTATTTATTATTCAGGGCACTGGCCGCCGCCGCTGGCGTGTGGGCGAGAAAGTCGCCATGAAACAACATTGCCCGCATCCTGATTTGCTGCAGGTCGAGCCGTTCGAGGCGATTATTGATGAAGAACTGGAGCCGGGCGATATCGTCTACATTCCGCCGGGCTTCCCGCACGACGGCTATTCGCTGGAAAACTCCCTCAACTATTCCGTCGGTTTCCGTGCGCCAAACGCCCGTGAGATGGTCAGTGGTTTTGCAGATTTCGTGCTTTCCCGCGAGCTGGGCAGCCACCGTTACAGCGATCCGGAACTGGTGGAACGTGAACATCCGGCCGAAGTGCAACCGGCTGAGCTGGATAAACTGCGCGGCATGATGCTGGATCTGATTGGTAATCCGGCGCATTTCAACAGCTGGTTTGGCGAGTTTATTTCCCAGTCGCGTCATGAGCTGGATCTGGCACCGCCGGAACCGCCTTATCAGCCGGGTGAGATTTATGAACTGCTGGAGTCGGGTGAAACGCTGGAACGTCTGGGCGGTCTTCGCGTGCTGCGCGTGGGTGATACCTGTTACGTCAACGGCGAAGCCATGACCACGGAACATATCGGCGCAGTAGATGCAATTGCCCGCCATAAAACCGTAACCAAAGACATGCTTGGCGATGCGCTGGACGATCCCTCATTCCTTGCACTGCTGTCTTCGCTGGTTAACAGTGGTTACTGGTACTTTAACGACTGACCGGTGTTGCGCTAATAAAATAAAAGGGACGATGTTTTCAGACATCGCCCCTTTTTTGTCGCCACCCGCACCGTCAGTGCTTCACGGCTTCTTTTGCTGTCAGCTCAGCAATACGCATAATCACGGAGACCGCTTTTTCCATTCCTTCGAGCGTCACGAATTCGTGTTTTCCATGGAAGTTATAACCGCCGGTGAAGATATTCGGGCATGGCAAACCGCGAAACGAAAGCTGCGCGCCATCAGTGCCGCCACGAATGGGCTTCATGATTGGCTCGATATCGCAATCTTTCATCGCCTGCTGCGCCAGCGCAATAATGTGCGGATGCTGAGCCACTTTGTCGCGCATGTTGTAATAGTGATCGTCGAGCGTCACTTCGATATAACAATCACGGTGCAGGCCTTTGCCGACCACGTGTGCGACATCAATAATTTTTTGCTTACGGGCTTCGAACTGCGTTTTGTCGAAATCACGGATGATGTAATGCATTTCCGCACGCTCAACGTTGCCCTTGATGGTCGTCAGATGGTAGAAACCTTCGTAACCTTCTGTATGCTCGGGCGTTTCATCTGCAGGCAGCTCGTTGTGAAAACGCGTCGCCAGTGACAGCGCATTCACCATCACCCCTTTGGCACTGCCCGGATGCACATTATTACCGACAATTTTAATCGTGGCCGACGCAGCGTTGAAGTTCTCAAACTCCAGCTCCCCCACTCCGCCACCGTCGACGGTGTAGGCCCACTGCGCGCCGAATGCAGGAATATCAAAACTCTGCGCGCCTTTGCCGATTTCCTCGTCTGGCGTGAAGGCGATACGCACCGGTCCGTGCGGAATATTGCTGTTTTTCAGTCGCACCATCGCGGTAATAATTTCTGCGATACCAGATTTATCATCAGACCCGAGCAAGGTTTTGCCGTCGGTGGTGATAATCGTGTGCCCGAGAAGCTGATGTAATACCGGGAACATCACAGGCGATAAAATCTCGTCGCCATTTCCCAGTGCGATATCGCCGCCGCGGTAATTTTCCACAATTTGTGGATTAACGTGTTTAGCCGTGAAATCAGGCGCGGTATCCAGATGGGAAATAAAGCCAATCACCGGCACTTTCCAGGCCACATTGCCTGGCAAGGTGGCCATCACGCAGCCTTTATCACTGAGCGTAACCTGAGAAAAACCTAGCTCGGTCAGTTCATTACGCAGGGCCTGCGCCAGCCTGAGTTGTCCGTCGGTGCTGGGCGTGTGTTTAACATTGGGCTTAGATTGAGTATCGAAAGAAACATAATGAAGAAAACGATCAAGCAACTTATTCATTTGGGTATCCTCTGGCGGCTGGGTTTTATTATGCGCAGCATGAAAACCCTGAATATTGCGTCAGGTCATTTTTCACCAAGTTTAACGAGATATGTCTATGGGGCAGGCGCAATTTTTGGCGAGAACAATAAAAAAAAGCCTGGTGATCACCAGGCCTGGTCTTTCTTGGTCAGGAACTTATGGACAAATTCCGGTACGACCTGGCTCGCCAGCCCGTAGTGCTTCATATCGAATTCGCTTTCAACCTGACTCGGTTCAAGATTCAGTTCAACAGCACAGGCGCCGCCGATGCGCGCTTCATGGACAAATCCCGCGGCCGGATAAACGTGGCCAGACGTACCGATAGCGACAAAGAAATCGGCTTTTGCCAGCGCATCGTAAATCTCATCCATGCCAAAAGGCATTTCACCGAACCAGACTATGTGCGGACGCAACGGTGCCGGAAACTGACAGCAGTGACAGCGGTCATCCACACTCAGGTCGCCCGGCCAGTCCAGCACCTGACCCGATTGTGTACAGCGCACTTTTAGCAATTCGCCGTGCATATGAATGACGCGTAAGCTGCCCGCGCGCTCGTGCAGGTTATCGATATTTTGCGTAACCAGCAGGAAGTTCTCACCGAGCGCCTCTTCCAGCGTGGCCAGCGCGTAATGTGCAGCATTCGGTTTGAGATCTTCTGCCTGCAACTGACGGCGGCGCTCATTATAAAAACGCTGTACCAGTTCAGGATCACGGCGATAGCCTTCGGGCGTCGCCACATCCTCAACATGATGTTCTTCCCACAAACCGTCAGCGGCGCGGAAAGTACGGATGCCAGACTCGGCGGAAATCCCTGCGCCGGTCAGCACCACGACAAACGGCTTCTTCAACGACGCAGCCGCCATCGAGTCACGGTGGAAAATATTCGACCGGAACCGCTGATGGCGAATGCGCTTATTTTTGCGAAACCGACACAGACGATGACGTGTGCGCATGAAGTGCTCCTTACTCTCTGTGTCTGATTAAGACTTCATTTAAAAATGGATTACTGACCGCCACTGAGTACGCGGGCAGGATCGATACGGCTCGCACGCCGCGCCGGATACCAGCTTGCCAGCAAACTCAGCACCAGGGCGGTTACCAGCACCCCTGCGACATCCAGCCAGTGAACTTCAGAAGGCAGGAAGTCGATGAAATAAATATCGCCCGACAGGAACTGGTGACCGGTCAGTTTTTGCAATGCATTGACGATGTTAGTCAGCTGGAAGGCCGCAATCACGCCGATCACTACACCTGCAACGCTACCGACCAGCCCCGCCAGTAAACCGTACCAGATGAAGACTGCGCGGATAAGTCCGTCTTTCGCACCCAGTGTGCGCAAAATCGCAATATCGCTGCTTTTATCTTTCACCGCCATCACCAGCGTTGAAACGATATTGAAGCAGGCCACACCAATCACCAGCACCATCGCCATATACATGATAGCGCGCACCATTTGGATATCACGGTACATGTAGCCATAAGTTCCGATCCAGCTGCTGATATAAACGTAAGCCTGAGTCACTTCACCAGCGTCGTGCACCAGTTTCTGTGCGGCAAAGACATCGTTCACTTTGATATCAATACCGGTCACGCTGCTGCCCATATCCTGATATTGCTGGGCATCGGCCAGAGGCACCATGCCAAGGCTGTGATCAAGTTGTCCGCTGAGCTGCAAAATACCGGCAACCTGCAGGCGAATACGTTTTGGCTGCAACAGCTTCATTTCCGGGTCGCTGTTCGGGATCATCACGGTCACCCAGTCGCCCTGCTTCACGCCCACCGCATCCGCGACACCTTTGCCGAGGATCAGCTGTTGCTGACCGGCTTTAAAATTCTGCCAGGCATTATTCTGCACGAATTTCGGCGCGGCACTGACTCGCGGTTCACTCTGTGGATCAACACCTTTCAGCTGGATGGCGCGCAGTTTGGCGCCGTGCTCAATCAGGCCGTTGAACTGGATATAGGGTGCAGCCGCCACAATACCCGGCACTTTTTCCACCCGATCCAGCACGCCCTGCCAGTTGTTGAACGGCTGATTGACCGGGCGGATTTCGCCGTGCGGTACGACCGCCAGTACGCGTTCTTTCAGCTCACGTTCAAAACCATTCATGGCGCTGAGGCCAACGATCAGCACCGCCACACCCAGTGCAATGCCTAACGTTGAAATCACCGAAATCAGCGACACCATGCCGCTGCGACGGCGTCCACGGCTGAACCGCAGGCCAATCAATAATGAAAAAGGAATGCCAGACATTACTTCGCTCCCAGCAACATCGATTCCTGCTGCAACTTGCCGTCACGCATTTCCAGCTGACGCGTCAGACGGTTCGCCAGTTGCAGATCATGCGTCACCACCAGAAACGCCGTGCCCTGGCGCACATTCAGTTCGCCGAGCAATTCGAAAATGCTGTCGGCATTGCGCTGATCGAGATTACCGGTCGGTTCATCGGCCAGCACCAGCGAAGGATTATTCACCAGCGCACGGGCAATTGCCACCCGCTGACGTTCACCACCGGAAAGCTCGGAAGGACGGTGATTGCTGCGATGTTGCAGTCCCACCGCTTCGAGCATCGCCAGCGCGCGTTCCTGCACTTCGGCAGATTTCTTTTTGCCAATCAGCAGCGGCATCGCGACGTTTTCCAGCGCGGTGAAATCCGGCAGCAAATGGTGGAACTGATAGATGAAGCCCAGCTCGCGGTTACGCAATTCAGATTTCGCCGATGAAGACATCGCGTTCAGAGACTGACCTTTGAAAATCACTTCGCCGGACGTCGGGGAATCGAGTCCACCCAGCAAATGCAGCAAAGTACTTTTGCCGGAACCGGAGGTGCCGACAATCGCCATCATCTCACCCGGCTGCATGGCGAAGCTGACGTCGCGCAGCACGTCGGTGTGCATTTTACCTTCCTGATAAGTCTTACAGAGGTTTTCACACTGCAATAATAAAGAATTACTCATAACGTAAAGCCTCTGCGGGATGGGTGGCAGCAGCGCGCCAGGAAGGATAAAGCGTAGATAATAAAGCAATAGCCATAGCAACCAGCGCGATGACCACGACCTGAACCGGTTCGATATCGACCGGCAGCGACGCGCCATCGAGCATCAGCCCGATAGCTGGCATAATTGTATTCAGTTGGGTGGCCAGCACCACGCCGAGCACGGCACCGAGCAACGCGCCGATCACACCGGCACTGGCGCCCTGCACCATAAACAGCGCCATAATCTGGCGACGGCTTAAGCCCTGTGTTTGCAAAATGGCCACTTCGGCTTGCTTCTCCATCACCAGTAAACCCAGTGACGTAATAATGTTAAACGCGGCGACGGCGACGATCAGGCTCAGCAGCAGCCCCATCATATTTTTCTCCATGCGCACCGCCTGGAACAATTCGCCGCGGCGTTCACGCCAGTCTTTCCAGCTTGCACCGTCAGGCAGTTTTTGCGTACTCAGACTGTCGACGTCCAGCGGTTTGTCGAGGAACAAACGCCAGCCGGTGACATTGCCTTTCGGATACAGCATCAGGCGTGAGGCGTCCTGAATGTTCACCAGCATCTGGTAACCATCCACTTCGCTGTTGGCGGAGAAAGTGCCGATAACGTTGAACAAACGCTGGCTCGGGACGCGCCCGACCGGCGTGAACTGGCTGACACTGGTGACCATCAGACGCAGTTGATCGCCACGGCGCACTTTTAACTGCTGCGCCAGCTGATCGCCAAGAATAACGTTGTATTTACCGGGTTGAAGTTCCTGCTGGGCAACCCCAATTAAGTATTTCGCCAGCGGGTCTTTCTGGTCAGGATCGACACCAAGCATCACGCCCACCGCGACGCTGCCTGGGCTTTGCAGCACGACATCGCCGGTGGTCAGCGGTACAGCGCGGTTAACACTTTTCAGCGTCGACACCTGTTGATGGGTGATTTTCTGAGGGTCGAGGGATCCGCCCGGCGTGGTGATTAACGCCTGAGGCATCAGACCCAGGATGTTACCTTCCAGATCTTTCTCAAAACCGTTCATCACTGACAGCACGGTCACCAGCGCCATCACGCCGAGAGTGATACCAATGGTGGATAACCAGGAGACAAACCGCCCGAAGCGGTCCGAAGCACGCCCGCGCATGTAGCGCAGACCTATAAATAACGCGACAGGTTGATACATAACATCCGTTTTAAGTGCTTGGCCGCAAATAAGTGCGTGGCGCAGACTAAAGTGATCAAGGATAATAAAGGCTAGCACCGCTTTATGGAACCATTAACCCAAAGTAATCGGTTTAACTTTGTGACGCCGTTGACCCTTTTATACAGACAACGGGTTGACCCCGATTACCCCTGCAAAGCAAGATACGGTCTGCTAATTGGCCTCCGACAGCCGCCAAAACGAGAACTCAACACAGCCTATGTCTCAAGATTATCGTTATTCGTTGCCTGAACGCCCGGGCGACAACCGCCTGTTAGGCCAGCTTACAGGCTCCGCCTGCGCGCTGGAATGTGCCCAAATCAGTGAACGCCATACAGGCCCGATCCTGCTGATTGCGCCTGATATGCAAAATGCCCTGCGCCTGCGCGATGAAATTCAACAGTTTACTGACAACAAAGTCCTGAGTATTGCGGACTGGGAAACGCTACCTTACGACAGTTTTTCTCCACATCAGGAAATTATTTCTTCACGCCTTTCCAGTTTGTATCAGCTTCCTACTATGGAACGCGGCATCATTATTCTGCCGGTGAATACACTGATGCAACGCGTCTGCCCGCACGAATTCCTGCACGGTCACGCGCTGGTGATGAAGAAAGGTCAGCAGCTTTCGCGCGATAAATTGCGTGCACAGCTGGAACAGGCCGGTTATCGCAGCGTAGATCAGGTGATGGAGCACGGCGAGTTTGCCACCCGTGGCGCTCTGCTGGATTTGTATCCGATGGGCAGCGAAGAACCTTATCGCATTGATTTCTTTGATGATGAAATCGACAGCCTGCGCATTTTCGATGTGGATACCCAGCGCACGCTGAGTGAAGTGGAACATATCAATCTGCTACCCGCGCACGAATTTCCAACCGATAAAAATGCCATTGAACTGTTCCGCAGCCAATGGCGCGAGAAGTTCGAAGTACGTCGCGATGCCGAACACGTTTATCAGCAGGTCAGTAAAGGGACCTTCCCCGCCGGTATCGAATACTGGCAGCCGTTGTTTTTCAGTCAGCCGCTGACCACGCTGTTCAGCTATCTGCCGGAAAACACGCTGGTATTGAATACCGGCGATCTCGAAGCCGCCGCTGAGCGCTTCTGGCAGGACGCCTGCCAGCGTTACGAAAGCCGCCGTGTCGATCCGATGCGTCCGCTGCTCGAGCCGGAAAATCTCTGGCTGCGTGTGGAGTCGCTGTTTACCGAGCTGAAAGCCTGGCCACGTGTTCAGCTGCGTACTGATTCGCTGCCGAAGAAAGCCGCCAATACCAATCTGAGTTACGAAAAGCTGCCAGACTTATCCGTTCAGCCGCAGAATAAAGCGCCGATGGATAACCTGCGTCGCTTTAATGAATCCTTTGCCGGCAGCCTGGTATTCTCCGTAGAAAGTGAAGGCCGCCGCGAAACGCTTCAGGATTTGCTGGCACGCATCAAGCTGATGCCGACGCTTATCACCCGGATTGAAGAAGCCGATATCGCCGGTCGTTACATCATGATCGGCGCGTGCGAACGTGGTTTTCTGGATGCGGATAAACAGCTGGCGCTGATCTGTGAAAGCGATCTGCTTGGTGAACGCGTGGCGCGTCGCCGTCAGGACAGCCGCCGGTCGATCAACACCGATACACTGATCCGTAATCTCGCCGAACTGCGTCCCGGCCAGCCGGTAGTGCATGTCGAACACGGCGTGGGCCGTTATCTCGGGCTGACAACGCTTGAAACCGGCGGCATCACTGCCGAATACCTGATACTGACCTACGCAGGTGAAGACAAACTGTATGTGCCGGTATCATCGCTGCATCTCATCAGCCGCTATGCCGGTGGCGCGGATGAGAGCGCGCCGCTGCATAAACTCGGCGGTGAAGCCTGGTCAAAAGCGCGGCAGAAAGCGGCCGAGAAAGTGCGCGATGTCGCTGCGGAACTGCTGGATATCTACGCCCAGCGCGAAGCCAAAAGTGGTTTCGCGTTCAAGCACGACAAAGCACAGTATCAGCTGTTCTGTCAGGCTTTCCCGTTTGAAACCACGCCGGATCAGGCACAGGCCATTAACGCGGTACTGACTGACATGACCCAACCGCTGGCGATGGACCGGCTGGTATGCGGCGACGTCGGTTTCGGTAAAACCGAAGTAGCGATGCGCGCAGCCTTCCTCGCCGTTTCCAACAATAAGCAGGTGGCCGTTCTGGTACCGACCACCCTGCTGGCACAACAGCACTTCGATAACTTCCGCGACCGCTTCGCCAGCTGGCCAGTGCGCATCGAAATGATGTCGCGTTTCCGCAGCGCCAAAGAACAAAACGTCGTGCTGGAAGATGCGGTTGAAGGCAAAGTCGATATTATTATCGGCACACACAAACTGCTGCAAACCGATCTACGCTGGAAAGATCTGGGACTGCTGATTGTCGATGAAGAGCACCGTTTCGGCGTACGCCATAAAGAGCGCATCAAGGCGATGCGTGCAGACGTAGATATTCTTACCCTGACCGCAACGCCTATCCCGCGTACGCTGAACATGGCTATGAGCGGCATGCGCGATCTGTCGATTATTGCCACACCGCCCGCGCGTCGTATGGCGGTGAAAACCTTTGTGCGCGAGTACGACAGTCTGGTCGTGCGTGAGGCAATCCTGCGTGAAATTCTGCGCGGCGGGCAGGTTTATTATCTCTACAACGATGTCGAGAATATCGAGAAAGCCTCGCAGCGGCTGGCCGAACTCGTGCCGGAAGCGCGCATTGCCATCGGCCACGGTCAGATGCGTGAACGCGACCTCGAGCGTGTGATGAATGATTTCCATCACCAGCGTTTCAACGTGCTGGTGTGTACCACCATTATCGAAACCGGTATCGATATCCCGACGGCGAACACAATCATTATTGAGCGCGCCGACCACTTTGGTCTGGCGCAGTTGCATCAGTTGCGTGGCCGCGTAGGGCGGTCACACCATCAGGCCTATGCATATCTGCTGACGCCACCACCGAAAGCCATGTCGGCCGATGCACATAAACGTCTGGAGGCCATTGCCTCGCTGGAAGACCTGGGTGCCGGTTTTGCGCTGGCGACGCACGACCTTGAAATCCGCGGTGCTGGCGAACTGCTCGGCGAAGGCCAGAGCGGCCAGATGACCAGTATCGGTTTCTCGCTGTATATGGAGTTGCTGGAAAACGCCGTCGAAGCGTTGAAAGAAGGCCGCGAGCCATCGCTGGAGGATTTAACCACCAGCCAGACCGAAGTTGAAATGCGCATGCCTGCGCTGCTGCCGGAGGATTTCATTCCTGATGTGAATACGCGCCTGTCATTGTATAAACGTATCGCCAGTGCGAAAACCGAAGGCGAACTGGATGAACTCCGCGTTGAGCTGATCGACCGTTTTGGCACACTGCCGGACGGTGCGCGCAATCTGTTGCTGATTGCCGTGCTGCGCCTGAAAGCCAAAGAACTCGGTATCCGGCGTATTGAAGGCAATGAGCGCGGCGGATTCATTGAGTTTGGCGATAAGAACCGTGTGGATCCGGGCTTCCTGATTGGTCTGTTACAGAAACAGCCACAGGTTTACCGTCTCGACGGCCCGACAAAACTGAAGTTTGTGTTAGACCTGACAGATCGCCCGAAACGCCTGAAGTTTGTCGGCGACATGCTGAGTGAGTTTACTGAGCATCTGATCTGAATCTGATCTTCATGCGTTAAAAAAGCCTGAGGTTCTCACCTCAGGCTTTTTATTTTCCACACTTCCCGCTTGATTATGAACGGGTAAGTTGCAACTGACCGCTTTTATCCAGCGGAATTTGTGTGCCCGGATCGTGGTCCATACGAACTTTCCCTTGCTGATCGCCTATTTTATAGGTCACATCATAACCGAGCGTTTTATCTTCTTTGTCATACACGGTTTTACAGCGCTGCTGTTGCGTGGTGTAGGTGTCGTTTTCCTGCATGCTGCTCTGCACGCGGTTACCCGCATAGCCACCGCCCAATGCACCCGCTACCGTCGCAACATCACGTCCGCGGCCGCCACCAAACTGGTGCCCCAGTACGCCACCGGCGACTGCACCGAGCACGGAGCCAGCAATCTGATGTTCATCCTGTACAGGACGCCGGTGAGTGACCGTCACATTCCGACATTCCTGACGCGGGATTTTCGTGGTTTCTTTGATTGGCGTCGCGCTGACAACCTGCGCGTACTCCGGGCCAGATGAAAAAACATTCATGCTTGCAACGCCAGCAATGCCCAACGCCGCAGCCACACCAATACCGACCCCAGCTAACATTGACTTGTTCACAGGACTTCCTCCGCAAATGTTACCACGCAATGACTCCGTTACCGGGGTCCCTCAGCGGACAGCTTCATATCTGAGGTTCGGCGTGCGTGAATCGCCGTCTGTGACCATCTGTTCTTGTAAACTTATTGTTAAGTCTGCACACCTAAACGTAAGCAAACAATAAGACGAAATCTGTAAGTGAGATAAACAACCGGTGCATCCCCCTGTTTCGGAGAATTCTTAGCAGACAACCTCATGGTGGCGGGATCTTATGCTGTTCACAGGGGTATTCATGCAGATAAGAAAAAGCCTGTCAGAAACAGGCTTTGGGCTATGAAACGATTCAGCTGACGTTGAAAAAAATATCAGCGAACAGGTATCAGTGTAGTTTAAGACGCGGGCGGATCACCCGGTTAATGCCGCCGACCAGCATCATCAGACCGGTTTTGATGTAACCGTGCAATGCAATCTGGTGCATACGGTACAGCGAGATATAAACCAGTCTCGCCAGACGGCCTTCGACCATCATAGAACCGCGCATCAGGTTACCCATCAGGCTGCCGACAGTACTGAAGCGTGAAAGGGAAACCAGTGAACCGTGGTCTTTATAGACGTAAGGTTTCAGGCTTTGCCCCTTACGCTGCGCCATGATGTTGGCAAAACAACGGGAGGCCATCTGATGCGCTGACTGCGCACGCGGTGGCACGAAACCGCCGGATGGCTGCGGACAGGAAGCGCAGTCGCCAATCGCATAGATGTTCGGGTCGCGCGTGGTCTGCAGCGTCGGTTCCACCACAAGCTGATTGATACGGTTGGTTTCCAGACCCGCGATGTCTTTCATGAAATCAGGGGCTTTAATCCCCGCCGCCCAGACCATCAGATCGGCGTCAATGAATTCGCCGGACTTGGTGTTCAGACCGTTCTTATCCGCGCTGGTCACCATGGTTTGCGTCAGAACGCGTACGCCCAGTTTAGTCAGCTCGTTATGCGCCGCAGCAGAAATACGCGGTGGCAGCGCAGGCAGAATACGTTCACCGGCTTCCACCAGCGTGACGTTCAGCGCTTCGCTGTCCAGCCCTTCGAAACCGTAGCTGTGCAGTTGTTTTACCGCATTATGCAGCTCGGCAGACAGCTCGACACCCGTCGCCCCGCCGCCAACAATCGCAATGTTCACTTTCTTCTGCTTGTCTGCACTGGCAGAGAATTTGAGGAACAGGTTCAGCATTTCGTTATGGAAACGGTGCGCCTGATGCGGGTTATCCAGGAAGATGCAGTGGTCTTTGACGCCCGGTGTACCGAAATCGTTAGACGTGCTGCCCAGCGCCATCACCAGGGTGTCGTACGCAATATCCCGTACCGGCACCAGCATTTCGCCGTTCTCGTCACAGATTTCAGCCAGTTTGATGGTCTGATTTTCACGGTCGATATCGGTCAGTGAGCCAATCTGGAAGGTGAAACCGTGGTTGCGGGCATGAGCCAGATAGCTCAGCGCATCCACGCCGTCATCCAGACTGCCGGTCGCCACTTCGTGCAACAGGGGTTTCCATAAATGGCTGTGGTTACGGTCGACCAGAATGATCTCCGCTTTTTTGTTGCGGCCAAGTTTATGGCCCAGGCTGGTCGCCAGTTCCAGACCGCCGGCGCCACCGCCGATAATCACAATTTTCTTCATTGGTGATGTCAAAATGACCCCCTCAAATGTGAACCAATTGTTATATAAGAGTAAAAATATAATCCTTATATAACATAGGGTTGCTTAAGTTAAATCGGTATCTGAGACGGAGGATATCACGCGTGGTGATTTGGTCATACCAAAATTGATATAGGTCAATTTAAATTCATTTGGCTAATTTGACTTAGGAAAATGGCACGCATTTTGACATCTTTAAATCAGCAAGTTAGACGCGGATCTGCCATGAAAACGAATTCTGAAGCGGGAATGACACAAATAAAAAACCACTGCGCAAAGGCAGTGGTTTTAGCGATTTCAGAAACGAAATGTTAAATCAGACGATATTTTTGAACGCTTTAATGCGTTGCAGATGCGTCGAGATATCTTTGAATTTATGGCTCTGATGCTCGTCCCATTCAACCGGATAATAGTGATGCAATTTCTCAGCCGTTTTGCTGCTGTCGAGCACGCCATCTTCACGGGATAAAATCACCAGACAGCGGTCGCGGTTTTTCTCGCGGAAATCGCTGATGCACTTGGTGGCGATATCTTCATACTCTTCCGGGCGGTCGATTTTCCCGGTCATATTATCCTGCGGTGACAAATTCGGATTGAACATCACCTGGCGGATCCCGCACAGGAAACCGATGCGTTCAGCCCAGAATCCGCCAAGTCCGACGCCGCAAATCAGCGCATTCTTGTCCGTCGTTTCCTGCAGCACTTTATCCACTTCTTTTAGCAGATGTTGCATGTCATGACGCGGGTGCAGCGTGCTGTAACTGATGAAGCGCACGTCCGGATCAATGAACTGTAACTGCAACACTTTCTCGTGATTACCGGGACTGGTTGAATCGAAGCCATGCAAATAGATAATCATCGTTTACCTCATCCTGAATGTGCGTTGAACCCTTCACGTGGTCGGAAAAACGTTACAGGGCAGCCTGTTTATGTTCCTGCCAGCGGACGTCGAGTGTGGTCAGATCACGGTTTGCCTCTTTCCAGCGTCTCGAATTTTGCAGGTCCTGACGGGCCTGTTTTCCACTATACAGTCCGCGATGATACAACTGTGCAACGCGCTCAGCGTTGACCGGAGACAGGTTATCCAGCACGCTGACAGCGCCCTGCCGGTTGTTACAGGCCAGGATCATGTCGCAACCCGCATCCAGAGAGGCCTGCGCGCGTTCGGGATAAGACCCCATGATTGCCGCACCTTCCATTGAGATATCATCGGAGAAGATCACGCCGTTGAAATTCAGCTCTTTGCGCAAAATTTCCTGCAACCAGTATGGCGAACCGCTGGCCGGACGTGGATCGGCCTGGGTATAAATCACGTGCGCCGGCATCACGGCATCCAGTAATTTACGTTCGTTGAGCTGACGGAAGATAGCCATGTCGTGCTGGCGGATAACTTCCAGCGGGCGATCGTCGTGTGGCGTTTCTTTATGGGAATCCGCGCTGACGGCACCGTGCCCCGGAAAATGCTTACCGGTGGTTTTCATGCCAGCGGAATGCATACCGAGAATATACTGCTCAGCCATTTCAAGCGCTTTCCGGGGTTCTGCATGGAACGAACGTTCGCCGATAGCTGCGCTGATATGTCCGATATCCAGCACTGGCGCGAAGCTGATGTCGATATCCATCACAATCATTTCCGACGCCATCAGCCAGCCGCTTTCCTGCGCCAGACGCCCCGCTTCGTGCGGTTCATTGAGCGCCGCAAAAGATTGCGCGGCAGGCAGACGGGTAAAACTTTCGCGGAAGCGCTGTACGCGCCCGCCTTCCTGATCTACAGCCAGCACCAGCCTGTCGTGCGACGCGGCGCGGATCTGGCGGATCAGTTCATGCAACTGATCGACATCATGATAATTTCGGGTGAATAAAATCAGCCCGCCCACCAGCGGGTGCTGCAAAATTTCACGTTCTTCGGCATCCAGCGCGTAGCCAGCGACATCCAGCATTACAGGTCCCAACAAAATGGACGCTCCTTTTCATTTTTCAGACGATTATCACGGGTGCAACGGGCGCACCCATTCAAGATATTTACTCTCGCCGGTCTGCTGCCAGCGCACTTCGAACCACATCAGCATCAGGTAATCGACCCAGGGGATCCAGCGGTTAACCCGCTGCTGCAAAAGAGATATTTCCTGATAGCCGCCAGCATCAACGTATTCGCCGATGAACGCATTTTGCTGCTGCGCGTTCCAGTCGTTGCCGCGAATAATCGCCGCCAGCTCCAGCGCAATGTCCGCATTCGCCGCATATTCCCAGTCAATCAGCCGCAGCCCGTCTGGCGTACTAAGCACATTACCGGCGTGAATATCCATATGTACCAGCGCCAGTTTCAGCGGTGACGGCGGATCCTGCGACAACATTTTGCGGTGCAAACGCAGCCAGTGCGGCGTCAGCCTGCGCCGGTCGATATGTTGCCAGTAGCGGGCAAATTGCTGCTGTAAATCCAGCCGGTAGCCTGATAGTGGCAACCGGTGTAACTGCACCAGACGCTGGCACAAGGCTTTCTGGCCTGAAACGGCGGCGAGTACCTGATCTTGCAACGGGGTTCCGTCTATCCAGTCGACTATCAGCCACGGCGGCGAATAAAGTCTGACACAAGGGCCTAATTTGTGCCGCGCGATATGCCGCAAAATCACAGATTCACGTTGCCGGTCAGCGCCCAAAGCTTGCCGCTGTACAGACTGATGTCGTGCCAGAAACTCGCCGGCAGACGAGCTGATTTTCCAGCTTTCGCCGGTCAGCCCGGCAACCGGTAATAAACGAAAACCGGCGGTTTTCACCGCCGGATAATGTTGTTCAATCAGTTGCCGGAGTTCGTGCTGCAGAAGCTCAGCGTTAATTCTGAACTGCACCGCGGCCTGACCAGATGATTTCACCACTCGGTGCGGTAATCAGACGCATCGACATGGTCGGCGCTTTCACATCACCACTCACGGTACTGTAAAGCACGTACTGCGCTTTTACGATGTTTGCCAGGCCGATGGCCTTACTGACCGAAGCCAGACTGTCATCCGGCGATAATCCCAGAGACTGTTTGGCCGAAGCCAGTTGCTCGGCAGGTACCACCTGGAAGGTCGTGTTGTTGGCCAGTGCATTGCGCAACGCATCGGTGGCTTTTGCCATTTGCAGGGAACCGTTGGTGCTGTTTTTCACTCCATCCACCAGCAGAACGCTGCCCGGCTGCACACCCCCGGATTTCAGCATTTTCGCAAGCATTGGCTCAACGGTTGCGGTCCAGTCGATATTGGCAAATTTAGGCGGCTGTGGAACTGGCTGGACCTGCGGTTGCTCCGGAACCGGCGGGTTAACCGGTGGCAACGGTTGCTGTGGCTGCTGCGGTTGCTCAGGCTGCTGTGGCTGGTTTTGCTGCTGGTTTGGCAACGTACAACCGCCAAGGATCAATGCGGCCATTGCCACAATGAGGAAATACTTTTTCATCAACCTTCTCCGTGCAAAAAATTAGAGATAAAGGTAAATACGCACACTGTACGCATCAAGATTGCCGTTCAGGGAACTGACGTCCACGCTGCTGTTCGCCGGAACAGTAATGGTCCTGGCCTCGGCGACCGGGAATAAATCCAGCCCCTGTTTATCATACCAATAGTAACGATAATGCAGGGTGACAGAGTGTGGCTGGTTGTTATCCAACGTGGTTGTGGCTTTTTTCTGCCCGCCGGAATCAGATACGGATGGCGAACCTGGGATTATGCCCGCCGTCAGAACGGGGGATTCCATTACCACTCTTTGTTGATTATTCAGCGCAATAGTGGGCTTGCTGCTACAACCTATCAACAAAATCACTGGCAATAACGCCATCAAAAAACGCATGTTTACCCTTACTGATGTGACAGCAATGGACCCAGTGCACGGCCACCGACCAGATGCATATGGATGTGATAAACCTCCTGACCAGCATCACGGTTGCAGTTGACGATCAGGCGGTAACCGCTTTCGGCGATGCCTTCCTGTTCGGCAATTTTCGCGGCCACCGTCATCATTCTGCCCAGCGCTGCTTCATGCGTCGCATCGACGTCATTCATTGTCGGGATCAGAACATTCGGGATAATCAAAATATGGCTGGGTGCCTGAGGAGAAATGTCGCGAAACGCAGTGACAAGTTCGTCCTGATAAACCACGTCGGCAGGGATCTCACGACGAATGATTTTGCTGAAAATTGTCTCTTCGGCCATCTTAACTGTCCTTAACAAAGTAAAAAGCGTTGTACGCAGTATGGGTTAGAATTTCCATTCCTTTCAACCTGATTACGCTTTTTGATGCTTAATTGACGCAGAAAGCGTCAGCCAGCGCTCCGCTGAATCGCAGACATAAAAAAAGGAGGCCGAAGCCTCCTTTCTCAGAACCAGACATTGCTCACCATTAATGGCTACGCATGTACTCGTCCATATCGGTTTTCAGGTTGTCAGACTTGGTACCGAAAATCGCCTGAACACCAGAACCTGCAACCACCACACCTGCCGCACCCAGTTTTTTCAGGCCAGCCTGATCGACTTTGGAGACGTCCGCTACGCTGACGCGCAGACGGGTAATACAGGCATCAAGGTTAGTGATGTTGTCTTTGCCGCCGAAAGCCTGAACCAGAGAGGCGGACATTTCAGAACCGCCCTGCGCGGTGGTTTCGCTGGTAGAGTCTTCACGACCAGGTGTTTTCAGATCCAGCTTCGCAATCAGGAAACGGAAGATGCTGTAGTAAACAACCGCATACACCGCACCTACGATTGGGAACAGCCAGATTTTGCTGCTGTTACCACTCAGAACGATGAAGTCGATCAGGCCGTGCGAGAAGCTGGTGCCGTCACGCATACCCAACAGGATACAGATTGGGAATGCTAGACCGGCCAGAATCGCGTGGATCACGTACAGGATCGGCGCAACGAACATGAAGGAGAATTCGATTGGCTCAGTGATACCGGTCAGGAACGCAGTCAGGGCAGCGGAAATCATGATGCCGCCGACTTTTGCACGATTTTCAGGTTTCGCTGAATGCCAGATAGCAACCGCAGCGGCTGGCAGACCGTACATTTTGAACAGGAAGCCACCTGACAGTTTACCTGCAGTCGGGTCACCGGCCATATAACGTGGGATATCGCCGTGGAACACCTGACCTGCAGAGTTCACGTACTCACCGATTTGCATCTGGAATGGAACGTTCCAGATATGGTGCAGACCAAACGGAACAAGTGCACGTTCTACCACACCGTAGATACCGAATGCCACGACCGGGTTCTGGTAAGCCGCCCATTGTGAGAAGGTCTGGATACCTGTACCGATTGGCGGCCAGATGAAGGACAGAACCACACCCAGGATAATTGCAGCCAGACCAGAGATGATCGGAACAAAACGTTTACCGGCGAAGAAGCCCAGATATTCTGGCAACTTGATACGATAGAAACGGTTGAACATGTAAGCCGCAATCGCACCGGAGATGATACCACCCAGTACGCCGGTATCGGCCAGATGCTTGGCTGCAATTTCTTCAGCGGGCAAATGCAGAACCAGTGGAGCCACAACCGCCATGGTTTTCACCATGATGCCATATGCCACAACGGACGCCAGTGCAGAAACACCGTCGTTGTTAGTGAAGCCTAAGGCAACACCAATAGCAAAGATCAAAGGCATATTAGCGAAGACTGAACCACCGGCTTCGGCCATAACATGAGAAACGATCAGTGGCAGCCAGCTAAAGTTTGCAGAACCGACGCCAAGCAGGATACCTGCGATTGGCAGTACGGATACTGGCAGCATTAGCGATTTACCGACCTTTTGAAGGTTTGCAAACGCGTTCTTAAACATAATTGATTGTGCTCCTGAGTAATGATTCTTTTTGATACTTATTGCGGTTTAGCCTGATAACTAACCGCTTTGCAAAAGTGTTGCGAACCTTTTGCTGTCGGGTGTCTGAGCACCCCTTTTAATTTTTACGCAGGGTAAAATAATTCCCTTTGTTAATGTTTGATGGCAGTCACGTTTTTCTGAAAAATGCAGTAAGAGCGTCTTAAAAGCCACCATTTATCAACATAAAATCCGAATATAAGCACCCTGACACCGCCAAAAACGGTGCCAAAATACCTCATTCAGAGGATTAATTACGAGGTGAAAAATAAATACAGAAAATATGACCTGGCCTAAAGCGACATCAGGGAAGAAGAATCGATGTGAAATAATCGTGAAAAGTTGGTTGTCGTGGCTTCGGCAAGTTGTTCCACGCTCACGCCTTTGAGCACTGCCATGTAGTCGGCAACGTCACGCACATAAGCAGGCTGGTTTTCCTTTCCGCGATGCGGAACCGGTGCCAGGTATGGCGAATCAGTTTCTACCAGCAGACGATCCAGCGGGACGTAACGTGCCACTTCACGCAGCGTATCGGCATTACGGAAAGTCACAATTCCGGAGAAAGAGATATAAAAACCCAAATCGAGCAGGAATTTTGCGGTCGGCAAATCCTCGGTGAAGCAATGGAGTACACCACCGCACTCCCCTGCTTTCTCTTCTTTGAGAATATCCAGCGTATCCAGGCGGGCATCACGGGTATGGACGATCACCGGTTTGTTCAGCTCGCGGCCAATACGGATGTGCTCACGGAAAGAGTCCTGCTGCAATTTCAGCTGATGCGCTTCTTTCTGATAAAAATAATCCAGACCGGTTTCCCCCATCGCCACCACTTTCGGGCTGGCGGCAAGCTGACGCAGCTCGTTGAAATCGTAACCATCGTCGATATTCAGCGGATGAACACCGCAGGAAAATGCCACGTCCGGGCGATCACCAATCAGCTGCGTCATTGCCCGATAGCCCGGCAGGGTTGTTGCGACGGCCAGCATAAATTTCACATCACGTTCGCGGGCTTTTTCCAGCACACTGTCCACGCCTGAATGCAGCGCGTTGTAATCCAGGCTGTCGAGGTGGCAGTGGGAATCGACTAAAAACATAATAATTAACTCGTTGCGGTATGTTGAAGATAAAGAGTATATCAGCGCGATAGCGCGGAACTGAAAACTGACGAGGAAACCGCCCCCTGAAGCATTTGTTCCCATTCCAGCAGCTGTTCTGTCAGCAGCAGTTCGCGGTTTACCCCCACGATGGAAATCAATTGCTGACGGCAGTGCATCCACGCCGTAACCGACTGTTGCAGAGATGCGTTAGACTGCGCGCCTGCCAGCAAAGCAATCAGCGGTTGCTGATCGTGATTAATGATGAACTGCCCGGCATGTTGCTGCCATTTGACAGCATCCAGCAGTAACGTCGCCAGCCAGTACAGGCGTTCAGCGGCATCCTCATGATTAAGCTGAGGCAACAGAGAAAGCATATCCTGCTGCTGGCACTGAATGTAAAGCTGCTGGCAAAGCGCCACGCGCTGTTTCCAGCGCTCCGGCTGCAACAGTTCAATGGCCGATAATGGCCCGCCGTTGGCCAAACGCAGGGCGGTTTTAATCGCGACCGGATCCGCGCTGAGCTGGCGGTTAATCCAGTGCACCGCCAGCGTTTCTTCCGGCACCGGCAGATGCCAGTAGAAGCAGCGACTGCGGATCGTCGCCAGTAAAGCTGAAGGCTCCCGGCAACCGAGCAGGAAATAAGTGCCAGCAGGCGGCTCTTCCAGCGTTTTCAGCAAGGCATTGGCCGCAGCTTCGGTCAGCATTTCCGTCTGAGGGATCCATACAACTTTTGCGCCGCCCTGTTGCGAATAGTTATACAGCGTTTCAATAAGCTGACGCACCGGGTCGATGCCCAAAGAGTTTTTGCCCTTTTCAGGCTGGAGAATATGCCAGTCAGGATGGTTTCCGGCAATCATCAGCTGGCAGCTGTGGCAGGTTCCGCAGCTTTTTTCCCCGTCTTTATGCCGGCACAGCAACCATCGACTCAGACCATACACCAGCGCCTCATCACCCATCCCCGCAGCCGCATGCATCAGCAAAGCGTGGTGGCCACGCCCCGTCAGATATTGCCCGACCAGTTGTCTGTACGGGCCACTGAGCCACGGATACCAGTTCATGATGCGTTGCCTTGTAAAACCTGCTCATCGAACCAGTTTTTCAACGTCAGCTCGATGGAAGCGGTGACCTGCTCAATGGATTGGGAGGCATCGATGGTTTTGATGCGGCTGTCTCCGGCAGCAAGTTCGAGATAACGCGTACGCGTACGCTCAAAGAAAGGCAACGCTTCCTGCTCAATACGATCCAGTTCCCCACGGGCACGGGCACGTTGCAATCCGATAGCCGGAGGCAGATCAAGATACAGCGTCAAATCAGGACGGAAATCACCCAGGACGGTATCACGCAAGGAGGTCATCAGTTTGGCATCAATCCCGCGACCACCGCCCTGGTAGGCCTGTGAAGAAAGATCATGACGGTCCCCGACAACCCACGCGCCACGCGCCAGTGCAGGCAAAATTACCGTTTCGACCAGTTGAACACGAGCGGCATAAAGCATCAGTACTTCTGCTTTCACGGTGGGCTTTTCGCCATCGACGCCCCGTTTGAATAAATCGCGTAATTTCTCAGCAAGCGGCGTTCCACCCGGTTCACGGGTGAAGACGATTTCTCCCACGCCGTGCTGACGCAGAGCATTGACGACCACATCATGAGCAGTTGTTTTCCCTGCCCCTTCAAGGCCTTCAATCACAATGAAGTTACTTTTCATTCTTATTCTTAAGCGCCTCTATGTACACACGAACCGCCTTGTTATGGTTCTCAAGGTTGGTGCTGAAAGTATGCCCGCCTTTGCCGTCTGCGACAAAGTATAGATACGGGGTTTTCGCCGGATGCGCGGCGGCATGCAGTGAGGCTTCGCTCGGCATCGCAATTGGCGACGGCGGCAGGCCGGTGATCACGTAGGTATTGTACGGAGTCGGCGTTTCCAGATCTTTCTTGGTGATGTTGCCAGTGTATTTATCACCCATCCCGTAAATCACCGTCGGATCGGTTTGCAATCGCATACCAATATGCAGGCGGTTAATAAATACTGAAGCGACTTCAGGGCGCTCATCTTTAACTGCAGTTTCTTTTTCAATGATCGACGCCATGGTGACCATATCGGCAGGTGTTTTATACGGCAGAGAATCCATGCGGCCTTTCCAGATATCCGCCACCGTTTTTTCCATCCTTGCGTGAGCACGTTTGAGCAGAGATAAATCGGTCATGCCCGCAGTGTAATGGTAAGTATCCGGATACAGCCAGCCTTCGAGATTTTTGGTGTCCGTTGCGCCCAGCGCGGCGGCAATGTCTTCGCCACTTTTACCACTGAGTTCATGCTTCAGATACTCTGATTTATCCAGAACTTTCATCCAGTCGCTGAGCTTAAAGCCCTCTACAAAACGAACGCTGAATTGCGCCTCTTTACCGCTTTTCAGCAGCTCAAGCATCTGACGTACTGTCATGCCTTTTTCAAAACGGTAAGTACCAGCTTTAAACTCGCTCAGTTCAGGTTCTAAACGTAATAACCACGGAAACCACGGATTGGGCTTCATCAGTTTTTTATCAATTAGCAGTGTTTCCAGTACCACGCGTCCCGTGCCTGCGTGCAGGGTAAAGATCGTTTCGCTGCTGACATTGATCGGGCGATCCGCAAACTGTTTTACTTTTTGATAGGCAAACGTCGCCAGCCCTAACAGAATCAGGGCAATGAGGGCGAAGATTTTGGTCTTTTTGTTTGTCATTGTTTAATCACTTTTTCTTAACAGCTCTGGAGCAGGAAATCGCACAAACGCCGTGAAATGTAATATTTGTCATCGACCTGATTCACCGGCAGAACGGGCATCAGGGCGTTACAAATCAGGATTTCGTCAGCATCTGATAATGTTTCCGCAGATTCACTGACGATGTTCACAACCCAGGGGGATGTCGCTTCAAGTACGCGGATGATGTGCTGACGCATAAGGCCATCAACGCCGGACTGCGATAAATCCGGAGTAAACACCTGATTTCCCTTACGCCAGAATAAATTTGCCGCACAGCATTCCACCAGGCAGCCCGAGGTGTCAACCACCAGCGCTTCATTGGCATCTGTCTGGTCAAGATGCATGCGGATCATTACCTGTTCCAGCCGGTTAAGATGTTTTATTCCGGCCAGCAACGGGTTCTTACTCAATGTTACCGGGCTCAGCGCGAGTTTCACGCCCTCTTGCCGCCACGCGTGATAATGCACCGGATAATCAGACGCAGAAACAATACGCGTCGGCGCAGAGCAACCTGCGGCGCTGTAACCTCGGCCGCCCTGCCCGCGCGTCACGACGGCTTTAACCACTGCCTCTTTCTGCTGTCCGGCAGCCAGAACCATTTCCTGTTCCAGAGCCATCCAGTCCACACCTTCAATCCGCAGTTGCGACGCAGCACGTTGCAGACGCTGAATATGCCCGGCCAGAAACACAATCACACCGTCTGACACCCTGGCTGTGGTAAAGCAACCGTCGCCAAACTGCACTGAACGGTCACTTGCCGACAACATCGCGGCCGCCACACCATTAATCCACATGGTTACTTCCTCCGGTTCTGGAGCTTATGGTCACGATTCTCTGACAGCAGAGCCTGCGTGAGCCGGTCTGTCGCATCAAGGAGAGCATTCTTACTTTATCGTATTGACACGCGCTGCCAGCAGGAACACGCATCCCGTTTACGCATTGTTGTATTCAGTCTTCACTTTAATTCAGACAACAAAAAGGCCCGATTAACGGGCCTTCACAAACACAGCTTGTGCGGGATCAGATCTTACGGAATACCAGCGAACCATTGGTACCGCCGAAACCGAACGAGTTGCACAAGGAATACTGCATATCTTTAACCTGGCGCGCTTCGTGAGGGACGAAATCCAGATCACAACCTTCATCCGGATTATCCAGATTGATGGTCGGCGGAACCGCCTGGTCGCGTAATGCCAGCAAGGTGAAAATGGACTCCACCGCACCCGCTGCGCCTAAGAGATGGCCGGTCATCGACTTGGTCGAGCTGACCATAACTTTATGCGCATCGGCACCAAAGACGGATTTAACCGCCTGAGCTTCGGCTTTATCACCCGCCGCAGTCGAGGTGCCGTGTGCGTTGATGTAGCCAATCTGAGCCGCAGAAACCCCCGCGTCACGCAGCGCGTTCTCCATCGCCAATGCCGCACCCGCACCATCTTCCGGCGGTGATGTCATATGGTAAGCATCGCTGCTCATGCCAAAACCGACAATTTCAGCATAAATTTTTGCACCGCGTTTACGGGCATGTTCGTACTCTTCCAGCACCATAATACCTGCGCCGTCACCCAGTACGAAACCATCACGATCTTTATCCCACGGACGACTCGCCGCCTGAGGATTGTCATTGCGCGTCGAAAGCGCGCGTGCTGCACCGAATCCACCGACGCCCAACGGGGTACTGGCTTTTTCCGCGCCGCCTGCCAGCATCACGTCGGCATCGTTATAAGCGATGATACGTGCTGCATGACCAATATTATGCACCCCAGAAGTACAGGCTGTTGCAATAGAAATACTCGGCCCACGCAACCCGAACATGATACTCAAATGACCTGCAATCATGTTGACGATAGTGGATGGAACGAAGAAAGGACTAATTTTGCGGGGTCCGCCGTTAACCAATGAGGAATGGTTTTCTTCAATCAGACCAAGCCCACCGATACCGGAACCGATCGCCGCACCAATGCGTGGCGCGTTCTCAGCAGTTACCTCAAGCCCGGAGTCTTGCATCGCCTGAATACCGGCAGTAATACCATACTGAATAAAGGCATCCATCTTGCGAGCATCTTTGCGCGGGATGAAGTCTTCACAGTTAAAATCTTTTACTAAGCCAGCAAAACGCGTTGCGTAGGCACTAGTATCAAAATGGTCGATCAGGCTGATGCCACTCTGACCGGCAAGGAGAGCGTTCCAAGTGGACTCTACAGTATTGCCGACAGGAGACAGCATGCCCAGTCCAGTCACTACAACTCGACGCTTAGACACGTATGTCCTCCAGGGAGGGAAAAAAGTAGTAATACCGTGGGATAAAAAAAACTTAGGCGGTCAAATGACCGCCTAACTATCTAAACTTAAAGCATGTACGCTTACTGTTGGCTAGCGTTGATAAAATCAATTGCTGCCTGAACAGTAGTGATTTTTTCAGCTTCTTCGTCAGGGATCTCGGTATCAAACTCTTCTTCCAGAGCCATAACCAGCTCAACGGTGTCGAGAGAATCAGCGCCAAGGTCGTCTACGAAAGATGCAGCATTCACTACTTCTTCCTGTTTAACACCCAGCTGTTCAACGATGATTTTCTTAACGCGTTCTTCGATAGTGCTCATACTCTTAAATTTCCTATCAAAACTCGCTTTCGCGATGGTTTTCGTAGTGTATAAAATGTTGAAAAAGATGCAACTAAATCCAGGCTGTTCAAACCACGAATTTGCTCTATTTTGCGGTTTTTACCGCAAAAAACGCAAATAATTTCGTAATTTTTAAATCATGTACATGCCGCCATTGACATGTAATGTTTCACCCGTGATGTAGCTGGCCTCGTCAGAGGCTAAAAAAGCAACGGCGCTGGCAATTTCTTTGGCATCGCCCAACCGGTTGGCTGGAACTGATGACAAAATGCCTGCGCGTTGATCATCTGTCAACGCCCTTGTCATATCCGTCTCAATAAAGCCAGGAGCGACGACGTTGACAGTAATGCCACGTGAAGCGACCTCACGTGCCAAAGACTTACTAAAACCAATCAAGCCAGCTTTAGCCGCCGCGTAATTCGCCTGCCCTGCGTTACCCATGGTGCCAACAACGGAACCAATTGTAATAATCCGTCCACACCGTTTCTTCATCATAGCCCGCATGACAGCTTTTGACAGCCGAAACACTGAAGTCAGGTTCGTATCCAGGATATCCTGCCACTCATCATCCTTCATACGCATGAGAAGGTTATCACGGGTAATGCCGGCATTATTAACTAAAATATCAATTTCGCCAAATTCAGCTCGAATCGTCGCCAATACTTGCTCAATAGATGCAGAATCAACCACATTGAGCATGATACCTTTGCCATTTTCGCCTAAATATTCGCCGATCGCTTCTGCGCCTTTCTCGCTGGTCGCAGTGCCGATCACTTTTGCGCCACCAGCAACCAGTTTTTCTGCGATTGCGCGGCCAATACCACGGCTGGCACCGGTAACCAGTGCAATTTTGCCTTCGAAGCTCATACTCATCCTCTTATTACTGTTCAAGCGCCGCTGCCAGACTTGCCGTGTCATTCACAGCGGCAGCCGTCAGGGTGTCAACAATACGTTTGGTCAGACCGGTCAGCACTTTACCTGGTCCCACTTCTAATAACTGTTCTACGCCTTGTGCAGCGATGTATTCGACAGACTCAGTCCAGCGAACCGGGCTGTACAACTGACGTACCAGCGCACTGCGGATCGCTTCAGGAGACGTTTCGACTTTCACGTCAACGTTATTCACGACAGAGTACTGTGGCGCACTGAAAGTGACATTTTCGAGCGCAATCGCCATCTTTTCAGCGGCTGGCTTCATCAGTGCACAATGTGAAGGCACGCTCACAGGCAGAGGCAGAGCACGTTTTGCACCGGCTTCTTTACATGCTGCACCAGCGCGTTCTACGGCTTCTTTGTTACCCGCGATCACAACCTGACCAGGCGAGTTAAAGTTCACCGGAGAAACAACCTGACCCTGTGCAGATTCTTCACAAGCTTTGGCAATGGCATCATTATCCAGACCAATGATCGCATACATCGCGCCAGTTCCGGCCGGAACGGCTTCCTGCATCAGCTTACCGCGCAGTTCAACCAGAGAAATCGCCTGTTTAAAATCCAGTACACCAGCACAAACCAAAGCGGAATACTCACCCAGACTGTGGCCAGCCATCAGAACAGGCTGAGTGCCATTCTGTTGCTGCCATACGCGCCAGATGGCGACAGAAGCGGCCAGCAATGCCGGTTGCGTCTGCCAGGTTTTATTCAGTTCTTCAGCAGGCCCCTGCTGCACCAACTGCCATAAATCGTACCCCAGTGCCGAAGAAGCCTCGGCAAATGTTTCTTCAACCACCGGATGCGCAGCGGCTAAATCAGCCAGCATACCGAGTGTCTGAGAACCCTGACCAGGGAAAACCACCGCTATTTTTGTCATTTTTATCATCCTGTTAAATCAAAAACGTACCAGCGCCGAGCCCCAGGTAAAGCCACCGCCAAATGCTTCGAGCAACACTAATTGCCCGCGCTGAATTCTGCCGTCACGGACCGCTTCGTCAAGTGCTGCAGGCACCGAAGCCGCCGACGTATTGCCATGACGATCGAGCGTAACAACGACTTTATCCATGCCCATGCCCAGCTTTTTCGCTGTTGCGCTGATGATACGCAGGTTCGCCTGATGTGGCACCAGCCAGTCAAGAGCAGAGCGGTCGAGATTATTTGCCGTCAGGGTTTCATCAACAATGTGCGCCAACTCAGTCACCGCGACTTTGAAGACTTCATTACCTGCCATAGTGACATAAGCAGGTTTTTCTGGTTCTGACTGGCTAGGGTACGCCAACGTCAACAGATTACCGTAATGACCATCGGCATGCATGTGAGTGGAGATGATGCCTTGCTCTTCGGAAGCTCCCAGCAAAACTGCACCAGCGCCATCTCCAAAGAGGATCACCGTGCCACGATCTTCAGGATCGAGTTTACGGGATAGCACATCAGATCCGATCACCAGCGCGTATTTTACAGCACCGTTTTTAATGTATTGATCGGCAACGCTCAGCGCATAGGTGAAACCTGCACATGCCGCCGCCAGATCGAACGCTGCGCAATCCCTGATGCCGAGCATATTCTGCACCTGGCAGGCTGAACTCGGGAATGCATGTGAAGATGAGGTTGTTGCAACAATGATCAAACCTACGTCGCTTGCGCTGACGCTGGCCATTTCAAGTGCTTTTTCAGCAGCGTGCAGGCCCATTGTGGCCACAGTCTCATCCGGTGTAGCGATACGACGTTCACGAATACCCGTACGGGTGACGATCCACTCGTCGGAGGTATCCACCATTTTTTCTAAGTCGGCATTAGTCCGAACTTGCACGGGCAAATAGCTCCCCGTACCGAGAATCTTTGTATACATGTACGATCAGTCACTCTTGGGTAATACAGCTTCAAGGCGCGCGGCAATCCGCTGAGGGACTTGCCGCTGCACCGCCTGCACAGCCTGTTCGATAGCAACAGCAAACGCACGCTGGTTTGCTCCGCCGTGGCTTTTAATAACGATGCCCCGTAATCCTAACAAACATGCGCCATTATACTGGTCGGGATTGAGATGGCTAAAACGCTTTAGCAATTTTTTCTGCAGAATCCGACCTAACCATTTCAACCACCAGGCCTTCTTGCCACCCTCTCCCGAGGATTTTAACAGTGACAAAAACATCCTTATTACACCTTCCATGGTCTTGAGCGTAACGTTACCCACAAAGCCGTCACACACCATCACATCTGTTTTACCGGTCAGAAGGTCGTTACCTTCAAGATAACCGATATAGTTGATTAGTGCGGTATTTTTTAAAATCGCGGCGGCTTCACGGATATTATCCAGCCCTTTGCTTTCCTCTTCGCCGATATTGAGCAAGGCAACGCGGGGATTCGTGATCCCCACCACCTGTTCGGCCATCACAGCCCCCATCACGGCAAACTGGACCAACATCGTGCTGTCGCACTCAACGTTGGCGCCCAGATCCAGCACCACAGTTTTACTACGTTGCTGGTTAGGTAGCACGCTCATCAACGCCGGGCGCTCAATACCATCCAGCGGCTTGACAACCAGCTTGGCTAATCCCATCAGTGCGCCGGTATTCCCGGCACTGACACACGCCAGTGCATCACCACTCTTGATCAGTTCCAACGCCACACGCATCGAGCTTCCTTTACTGGCCCGTATAGCTTGCGACGCACGTAAATCGCTGGCTATAACTGATTCAGCAGGAATTATCCGAATTCGTTCTGTTAAAGAAGGATCGGCTTTGGCTAAGAAAGGTGTGATTGCGTCGGGATCGCCGACCAGAAGGAGGTCTAATTCAGAATTAGAGATCAGTGCCTGCAATGAAGCAGGCACTGTGACGGAAGGACCGAAATCTCCGCCCATTACATCTAACGCGATGGTTAGACGAGTCAAGGTATCGCCTTGCCAGCACTTATCACGTGAATAAGTTGCAGACAAATATCAGCCGATTACCTTGCGACCGCGGTAGAAACCGTCGGCAGTGATGTGGTGACGCAGGTGAGTTTCACCAGAAGTCTTGTCCACAGACAGAGTGGAAGTGGTCAGAGCATCATGTGAACGACGCATGCCACGTTTAGAACGGGTTGGTTTATTCTGTTGTACGGCCATGGACCTTACTCCTTAAGTACTTTTCTTTAAACTCGCTAATACGGCAAATGGATTTGGTTTCTCCGCCTCTTCAGGCAGTTTACCGAATACCATGTCCGCTTCGGACACTTCACAGTGTTCAGATTCATGTACCGGCACGACAGGCAGTGAAAGAATAATTTCGTCTTCAATCATTGCCAGCAAATCAACTTCGCCAAAATCATCGACTTCGATCGGCTCGTACGCTTCCGGTAATGCCTCAGCCTGTTCATCATTCTGGACAGGACTAAAACAATATGTTGTGTGAACCTGATGTTCAAACGTCTTACCGCATCTCTGGCATTCCAGAGTGACAGCAACATCGGAGTGGCCGGTAATCACAGCCAGACGCTGGTTGTCGATATTAAACGACAAAGAGGTTTGTATATCAGAATCCACACTGACCACTGATTGGGCAACACGCGTAACCTGATCAGCAGTATAGACACCTGTATAGTCTAAACGCTTCTGGGCAGTGCGAACCGCATCAAGGGTCAGGGGTAATTTTACTTTTTGCATAGGGCGCGCATATTAACTTTGTAACGACAGAGAGTCAAAGAAAAAGGCCTTAAAACCGCACCTTTCACCAATATTCGCTTCCGCAGCGGCCGACAGTTTAAAATGTGCGATTCAATAACGCTACGCTTTGTGAAAAAAAATTATGTCAGCACATCAAAAAAAATTACTTCTGGCTTCAACATCGGTTTACCGCAAGGCCCTTCTCGATAAAGCCGGCCTGGTATTTTCCTGCGCCTCACCCGCCATTGATGAGACGCCGGGTCGGGACGAAAAACCCGCCGAACTGGTGCAGCGTCTGGCTTACAGCAAAGCCAGCGTGCTTGCAGCTTTGTATCCTGAACACCTGATAATCGGTTCTGATCAGGTCTGCGTGATTGACAGAAAAATAACCGGCAAGCCGCACACGTTTGATAACGCATTCCACCAGTTGCGTGCTGCCAGTGGCAAGACAGTGACGTTTTACACCGGTCTGAGCCTGTATAACGGCGAAACACAAACGGCGCAGACTTTATGTGAAACATTTGACGTGACCTTCCGGTCATTAACTGATGAAGAAATTACCGGTTATTTGCATCGCGAACAACCTTATGACTGTGCCGGGAGCTTTAAATGCGAAGGACTGGGGATCACACTTTTCGACAGTCTGGCAGGACGCGACCCGAACACGCTGATTGGGTTGCCCCTTATTGCCCTGCTCGCCTTGTTGCGTCAGGAAGGCATCAATCCGTTGCTATAAAAGGAATAAAAAAGGCACACTCTGTGCGCCTCTGTTTACTATTCGTGCTTTAACGTGCTGTCGTTTTACCCCGTAAAACTTTCAGACAGTTACGCAGTTTAGCATCCATCGGTGCTTCAATACGCATCGTCTCCCCCGTGTTCGGATGCTCAAAACGCAACGCCGCCGCATGCAGGAATAAACGATTGAGGCCAGTTCCGGACAGTTTTGCATCGAAATCTCGCTCACCATAACGGTCATCAAACGCAATCGGATGTCCGGCATGCAATGCGTGTACGCGGATCTGATGGGTTCTGCCGGTCACCGGGCTGGCTTTAACCAGAGTTGCAAACTCATAACGTTCTTCAATTTTGAAGCGCGTTTCTGAAGGCTTGCCTTCGGCATTAACCCTGACAATACGTTCGCCGCTTTGCAGAATATTTTTCAGTAAAGGCGCCTGCACGACTTTGCAGTGTGACGGCCATTCACCCCGGACCAGCGCCAGATAATCCTTTTGCATGCTTTTCACACGCAGTTGCTCATGTAAGGAACGTAGTGCAGAGCGTTTCTTGGCGACCAGCAAAACACCGGAAGTATCACGGTCCAGACGGTGAACCAGTTCCAGAAAACGAGCATCCGGACGCAGCGCGCGCAGGCCTTCAATCACGCCGAAACTTAAACCACTGCCGCCGTGTACGGCAGTGCCGGAAGGTTTATTAAGGATCAGCAAATGATCGTCTTCATATAAGATGCAATCCGCCAGCGCGGCGACTTTATCCAGCTTTGCAGAAACTGGCGCTTCATCACGTTCAGCAACACGAACGGGCGGGACACGCACTTCATCACCGGCAATTAATTTATATTCCGGCTTAATTCTTTTCTTATTTACCCGCACTTCACCCTTACGCACGATGCGATAGATCATGCTCTTCGGCACGCCCTTAAGGATTTTAAGTAAGAAGTTGTCGATACGCTGACCGGCTTCGTCGTCAGAAATGGGGATTAATTGTACAGTTGGATTCTCAGTTTTCATGGCTCGCGATTCTAAATATCCGGCACGGTTCGCGCCACTGATTTTTATGTGCTTAACTTTTACTTTACCAGTAACAGCATAGGAAAACCTTCTCACTCCCCCTGTTTTTTAAGAAAGCTCAGGTTCTGACAATGCGGCGCATCTCTCATTGAGGTAAATATCTTACCTGCTTGGGAAAAGTCACCTTGCTATCACAGTGCCTGCAATGGAATAATGAAGTCACTTTCGGCGTTGTTTCTCTTAAGTTAGGGAAAACGCAGGAATTATAGATTTGCCTGATCGCACAAAAACGCAGCAATGGCGTAAGACGTAATGTGAAATCAAGCAATTAGCGGGCTGCGGGTTGCAGCTTGGCCGGCGAATGGAATGAGATCTGTTAACGTAAATTCAGAAGCTATTCCCCTAATAAAAGTGCTGCTTTCACAACGCTGGTGTCTTTAATACAGCAAAAGCAGACTTACCGAAATAATGCGCCCCTATGCAAGCGACAGCCGTGAGGTTGACGATTTGCGAGAAGACTCGGGGCCAACGGTTTATCCGGTCATGAGGTCATTTTGCCCGCAGCTCTGTCAATAATGGAATAATAATGAGTAAGTTAAGATGAAAAGAATGTTGATTAACGCAACTCAGCAAGAAGAGTTGCGCGTTGCCCTCGTAGATGGACAGCGGCTGTATGATTTGGATATTGAAAGTCCGGGCCATGAGCAGAAAAAAGCGAATATTTACAAAGGTAAAATCACCCGCATTGAGCCAAGTCTGGAAGCAGCATTCGTAGATTACGGCGCGGAACGACATGGTTTCCTCCCTCTGAAAGAAATTTCCCGCGAATATTTCCCAAGCAATTATTCTTCCCATGGCCGCCCGAACATCAAAGATGTGTTGCGCGAAGGCCAGGAAGTCATTGTTCAGGTAGATAAAGAAGAGCGTGGAAATAAAGGCGCAGCACTGACGACGTTTATCAGTCTGGCCGGTAGTTATCTGGTTCTGATGCCAAACAATCCACGCGCAGGGGGTATTTCCCGCCGTATTGAAGGCGATGACCGTACTGAACTGAAAGAAGCCTTGTCTTCCCTGCAACTGCCTGATGGCATGGGCCTGATTGTGCGTACTGCCGGTGTCGGTAAATCCGCAGAAGCTCTGCAGTGGGACCTGACTTTCCGTCTTAAGCATTGGGATGCGATCAAGAAAGCCGCTGAAGGCCGCCCTGCGCCATTCCTGATCCATCAGGAAAGCAACGTTATCGTTCGTGCGTTTCGTGATTACCTGCGCCCGGACATCGGTGAGATCCTCATCGATAACCCGAAAGTCCTCGAGCTGGCAAAAGAACATATTGCTGCTCTGGGTCGTCCTGATTTCAGCAGCAAAATTAAGCCGTATGTTGGCGAAATTCCGCTGTTCAGTCATTACCAAATCGAATCGCAGATTGAATCCGCTTTCCAGCGCGAAGTCCGTCTGCCTTCCGGTGGCTCTATTGTTATCGACAGCACCGAAGCGCTGACCGCTATCGACATCAACTCCGCGCGTGCAACCCGCGGCGGCGATATCGAAGAAACCGCATTCAACACCAACCTTGAAGCTGCAGATGAAATTGCCCGTCAGTTACGCCTGCGTGACCTCGGTGGTCTGATTGTTATCGACTTCATCGACATGACACCTGTTCGCCACCAGCGCGAAGTAGAAAACCGTCTGCGTGATGCCGTTCGTCAGGACCGCGCCCGTATTCAAATCGGTCGCATTTCCCGTTTCGGTTTGCTGGAAATGTCCCGTCAGCGCCTCAGCCCGTCATTGGGTGAATCAACGCACCATATCTGCCCGCGTTGTGCAGGTACTGGTACCGTCCGTGACAACGAATCTCTGTCACTGTCGATTCTGCGCTTGATCGAAGAAGAAGCACTGAAAGAAAATACTAAAGAAGTGCATGCCATCGTTCCGGTGCCAATCGCTTCTTACTTGCTGAACGAAAAACGTGAATCGGTGAATGCCATCGAGAAACGTCAGGGTGGTGTGCGTGCAGTGATCGTGCCTAACGATCAGATGCAAACTCCGCACTACCATGTTCTTCGCGTTCGTAAAGGCGAAGAAATTTCTGCACTGAGCTATTTGCTGCCACAGATTCATGAAGCGGAAATGCTGCAACCTTCAGAAGAGTTGCCGACTGAACGTCGTCGTCCTGAGCAACCGGCTCTGGCTGCGTTTGCGCTGCAAAGCGAAGCGCCTCCATCCAGCTTTGAGCAGGCAACAGTGACCGAAGAACCGGTTAAAACCCGAACGGCAACAGTTAATGCGCCTGCGACACCTGTTGCTGAGAAATCAGGGTTTGTCAGCCGCCTTCTGAGTGGGTTGAAAAGCTTGTTCGCACCGGAGCCACAGCAGGAAGTTAAACCTGTTGAAGCACCGCAAGAGACGCCGGAAGCTACTGAAACGGAAAACCGTCGTAACAACGAACGCCGTAATCAACGCCGCCTGGGCGGACGTCGTGATCGCAACGGAGAACGTGGCGATCGCAATGAACGCGGTAATCGTGGCGAACGTGGTGAAGGTCGTGACAACAATCGTGATAATCGTGGTGAAAACCGTGATACCCGCGAAAATAATCGCGAACAGCGTGATGATCAGCAGCGCCGTGGCCGCCGTAATCAGGAACAGGTTGTTACCGAAACCCGTAGCGAAGAAGTTGAAACTGTTGCTCGTGAAGAACAGCAGCAACAGCCTCGCCGTGAACGTTCGCGTCGCCGTTCTGAAGACAAGCGTAAACCACAAACTGAAGAGAAAGTTCAGGATGTCGCAGTTGTCGAACAAGTTGCTGCTCCGGTGGTTACCGATGAAACTGAGCAGGAAGATCGTCAGCCAACTCAGCGCCGTCAGCGTCGTCAGTTATCGCATAAAATCCGTTTCGAATCTGAAGCAGAAGTAGATCATGAAGAAGAAGCTGCAGCTCAGTTATTGATCACCGGCACCCGCCCTGCGGCGCCAGCGATTGCTGAGCAGGAACCTTCTGATGCTGAAACCGCAAACGTTGCTGATAACGAAGATAATCAGAATGACAACGCCCGTGAAAATGGCATGCCACGTCGTTCACGTCGTTCTCCACGCCACCTGCGTGTAAGCGGCCAACGTCGTCGTCGTTATCGTGATGAGCGTTATCCGACCCAGTCACCAATGCCACTTGCAGGTGCGTTCGTTTCTCCGGAAATGGCTTCGGGTAAAGTCTGGGTCACTTATCCGGTTGCTCAGTCCTCTGAACAACAGGTTACTGAAACAGAAACTCCTGAAGTGCTGACTGAGCAGGTCGAGATTGCACAGGCGAATACGCCGGTCATATCTGACATCACTGAAGTTACGCAACAGCCAGTCGCAGAGCCTGTCAATGATGTTGTTGACGCTGCACCACAAGAGGTGCCAGCCGAAACAGCAGCAGCAGACGTTGCACAGCCTGTAGCCAACGAGCCAGTGCTGGTTGAACCGGCAACAGCTGAACCTGTTGCAGAAACAGCTGTGGTTGATGTTGCGCCAGAAGCGCTCGAGCCTGCGATCGTTGAACCCACAGATGTTCTCGCTGCATCTGAAGTTCAGGCACCTGCGCCAGTCGCCGAACCCGAAGTGAAAGCTGAACCTGTTGTTGCTGAAGTTAAACCTGCTGTGGAAACTGCGCCAGTCGCAGCCGCTCCGGCAGGTACTGAAGCTGCGGTTGTTGCACCTCGCTTCAAGCACCTCGCAACCGCGCCAATGACGAAGGCACCAGCACCTGCCTATGTGCCAGAGCCACCTCGTCACAGTGACTGGATTCGTCCTGAGTTCAACTTTGAGGGTAAAGGCTCTGCAGGCGGCCATGCGGCAGCCACCACTGCAACAGCCCCGGCCACCAAACCTGAGATGCCAGCCGAGTAATCGCTGACCACTCAGTCTAAAAAAACCCGCCTCGGCGGGTTTTTTTATAGAAACTGTTGAAGATTCAATCTCATCAGGCCAGACTTTTCAACCGGCGAATCGTGAGTTCCTCCAGTTTGCCTTCCAGGCTTTTTGCAAAATGCTGGAAATGTTCAGTTTTGTTGTGCTGATTCAGCGCTTCTTCAGAGGCCCATCGCTCGTAGAAAACAAAAGTCCCTTCTGTATCGAGATCCTGATGCAACTCATATTGCAGGCACCCTACTTCCTGTCGGCTTGGTTCAATTACGTCAAGCAACGCTTCTGTCACTTTTGCCGTAAACTCTTTTTTAGCGACAATAGTGGCAACAACTCTGATTTCCATAATGGTTCTCCTGTTTTTTTGGTCATGCTTAGCGGCGAACCGGTAAGCACTCTGACTAAAATCTGTCCCCACTATGAACCTTTCGACACATTGATTTCAATACGAACTTTATTTAACAGATGCAACACATCGCTTTTACGCTTATTCTTGTTCCCCGCCGTTAATGCTCCCATTACCGCACCTGATCCCAATATCTTGTCTCTCAATGCCGGAGTTTTGCCTGATGACCGCAACACCGCAAGTTTTGAAAATCCGCCGTCCAGATGACTGGCATATTCACCTTCGTGACGACCAAATGCTCAGCACGGTGTTACCTTTCACCAGTGAAGTATTTGGTCGTGCGATTGTCATGCCAAACCTGAGTCCTCCCGTAACCACCGTGGCGGCTGCGATAGCATATCGTGAACGGATTATGGCCGCGTTGCCTGTCGGACATAATTTTACCCCTCTGATGACCTGCTATCTGACCGATTCTCTGGATCCGGAAGAAATTGCCCGCGGTTTCGAGCAAGGCGTGTTCACAGCAGCAAAACTGTATCCGGCGAACGCGACAACAAATTCCCAGCATGGCGTTTCTGATACCAAAATGATTTACCCTGTTTTGGAACGTATGCAGAAAATCGGTATGCCTTTGCTGATCCACGGTGAAGTCACTCACAACCATGTCGATATTTTTGATCGTGAAGCCCGTTTCATTGATGAAGTGATGGATCCGGTGCGTCGTCAGTTCCCTGAATTGAAAATTGTCTTCGAGCACATCACCACCAAAGAAGCCGCGCAGTATGTTCTTTCCGGCAATCAGTATCTGGGTGCAACCATTACGCCGCAGCATCTGATGTTCAACCGCAATCACATGCTGGTTGGCGGCGTGCGCCCTCACCTGTTCTGTCTCCCCATTCTCAAACGCAACGTTCATCAGGAAGCATTGCGTGAGGTCATCGCCAGCGGCGCGGATCGCTTCTTCCTCGGTACCGACTCTGCGCCGCACACCAAAGACCGTAAAGAATCGAGCTGCGGATGTGCAGGTTGCTTCAATGCCCCACTGGCGTTATCGGCTTATGCGACCGTCTTTGAAGAAATGAATGCACTGCAACACTTTGAGGCGTTTTGCTCCCTTAACGGCCCGCGTTTCTATGGCCTGCCGCTCAATGAAGACTTCATCGAAATGTCTCGTATACCGGTGACGCAGCCGGAAGAAATTGCGTTGGGCAATGAATCTGTTGTGCCATTCCTCGCAGGTCAGACACTGAACTGGAAAGTGACGTCGAACTAAATACAAATTCTCACAAGCGTGTATTGCACTGATCATGATTTGACTGTATAAATATACAGTCAAATCTATTCAGGAGGTCCTATGCGTGTTGAAGTCACAATCGATAAAACCAAGCCTCTGCCTGCTGGCGCGCTGGACGCGTTATCAGGTGAATTGAGTAAAAGAATTAACAAACTGTTTTCTGACCGCGAAAATAAAATTCAGGTCCGCTATGCGGGGGCAAATAGCCTGTCCGTTTTGGGTGGCGCAAAAACTGACCGTGACCTTATCGAGGAAATTCTTCAGGAAACCTGGGAAAGCGCTGATGACTGGTTCTCAAATCAGAACGATGAGTAACCCGATGAAATCCCTGAAAAGCCATTCACTTTTTACTCCCTATCTATAATAATCAGGTTTATTAAAACCACGCCGCAAGGCTATTGGTGTATTTCACCGGGCGTCGCAGTCCGGTTTTTTATTCTTTTTTACTGCATAAAACAGACTCTTCTGAAAAATAAAATTTAAGTTAATCTCAGATTATTCCGCTGAATAAATAATCAACACAAATTATTTACAATTTAATACGCTTAAATCACTCCATAAATCGGTTTATCTGTTTATACTGAAATTGCTCACATGATAATGAGCCGCCTTGATCCTCAGATAGTCACTCACGTCAGTCACTACAATATAAGGGGTCTATATGGACAGAAATGATGAAGTTATTCAGACACACCCGCTTGTTGGTTGGGATATCAGTACCGTCGACTCTTATGATGCCATGATGATACGCCTTCATTACCTGTCTTCAAAAGACCAGACACCCGAGGATGCTCAGGTAGACAGAACCTTGTGGTTAACTACCGACGTTGCACGGCAACTCATTAACATTCTTGAAGCCGGCATCGAAAAGATAGAATCTAACGAGTACGAATACAGTGATCACCGAAAACACTAATCTTTACCTGCCAGTCTGAGGCACCAGCGATTTATCCTGGTGCCTTTTTCTTTGCCTCCGCGCTGCTTGCCATCTTCGCCTTAAACTCTCTATCATGCCAGTAGCCAGTTTGTTAAAAATTCTCACCACAGGAACGTTTGAATTATGGATTACGATCTCATTATCGTAGGCAGCGGTTCGGTCGGTTCAGCCGCAGGCTACTACGCCACCCGTTCCGGCTTGAAAGTGCTGATGATAGATAGCGCAATGCCACCCCATCAGGCGGGCAGTCACCATGGCGAAACACGCCTTATCCGCCACGCTTACGGCGAAGGTTCCCGTTATGTGCCAATGCTGCTGAGAGCTCAAACGCTTTGGGATGAGCTGGCAGAACTGAGCAGCGATAAGATTTTCCATCGTAGCGGCGTCCTGAATATTGGTCCTGAAAACTCTGAATTTATCGGTAACGTTAAGAACAGCGCAGAAACCTACAACCTCGTCATACAATCCCTCAGTGCGGCTGAAATTCGTGAAAAGTGGCCTCTGTTCACGCTGCAGGACGGCTATTGCGGTGTATACGAACCCAACTCGGGTTTTCTGCAAAGTGAAATGGCGGTTGCGGCATACATTCGTCTCGCACGGGAAGCAGGCTGTGCGCAATTATTCAACTGTCCCGTTGAAAGTATTAACTGGCTGGATGATGGCATTGAAGTCTCAACGATTGACGGAGTCTACCGCGGGGCCAAACTGGTAGTAACGGCGGGAACCTGGGTCACGAAAATCCTCCCGGAATTACCCGTGAAACCTCTGCGTAAGGTGTTTGCCTGGTTCCATGCAGATGGCCGCTACAGTGAAGAAAACCATTTTCCAGCCTTTACGCTCGAAACTCTGCAGGGCGATCAGTACTACGGATTCCCCTCAGTGAAGGATGAACTTAAGTTAGGTAAGCATAACGGTGGCCAATGGATAACGGAACCCGAGCAGCGTAAACCTTATGGCAGCGTCAGTCAGGATGGCACAGAGTCCTTCAATTTCTTCCGCCATTTCCTGCCGGGTGTAGGTGTCAGTTTGCGTGGTGCGTCATGCACTTATGACATGACGACTGATGAAGATTTCATTATTGATACCCTGCCGGACAGAGAAAATACCTTAGTGATTTCGGGATTAAGTGGTCACGGTTTTAAATTCGCCAGCGTATTAGGGGAAATAGTTACTCACTTCGGTAACAATCATCCTATTCCTTTTGATCTCACCCCCTTTTCTCTTACGCGGTTCAATTAACGTAAAATAATTTCAACCCTCGTGAATATTTATCGAGGGTTATCATTTTATTAACGATACGATTTTTCAATTCCAGTTTGAACAAGATCAATAGACTGGAATTTACGAATTGACAGCATTATAGAAAAGAATCTATGCTGGATACAGAAATCACAGGAGTGGTTTCGGCGCGTAATGTTACGCATGACAAGGACGTGGTATGAAAATTTGTATAATTGAACCCTGTGGTTTTACGCGTTTAGGAATTTTCTCTTATCTTATTGAAAATAACAGCCTCGATATTATCGACACTGTGAATATTTCTCACTCCCTCAATCTAATTCCTGAATTTCAACCTGATATTATTCTTGTGAATATGACAAACCATTGCCATAACGCAGAAGTATCTGAGGAATTAAAAGCGTTTTTTGAATTTCGTCAAAGCGCCCGAATATACTGCTACGTTGACGCCAGTTACCCGGATTCTGAAACACCGATTGCCGTTACCCGCGAAGTCTCTATTCTCAACAAGCAGGCACTCACCTCCCTCTTGCAGCAGATTGCAGCAGATCCCGAAGCATTTATGCCGATAAATAACTTCGGTTTGCCAAAAATGTTACTTAGCGATCAGGAAATTCTGGTAATGAGCTACTGGATGTCTGAGATGCCGAACTACCGCATTGCCAGAAAATTAAACATCAGCAGCCGTACGGTATATGTCCATAAACGACATCTGGCGCAGAAAATCAAAGTCCGTAACCGGCTGGAATTTTGTTTCATTTACAACCTGATTAAGTATTTATTCTGGCCCATTGATGATATTTCTGCGACGCCAATCAGCCGACAAATTAAAGACGACTTGCAGATGATTTACAAAACTTATAGCTAAACCTGCAAAAATCCTAAATGCCCTGATAATTCAGGGCATTTTATATCATGGTATTCTTCACCCATCTTTTTAAATATCTTGTTTTTATCCCTTCTCTCTCGCCAGGTTGCACTATGACGACAGAAGCCGACGATGGCCTTAATGTTAGCAGCCTCACCAATGACAAGCATAATTTCTCGTCACGCGACTCCCACAAAAATCACAAACATCCTGCTTTCAGTGATTCGCTTAATGCATAAAAAAATTGAAATGTTTGCTCATCATTTTGAAGAGAAAAGCTAACTTTTATGTTCTGGCGGACCATCGCCCAGAAGCACGGCAATTTTGTGGCCTGCCGCCGTAGGTTCAAGGGCTATTTTGAGCACAATCGTCAGCGGCACCGAAAGCAACATGCCGACCGGCCCCATCAGCCATCCCCAGAATATCAGCGACATAAAGACCACAAGCGTCGATAACCCCAATCCGCGCCCCAGAATTTTCGGATCAATAATGCTGCCGAAAATCAGATTGATGAGGATATAGCCCCCTGCCAGGATCAGCCCTTCACTGAAACCGTTAAACAAAAATGCCTGAATGATCGGCGGAATAGCCGCGATAAAAGAACCAATATTGGGAATGTAATTCAGGGCGAAAGCCAGCATCCCCCACAGGAACGCAAAACGGATGCCGGTAACTGCCAGCAAGGCCCAAACTGCCAGCCCCGTCACCACACTTATCAGCGTTTTGATCACCAGATAGCGTGTCACGCTGTCCAGGGCACGCTGAATATTAGCCATTCCTTTGCCCGGGTCCTCTGACATCTGCTCCACTTTGTAGGGCAGTTGCGGGACTTCAAGCAGCATGAATGCCACGGTCATCAGCAGTAAGAACAGACCGGCCATGGCGTTGGACAAATAGCTGATTAACTTACTGACCATATTCAGCGTCGCCGCCGGATCGATGTAACTGGCCAGTTGCTCGGGAGATAACGTCAGTTCGCTTTGCGGAAACCAGGCCTCAATATCACTGAGTTTGTCGACAATAAGTCCGCGATATTGTGGCAATGTGCGGGCAAATTCATTGAGCGTCACCAGCAGTTTGGTGGTCAGAAAAACCATCATGCAAATCACCAGCGTTGCCACCAGCAAAACAGCGAGTGCCCGGGGCACCCGCCATTTTTCCAGTAAGACAATCAGCGGATTCAATACGAAAGCCAGAAACAGCGCCAGAATAAAGGGCACGATGATATCTGCAGCAGATTTAATCCCCGCGAAGATCACTACCAGCATCGCCATCATTACAACAATTTTCAGACCCTGAGTTGTCACGATCGTTTTACGCAAGCCTTTCTCTCCTGAAGCTGGCCGGATCCTTAGCGAGATTTCACCCACTCACGCAGACGCTGGATATGCAGATACAGCGCCGGAATAAACAGGATCCCCACCGTCGTGGATAGCAACATACCACTGAACACCGTAACGCCGATGATATGCCGACTCATGGCACCTGCACCGGATGCCATGACCAGCGGTAACACCCCGAGAATGAACGAGATTGCCGTCATCATTACCGCACGGAAACGCTGTTTCGCGCCGTCCTGCGCCGCTTCGCTGACAGATGCCCCCTCTTCTCTTCTGGCTTTTGAGAATTCAACAATCAGAATGGCATTTTTCGCCGCGAGGCCGATTAACAAGACCATACCAATCTGAGCATATACGTCGTTGCTCAGCCCCGCCATGTGCAGGCCGCCGATTGCACCAAACACCGCGAAAATCACAGAAATCATCACAACAAGAGGAATGCTCCAGCTTTCGTATTGCGCCACCAGAAACAGATACGCAAACAGCAGTGCCGCGGCATAGATAAGGATGGCCTGGCCACCAGCCTGAATTTCCTGCAATGACATGCCGGTCCATTCATAGCCGTAACCCGCAGGCAGCTTCTCGCTCAGGATATGTTCCATCTGCGCCATCGCCTCACCGGAACTGATGCCGGGTGCCGCCGAGCCGCTGATAGCCAGTGAAGGGAACTGATTATATTGCGTGATAAACGGTGCACCCAGCGACGGTGTCATTTCAACCATCTTCGCAAGACTGACCAGTGAGCCGTTGTCGCTGCGTACCGTGAGTGTGGATATCTGGTCTGCGCGCTGGCGATCTTCCATTTCGTTTTGCATCTGCACATTAAACAGGCGGTTATTGATGATGAAATCGCTGACGTTCACGCCACCAAGTGATGTCTGCAACGTACCGAAAATACGGCTGACCGGTACCTGTAACAGCGCCGCACGGTCACGATCCACACTCAGGGCGATTTCCGGCACGGAGGCACTGAAGGTAGTAAACACACGGCTCAGATTAGGATCCTGGTTAGCGGTCTGGATCAGCGCCTGTCCGGTGACAGCCAGTTCCTGTGGCGATTGCCCCTGTAACGCCTGCAAACGTAAATCCAGCCCTGAGGCCGTACCTAATCCGGAAATCGCAGGCGGATTTATTGCCATAATCATTGCAGAGGGAATGCCCGCCATCGCCGGTTGCAGGCGACCAATCACCTGATCCACACTGTCGCGATCGCCCCACGGCTTGAGCAACACGATACCAAAGGCGGCGTTTGGCGAACTCCCGCCACTCAGCAGGCTGAAGCCACTGATGGCGATCACATCCTCGACCGCCGGGTCTTTTTGCATAATCTGCTGCATCTGCCCGAGCACGGCATCGGTGCGGTTTAATGACGCCCCGTCGGGTAACTGCACATTCACGAAGAAGTAGCCCTGATCTTCATCCGGCAGGAAGGATTTTGGCAAACTGCTGTAGCCCCATACACAGGCTCCGCCGATCACCAGAACCGTTACAACGCTGGTGAACGCACTTTTACTGATGCCCCGTGCGGCTTTCACATAGACATCGCGAACAGCGTCCAGCCCCTGATTAAACCAGTGGAAAACACGGGCCGGCTTCGCAGGTCGCGGCTTGAGAAGGGTTGCGCACAGCGCAGGGGTCAGGGTCAGCGCGTTGATACTTGAAAGAACAACGGCCGCCGACAGAGTGACAGCAAACTGACGATACAGCGCACCGGTAATACCCGGCAGAACCGCAATGGGCACAAATACCGCCAGCAGAACCACAGTAGTGGCGATGACCGGCCCGGCAATTTGCTTCAGAGCCTTGCGGGTTGCGGCCACACGCCCGAGCGACGGATCCTCCATCATCAGGCGCTCAACGTTTTCCACCACCACGATGGCGTCATCGACCACTACTGTCAGCGCCAAAATAATGGCAAACAAGCTGAGGGTATTGGCGGAATAGCCAAAGGCATAAAGCACGGCAAACGTCCCCAGTAAAGACACCGGAATGGTCAGTGCGACGATGAATGTCGCCCGCATACTTTGCAGGAACAGATAAACAATCGACAGGACGACGACGAAGGTCAGTACCAGTGAAACGGCAATCTCATCAAGTGTAGCACTGACAAAACGAGTCGAGTCGAATTTGATTTCATAGGTGAGATCATCCGGGAAATTGCGTGCCTGACGCGACATTTCCTCCCGCACAGCATTCGCCACATTCAGCGCATTTGCCCCCGGTGCGGGATAGACTGACAGGAAGGCAGACGGCGTCTGATTCAGTGTCGCATTCACCTGATAATCCTGCGCACCCAGTTCAATACGCGCGACATCGCGCAAACGCACCGTACCGCCATGAGCATTTTTACGCACAATAATATTGCCGAACTCTTCCGGCGAACTCAGACGCCCCGCGCCGCTGATGGTCAGGGTTTGCTGCTGCATTGACGGACTCGGTGACGCGCCAATCTGCCCGGCCGCCGCCTGCACATTCTGATTCTGAATAGCGGCACTGATTTCCATACTGCTGACATCCAGCGCTTCCATTTTGCGCGGGTCCAGCCAGATACGCATGCTGTAGTCACGGGAACCGAAAACCCGGACATCACCCACACCATCCACACGCGCCAGCGCATCACGCAACTGAATGCTGGCAAAGTTACTGATAAACAGCATGTCATGGGTATTTTCCGGTGAAAGGAGGCTGATGCCCATCAGAATATTAGACGCCTGTTTGCGCACCGACACGCCCGTGCTCAGCACTTCCGGCGGAAGACGTGAGCTGACCTGTGAAATACGGTTTTGTACTTCAACAGCCGCCGTATCCGGATCCGTACCGCTGGCGAACGTAATAGTCAGCGTGTAGCTGCCGTTATTGCCGCTGTTCGACGACATATACAGCATGTTACTGACACCGTTAACCTGCGCCTCAATCGGCGCGGCAACGGATTCCGCTACGTCCCGTGCACTCGCACCGGGATAAATAGCACTGACTGACACCACGGGTGGCGTGATATCCGGATATTGCTCAACCGGAATGACCTTCAGAGCGACGGCACCGATCAGCGCCGTCACCAGCGCGATGACAACCGCAAAGCGGGGTCTTTTAATAAATTGCTGGAGCATCGTTATTCCTTAACGTTTCTTCGCGGCCATATCCGGGGCATCCGTAGCAGCCCGTGCATTCACTTCCATACCTGGCCGGATCCATTGCAGGCCTTCTGTCACAACTTTTTCTCCGCCCTGCAAACCCTCAATGACGAAATAGCCGTATCCCGTTTGTGCACCAAGACGCACCGGGCGTGCTTCCACGCGCTGTCCGTCATTCACCAGCAAGACAAAGTGCCCTGCCGCATTTTGCTGCAAAGCCTGCGCAGGCAGTACCGGCAGAGAATGTCCGGAACGCGGCTCTGCGGCCACATTCACGGTGCCCCCCGGCAGCAAACGATGGTCTGGATTTGCCACGGTCAGCCTGACCGGCAAGGTCCCTGTTTGCGCATCAATACGATTGCCGAGGGATTCCAGCACGGGCGCTTTCATATAAGGTGAACCGTCCGATAAGCGCAGAGAAAGCGTCATGTTATCGGCAGAGAAAGCGTCTTCCAGCGTGCTACTGCTGTGGCTGGCACTGAGAACATCACGTTCATTCACTGAAATCACCACACGTACCGGATCGAGTTGCACGATTTCCGTGAGTGCACCGCTGGCCGGATTCACCAGACTGCCGGTATGAAAATGGCTCACGCCGATGCGCCCTGCAATGGGCGCCGTAATGCGGGTATAGCTTAGTTGCAGTTCCTGCATTTTTAACGCCGCCTGCGCCTGCGCGACAGCCGCACGGGCGGTATCACGGGCAGCCAGCGCGGTATCGACATCAGACTGGCTGACGGTACGCGCATCACCGAGACGCTGTATGCGGTTCAGATGGGTTTGTGCATGGCGTGCGGTAGCATTGGCGCTGTCGAGCTGGGCTTTGGCCTGAGCGACAGCCGCCTGATGCAAGGCGGGATCGATTTCATACAAGACGTCGCCGGCATTCACAAACTGCCCCTCCTCAAAGGCCCGGCGGGCGATAAATCCTTCAGTCCGGCTGGTTACATTGACGGCCTGAACAGCTTCAAGACGCCCGAGATAGGTCCGGCTGACGCCATCAGGTTGAGTGGCGATGGTCGCAGTGGTCACCGTCGGCAAAGGCTGTGCCGCCACACGGGTCAGGGGGAATAATAATGTTGTCAGCAGCACTGGCACTGCCATAAAACGGCTCATTGCAGGAAACATATGTCACTCTCCATGTGATGTCGGATGGTGCTCTTTTAATTCAGCTAAAGCGCCCACACCGGCAAACATCAAATATTAATCTATAAAAAAATTCCTAATCAGGATTATTGAGAATTATAAATATTGTCTGATATCACAAACTGATCTCGATCACCTCGAGAACCAACCTTTAACATATTTACGTTTTATTTAAGAAACATTTAGATTGATAGCCTGAATAACAAAACTTCATGTTCACATCAAAATGACCGGCTAATGAAAAGCATCAACAAGGATTAATCACTCCTGAAATCATTATTTTTACTCAAATTTTTAGTATCATGATTAACTTTACCTTCGATGACAAAACCTTACAGACCCCTGTCATCACTGAAATCGATATAATCAAAACCGCCGTAAGATAACAAAAGCAAAAGCACTGAAGGAAACCTTCCTGATACCATCAAAAATAATGAACAAGTTAAATTAATCGGTTAATTTGAAAATAATAGTTTGCCAATATGTTTCCAAATGTTTATTTTCCACAAACACCCTCTTCACTGAGAACATCATCTTATGCTGTGGAAAAATACACCTGCACGCTTTGGCCATATTTCAGTGTTAATTCACTGGCTCATCGCTGTGGCCGTTTATGGTTTATTTGCACTGGGATTATGGATGGTCGGATTGGGCTATTACGACACCTGGTATCACCGTGCACCGGAAATACATAAAAGTATCGGCATCCTGATTTTTGCTGCGATGGTATTCCGTCTTGCCTGGCGGTTTATTTCTCCGCCACCTAAGCCGCTGGCAAGCTACAGCGTGAAAACGCGTATTGGCGCCTGGCTGGCTCATGTTCTGCTGTTCATCGGCCTGTTCGGCATTCTGATCAGCGGTTATCTGATTTCGACGGCTGAAGGTCAGCCTGTCAGTGTCTTCGGCTGGTTTGAGATCCCTGCCACACTGTCTGGACTGGAACAACAGGCCGATATCGCGGGCACGCTGCATCTGTGGATGGCGTGGGGCATTGTGATCATCTCAGGTTTTCACGCCCTTGCCGCGCTTAAACATCATTTCATCGATCGTGACAGCACCCTGACCCGCATGCTGGGGCGCTGATCCGGCTCACGGTCAGCTCTTTACTTATGTTGTTCATATTATGGATAAACGGAGAATAACCATGTTGAAAAAGACCACTCTGGGTTTAACCCTGGCGTCGCTGTTACTGGCGGCGGGTTCGGCAACGGCAGCCAGCTACAAGATCGACAAAGAAGGTCAGCACGCTTTTATTGAATTCCGTATCAAGCATTTAGGGTACAGCTGGCTGTACGGCAGCTTTAATGATTTCGATGGCGGATTCACCTTTGATGAGAAAGATCCCGCTGCGGATAAAGTGAATGTCACGATTAACACCACCAGCGTATTCACCAATCACGCCGAACGTGACAAACATTTGCGCAGCGCTGAATTCCTGAATGTTGGCAAACATCCGCAGGCCACATTCAAATCAACATCAGTGAAGAAAGAAGGTGAAAATCTGGCAGTGACTGGCGATTTCACGCTGAACGGCGTCACCAAACCTTTAACGTTACAGGCTAAGTTGCTCGGTCAGGGCAAGGATCCATGGGGCGGTTATCGTGCAGGTTTTGAAGCGGCAGGGTCCATCGCGCTGAAGGATTATGGAATTACTACCGATCTCGGTCCGGCATCGCAGAATGTCGAGCTGATTATTTCGGTCGAGGGTGTGCAGGAGAAGTAATCCCCTTCCCTCAACGTATAAAGCCCTGAATCGCTGCCGCCATTCAGGGCTTTTTTATACACGCCGGTCAGTCGTTTTCAGGGGCCGGAATATGCATGGTGGTTTGCAATAAGCCTTTGGACTTGTTGAATATTTTTATGCCATTCTCACGACCCGCGCGCAATGCACGTTGTTCTTCTACTGGCAGCTTCAACTCTGTCATACAGATTTCGCTGCAACAGCCGTCAAATTTCGCTGCACACGTCGGGCACTGAATAAACAGCAGATGGCAGCCGTCGTTTTTGCAGTTGGTATGGTTATCGCAGGCCACACCGCACTGGTGACAGTGTGCAATCACGTCATCGGAAATACGCTCGCCCATACGCTCATCAAAGACAAAGTTTTTGCCTTTAAATTTTACCGGTAACCCCTGCTCTTTGGCACGGCGTGCATATTCGATAATACCGCCTTCCACGTGATAGACGTTTTTAAAACCGTTATGCAACATGTACGCGCTGGCTTTCTCACAGCGAATGCCGCCAGTGCAATACATCACGATTTTCTTGTCTTTGTCTTCTTTAAGCATATCAACGGCCATAGGCAGTTGATCGCGGAAAGTGTCAGACGGGACTTCAATCGCATTATCAAAATGCCCCACTTCGTATTCGTAGTGGTTGCGCATATCGACAAACAATGTGTCCGGATCGTCAATCATGGCGTTGACCTGTTCGGCTTTCAGGTACTCACCCACATTTGACGGGTCGAAAGAATCATCATCAATCCCGTCCGCGACAATGCGGTCACGCACTTTGAGACGCAACACCCAGAAGGATTTACCATCATCTTCCAGCGCGACATTCAGGCGGATCTGATCCAGCGCCGGATGGCTGGAAAACAGCACGGTTTTGAACGCTTCAAACTGGCTTTGCGGCACGCTGATTTGTGCGTTAATCCCTTCTTTTGCTACGTAAATACGGCCAAATACGTTAAGGCGTGTCAGGCTGACGTACAGGGCGTCACGAAAGGCTTTTGGATCTTCGAGCTGGAAATACTTATAAAAAGAAACCGTAGTGCGGGGCTCAGTTTCAGCCAACATGCGCGCACGCAGTTCCTCATTAGAAATACGGTTATGTAACACTGGCATGGTGTACGTTCCTGTCTTTCAGGGGAATTTAACTATTGATACCGAATAGCTACTTTTGAAGCGGCAAGATTATACATTAAAGCAACAATGAGGACATCTCCCGTTGCAAATTCGTCAGGAGAAAAACACCTGCTGTACATTGCCCATTTTTGAAATGCGATAACCTATTCTTAGTTGTTATCTATTCTTGTAGTCCATCACCACGCTGAATTTTAAGGGGCATGAAACATGAGTAAGCTTTTTGAACCGATTTCCTTAGGGAAGCTGACACTCGCTAACCGCATCGTGATCGCGCCAATGTGCCAGTATTCATCCGACGAAGGGAAAGCCACGTCCTGGCATCACGCGCATCTCGGGCAGTTATCCTTTTCAGGTGCGGGTTTGCTGATCCTGGAAGCGACCGCTGTCGAGGCCGTGGGGCGTATCTCGGCTCAGGATCTGGGCTTGTGGGACGATGCAACCGAAGCGGCCATGAAGGATTTAGTGACCGGCTTACGTGAAAACAGCGATATGCCACTTGGCCTGCAACTCGGACATGCGGGACGTAAAGCGTCGTGTGCTGCGCCGTGGCAAGGCGGAGCACAAATCGCCCAGTCAGCGGGTGGCTGGCAGACGATTGCGCCTTCCGCCGTCGCCTTCACCGAAGGCACTGAGGCCCCGCAGGCAATGTCGCTGGAGCGAATCGCTGAGCTGAAAAAAGCCTATGTCGATACAGTTCGTCGCGCCGACCGTCTGGGCTTTGATCTGCTGGAACTGCACGGCGCTCACGGTTATCTGCTGCACCAGTTCCTGTCGCCACTTTCAAACCAGCGCACCGACCAGTACGGCGGCTCACTGGAAAACCGTATGCGCCTGCTGCTGGAGATCTTCGGGGAAATCCGTGCGGCATTCCCGGCAGAAAAACCGATTGGTGTGCGTATTTCCGCCACCGACTGGGTGGAGGGAGGCTGGGATCTGGAGCAATCCATTGAACTCGCCAAAGCGCTTGATGAACTGGGTTGCAGCTACATTCACGTCTCCAGCGGCGGTCTGAGTCCGCATCAGAAAATCACCGTCGGCCCGAACTATCAGGTGCCATTTGCTGATGGCATTAAGCGTTATGTGAAAATGCCGGTGATCGCTGTGGGTCTGATCACTGAACCGGAACAGGCGGAAGCCATTATCGGCACCGGACAGGCAGACATGATTGCTCTGGCACGCGGTATTTTGTATAACCCGCGCTGGCCCTGGCATGCAGCGGCAAAACTGGGGGAAAAAGTGGCCGCGCCGAAACAGTACTGGCGCAGCGAACCGCATAGCGTCAAAGGCCTTTTCCTGCCGGAATAATAACCAGATTTAAGATTAACGCGAAAGTCGCCAGAAAGGGGATTTTGCAAACGTGATCACGGGCGGCCCGACAGCCGCCCGTTTCATTGACAAAAAGACATTCTCTATTGATATTTGAATTGATGGTGAATGAATATGCTGGGACATTAATGAGAATTCGTTTTGTTTTTCATTCACTCAACCTATAAATAAATGAGGTATTAGTGCCGTGAATTTTCACCTCACATCAAAAAAATGCCACAATATGTCACTTTGCTGCAGAAGATAACGGACAACACATATTCCGGATGAATATGTGTGCGTGTTTCTGTGGCAGGCTGCTGCATTAGACAGAGCTTATAAACTTTCTACTTCGACTCACTGACGCAGAGATTCTATGACTCAGGTACCAACCTTTAATCGTTCGTTACTGCACCCTCGTTACTGGATCACCTGGATGGGTCTGGGACTGCTTTATGCACTGGTGTTACTGCCTTATCCGGTTATTTATCGCATCGGTACCGGGCTAGGTCGCTTCTCAATGCGCTTCCTGAAACGTCGCTATAAAATCGCCAGACGCAATATCGAATTGTGTTTCCCGGATATGCGTCCGGAACAGCGCGAAGATATGATTGTGAAAAATTTCGAATCCGTCGGCATGGGGTTGTTTGAAACCGGCATGGCGTGGTTCTGGCCAGACTGGCGCATCGAGCGCTGGTTCAAAGTCAGCGGTCTGGAACATATCCAGCATGCGCGTGATAACAAACAAGGCGTTCTGCTGATCGGTGTACATTTCCTGACGCTGGAACTGGGTGCACGTATCTTTGGTATCCATAATCCTGGCGTGGGGGTTTACCGTCCTCACGATAACAAGCTGATGGATTGGATCCAGACCAAAGGCCGTATGCGCTCGAATAAAGGGATGCTGGATCGCAAAGATCTCAAAGGGATGATCCGCAGCCTCAAGCAAGGCGACATCATCTGGTACGCGCCTGATCATGACTACGGCCCGCGCGCCAGCGTATTTGTACCGTTCTTCGCGGTCGATAAAGCCGCCACCACCACCGGGACATATCTGCTGGCACGCATGGGCAAACCGGCAATTATTCCCTTCACTCCGCGCCGTCTGCCCAAAGGGGAAGGTTATGAGATGATTATTCACCCTCAGGTCGCTGACTTCCCGCTGGATGATGAAGTGGTTGCCGCCACGTATATGAACAAAGTGGTGGAAAACGAGATCTGTCAGGCGCCGGAGCAATATATGTGGCTGCACCGTCGTTTTAAAACACGCCCGCAAGGTGAGCCTTCGCTCTATAAAGCCCTTAGCGATTAATCACCCGGAACCGGTCCGGCAGCCGCAGGTCCGGTTTTTTTGATTTGCTTCATCAGTTTTTTTCACAGACTTCTTCAAACTTATCAGATTTGATCCCACCCGTTTTAGGCCAATACTCTCTCCATAATTTCTGCATGTGATTACTCCGCTGATTTTGGAGCCGCGTGCCTCCCGCCTCTTAAAGGCATGTTACCTTTGCAAGGAACACATTATGTTGGCAAAACTGAACTCCGCTTTTACCCGTGCTGTTGATCATCAGAACTTTGGTAAGCTTTTGTTGCGTCTGACTTTTGGTATTTTAGTTTTATTCCACGGTGTAGCAAAAATGGAAAATGGCGTGGGCTGGATTGCACAGATGTTACAGGCTGATGGCCTGCCGGGCTTTATTGCTTACGGTGCGTACATCGGTGAAGTGATTGCGCCGGTTCTGATTATTCTGGGCATCTTGACCCGCCCTGCCGCTCTGGTGCTGGCATTCAACATTTTAGTGGCAGTTTTCCTGGTCGTGGGTGGCAAATTTTTCACCGTTACTGAAGTCGGTGCATGGGGGCTGGAAGGTGAAGCTCTGTACTTCTTTGGTGGTCTGGTCATCATGTTCCTGGGCAGCGGCCGTTACTCTGTCATGAAGAACGAAGCCCTGCGCTAAGATCCGGTTTTAGTATTGCGTCTTTAATTCTTTGTCTGTCGCGGTCAGCCTCCTTGCTGACCGTTTTTTTGGCTTTCATCTGCTCTCCTTCACTCCTCCAGACTTTTTGAACCTGTATTTCACTTCGCTTGTTACAGTTCGTTAACATCATTGAAGTGAATGATAATTAGGCGCATAATTATTAAGCCAATTGATTGTTACTTATGCTCTGCCTTGTTTCTTTTTGTCATTCCAGAGCGAATCTGACCTCTTTCTTCGGTATTTTATGACTTCGGCCTCTGAACCTGAAATCGCCCCAGATCCCATTAACTGGAAACGTAATCTGTTTGTCGCCTGGATCGGTTGCTTCCTGACCGGTGCCGCATTCAGTCTGATCATGCCCTTCCTGCCCCTTTACGTGGAAACCCTCGGCGTAACCGGTCATGAATCCCTGAATATGTGGTCGGGGCTGGTTTTCAGTATCACCTTCTTGTTTTCCGCCATCGCCTCCCCCTTCTGGGGCGGACTCGCGGACCGTAAAGGCCGCAAAATCATGCTGCTGCGATCCGCACTCGGCATGTCCATCGTCATGGTATTAATGGGATTCGCGCAGAATATCTGGCAGTTCCTGATTCTTCGCGCGTTACTTGGCTTGCTGGGCGGATTTGTTCCCAATGCTAACGCGCTGATCGCCACACAAATCCCACGCAATAAAAGCGGCTGGGCGCTGGGTACGTTATCAACTGGCGGTGTCAGCGGTGCGCTGCTCGGGCCACTGGTCGGAGGGTTGCTGGCGGACAGCTATGGTTTGCGTCCGGTGTTCTTTATCACCGCGTCGGTGCTGTTTTTGTGTTTCATCATGACGCTTTATTTTATCCGTGAGCAGTTTGTCCCGGTGAGCAAAAAAGACATGCTGAACCGTAAGCAGGTCTTTGCCTCGCTGAAAAATCCTAAACTGGTGCTGTGTTTGTTTGTCACCACCATGATTATTCAGGTGGCGACGGGTTCAATTGCGCCGATCCTGACGCTTTACGTACGGGAGCTGGCCGGTAATACACAAAACCTGGCGTTTATCAGCGGCATGATTGCTTCGGTACCTGGCGTGGCCGCGCTGATGAGTGCACCGCGTTTAGGCAAACTCGGCGACCGGATTGGCCCCGAGCGGATCCTGGTGGCGATGATGGCGTTATCTGTGTTGTTGCTGATCCCGATGGCCCTGGTACAAACTCCCCTGCAACTGGGTATTTTGCGTTTTCTGCTGGGTGCCTGCGATGGCGCATTGCTGCCGGCCGTTCAGACCCTGCTCATCTATAACTGCACTAATCAGGTAGCAGGACGGGTATTCAGCTACAACCAGTCGTTCCGTGATGTGGGCAATGTCACCGGTCCGTTACTGGGTGCGGCGGTCTCAGCCAGTTACGGCTTCCGGACGGTATTTTTTGTTACGGCGATGGTGGTGTTATTCAACGCGGGATATTCGTACTGGTGTCTGCAACGCCGGCCTCATCAGGCCATGATTGACTAAATTCCAGCCGACGAAGCAGCAACAGGCTTATTGAGATTTTTCTGCCAGCGGCGGCACTGGCATGTAATCCGGCACCTCGACGACGGCCAGACGCACTTCGTAATGCTTGCCTGCCGTTGTAGCCGGAAGTATCGACGTCAGTTTCTGAATAGTTTCAGTCGGGTTATCACTGGCTACGCTGGCACAGAACAGTTGCCCCGGATGGCAAAAGCCGACCATCATTGGCGGCGGTGGCAGCATGCCCTCACCGTGGAAGGGTGGCAACCCGTGCGGCTGTTCTATCGGTGATTGGGGATGTGTATTTTCAGCCGCGGTACTGGCCACGCTGAATAATACGCCAAGGCCACACAGCGGCATGAGCAAAACGCGGGAAAGAGTCTTCATAACATTCACCTTATCTTGAGAAGTCTGAATCACTTTATGCCTCAAACGCTGCCCGTGTAGCCGGTTTGCTAAACTTTTACCCTCTCCCCTCACAGCCTTTGCAAAGCTGAAATTCCGCTGACATTCGTGCCTATGCCGTCCAGTCCCGCAAAGCCAGCACCACCCTATAACCGTCAATATCCTCGAAGGTTTTACCGCATTCATCCCAGTAGGGATTAAACGAAGGCACGACGATAAAACCGGCCTGCAGCATCCGTTCGCACTGCGTCAGCCACTGCTGATTATCAGGAATATAGAACACCAGGAGATTATCTTCGGTGGGCGCTCGCCCCACGGAGGAACCGTGATGATGGGTAAACTCGAGATGATAATGATGATGCGGATGCCCGACCAGCACGCCATCAAACCCCTGGTGGTCACTAAAACTGCCGATGATGTCGAAACCCAGCCCCTGCGAATACATGCGGGCTACCTGCTCAAGATTGTCCGTCGGGCGCGCCACCCGTAATACTGATTGTCGTGAAACCATGTGCACTCCCGTTTTTTAAACCGCCGCAAAGTCGCCAGCGAGAAATTGAGAATAGCAGAAATAAATCCGACTGATTTAGTCTGAAAACTTGCATCCTGTCAGTTATAGACAACAATCATTTAATCAGGTTTTTCCCTGTCAGATGGCCGTTACTTGTTCATTAATAACGCTATTTGCTGCACAACCATTAACAGTTTCAACTCAGGAGACAACAATGAGCATGTATGCAACGCTGGAAGAAGCTATTGATGCCGCCCGCGAAGAATTCCTTGAAGCCGCGCAGGATAGGATCCATGACGACGAGGAGCCAGTTCCGGACCAGTTTAATCTGCAGAAATACATCATGCAGGATGGCGATGTGATGTGGCAGGCGGAATTCCTCAGCGGTGAAGGGGATTCCATCGAAGCGCTGACGTTCCGCAGCGGTGCGTCGGCGCAGGCTATCTTTGATGAGGACTATGATCAGATAGAACTCGAAGAAGAATGGCAGGAAGAAGCCACGTTGTATGAATGGGATGAAGGTGAATACCAGCATGAACCGCCGCTGGATACTGAAGAAGGTAAAGCGGCAGCTGAAGAATGGGACGATGAAGACGAGTATCCGGGTCGTGATATTGATTAAGTTATTTTATTCGTAAGGCCCGTGGCGGGCGTCAACCGGCAGCATGAAAGTGTCGACAATCATCGACAGCGGAACATCGATGACGGTGACATAACGCCACGGACTGTCCCGCAAATCCCACTGCACACCGGGATAATACTGGTTGCCATGCCCCTGTCCCGGCACAGTCCGGCTGATAATACTGCCGCATCCGGTCAGTACCGTCGCCAGTAACGCCAGCACGCATCCGCGAAAAATAACCCGATTAATCACTCACCCAACCTGTCGATTCAATTCAAAAGAGGCACATTCAGAAGCGCTGAACAGCGCTGTCAGCTTATCATGCACAGCGCCTGCCTTATGTTAAGGCGAGGTAAAATTCCTGCATGACCTGCTAAAGAGTAACCCGTCTTTCATCACAAAGAAAACGGGCAGTATGTTTTCACATACTGCCCGTTTTTTTATTCACTCAATGTCATTTTCAGGCGGGTTTAACTTCCAGCGTCTGAGTGACAGGGAATGCCTGCGCATTGCGAGGTAATTGCTGGTAGTAAGCACTCCAGGTCTGCTGATCAGGTTGCGTCCACACCGCAGAGTGTAAACGCGCCATCAGCACCGGATCGCTCAGCAGAATCAGACGATCCGCCTTGCCCAGATCCTTAGGACCGGTTTTCAGCGCATGCTCCAGATGGGCACGACGGCCGTTTTCTACCGTTTCACGCAACAGGTGACGGGATGTTGCCATCGCCGTTGCCAGTGCGTTGAAGCCCGGATCGAAGACCGCATGCATAAAGCCATTTTGCAGCTTACGCGAACGGTTCAGCGCCAGGTATTCCTCGGTAGCCACCAGTTCACGCGGAGGATCGTATTCTTCCGGGATCAGGAACAGCTTGGCCTTCTTACTCTTAATCCCCAGCGTTGCACGGCTCGACAGCACAGAGACGATTGGCGACAGGATCAGGGAGAATACGATTGGCGCAAGCCACCACAGGAAACGCAAGTCCAGCCACGCCATACCGGCAGCCCAGACCGCACCCAGCAACAACTGAGAACCATGGCGTTTAAAGGCTTCGCCCCACGGAGTATCGTCGTCATCACGCTGCGGTGAGTTCCAGACCACTTCCCAACCCAGGAACGCGCTGACCACGAAGACGGTGTGGAACAACATACGTACCGGCGCCAGTAATACTGAGAACAGCATTTCGAGGAACATGGAAATCAGCAGACGGAATGCACCACCAAACTGTTTCGCCCCCTTCGCCCAAATCAGCACGATACTCAGCAGTTTTGGCAGGAACAGCAACACCATGGTGGTCGAGAACAAGGCTATCGCCAGTTCAGGACGCCACTGCGGCCACACAGGGAATAACTGACGGGGTTGCAGGAAATACTGCGGTTCCATCAGCGTGTGCACGACCTGCAATGCGGTAGACAAAGCCAGGAACGTAAACCATAACGGCGCGGACAGATAAGACATCACGCCGGTCAGAAATACCGCACGGTGAACCGGATGCATCCCTTTCACCAGGAACAGGCGGAAGTTCATCAGGTTACCGTGGCACCAGCGACGGTCGCGTTTCAGCTCGTCAAGCAGGTTCGGTGGCAACTCTTCATAACTGCCCGGCAGATCATAAGCAATCCACACGCCCCAGCCCGCACGACGCATCAATGCCGCTTCCACAAAGTCATGAGACATGATGGAACCGGCGAAGGAGCCTTCACCGGGCAATGGCGCAAGCGCACAATGCTCGATGAACGGTTTCACACGGATAATGGCGTTATGGCCCCAGTAGTGGGATTCGCCCAACTGCCAGAAATGCAGACCGGCGGTAAACAACGGACCGTAAACACGGGTCGCAAACTGCTGGCAACGTGCATACAGCGTATCCATGCCTGACGCTTTTGGCGCAGACTGGATAATACCGGCGTTCGGGTTGGCATCCATCAGACGGGCCAGGCCGGTCAGACATTCGCCACTCATGACGCTGTCAGCATCGAGAATAACCATATAGGCATATTCCCCGCCCCAGCGACGGCACCAGTCATCAATGTTACCGCTTTTACGTTTCACACGACGACGACGACGGCGATAGAAAATACGTCCGTGACCTTCAACGTCGCGGCACACTTCCATCCAGGCTTTTTGTTCCGCTACGCAGATATCCGGATCGTAACTGTCGCTCAGCACGTAGATATCAAACTGATCCAAATCACCTGTCGCTTTAACCGATTCATACGTTGCACGCAGACCCGCGAAAACGCGCTCCACGTCTTCGTTACAAATCGGCATGATCAACGCGGTACGGTTGTTCGGATTCAGCGGCTCATTACCTTTCGTCGAGGCGGTAATGCTGTATTTGTCCCGACCGATGAGCAATTGTAAAAAGCCCATCAATGCCGTCCAGAAACCGGCCGACACCCAACAGAACAGAATGGCGAACAGCACCAGGATCCCGGTCTGTAAAACGTAAGGCAGCAGTTGCAGAACCGACTGTTGCCAGTCCTGATTGAGCATATCGCTTGGATCGATGAGCGCCCAGCCCTGATACGGCAGAATGGTTTTCATGTACCAGGTCGCGATCGCCGTCTGCACCAGCATCAGAACCAGCAGGATGTAGCGACGCACGGAACCGGCGTGACGCCAGCGCTTTTCTGACTCGGGCATATCTGATGTAGAGTGACGCGAAACCGCGCTGCGCCCCATCATATTGTCCCAGAAACGCCCGACCGGGTTGGTGCGCCAGACATCAGGGAACATGCTGGAACGTTTAACCGGTGGCATGGCGCTGGCAATCGTACGCCCTTCGTTATCGACTTCGTCTAACGAGCCCTTTTCAAGGGCATCAGGCCAGCTTGCGCCGACGCGGGCTTTCACTGACACCAATGGCGCATCAGGATCGGCCGCATCAGTTGTGGTCGAGGCATCACCGCCTAAACGGTGATGTACGGTAGCAAAAGCCTGCCCCGGCTCAGCGGGAAGCTGCTGAGAGAGCGCCGCTTTCTGTTCATCAGTAAGCGGCAAAGCTTCTACATAATCTTGAGTAGAGTGCATTGACTTATTCATTTGCAGGCAGCTGATAGCTCCAGGTTTCACTCAGAGTTTTGTCGCCATTGGCCAGAGAAGCGCGCATTTCGATCGCCTTCTTAGGATCCTTCACTTTCAGGCGCAGCGTCAGACGCCAGCCCTTCGTTACAGGATTATAGCGTACGGAGTTTTCAACCAGATCACCGTTGTCGCCCACGCTGACCTGAGACACGACTGGCGTGTCGCTCTTCAGCGCTTTCAGGTTTGGACCGACGAAGTCGACGAGGAAAGCAACGCTGCCATCTGGCTCACGGATCAGATTCGACTGTTTCACATCTCCGGTAGAACGCATGGTGCGTTCAACCCACGCCAGATCAGGAGAATGCAATTTCTCTTCTTCACGGGTGAAATGTAAACGATAGTTCAGGCTGAGCGGTTTGCCTGCATCGGGTAACTGATCAGGGGTCCAGAAGGCGACGATATTATCGTTGGTTTCATCCGCCGTCGGGATTTCCACCAGTTCAACTTTCCCTTTACCCCAGTCACCTTTGGTCTCAACCCAACCGCTTGGACGCAGGTCATAACGGTCGTCCAGGTCTTCGAAGTTAGAGAAACTGCGGCCACGTTGCAGCAGCCCGAAGCCTTTCGGGTTCTCCATCGAGAACTGGCTGACGGCAAGGTGTTTCGGATTGTTCAGCGGACGCCAGATCCATTCACCGTTACCGGCGTGAATAGACAGGCCGTTGGAATCATGCAGCGCCGGACGGTAGTTCAGCACCGGCGAAGGCTGGTTTGCGCCAAACAGGAACATGCTGGTTAACGGAGCCACACCCAGTTTGCCGACTTTATCGCGCAGATAAACCTGAGACTGCACATCGACAGTGGCTTCTTTACCCGGATAAACGTCCAGACGATAAGCACCGGTCGCACGCGGAGAATCCAGCAAGGCGTAAATGACTAAATGCTTTTCATCCGGATTAGGACGTTCGATCCAGAACTCACGAAAACGTGGGAACTCTTCGCCGGAAGCCAGCGCGGTGTCGATCGCCAGACCACGGGCAGACAAGCCATAAACCTGGCCTTTACCGATGACACGGAAGTAGCTGGCACCCAGCACACTCATAATCTCATCATCTTTGTCTGCTTTATTGATGGGATAAAGCACTTTGAAGCCGGCAAAACCGAGGTTTTTCACTGAGTCAGCGTCATGCTTGACGTTGCCAAAGTTGAAGTAGTCCGGGCTGTATTTAATTTCTTTGACTGAATCAGCCGTTACTTCGTTGATTTTCACCGGAGTGTCGAAGTACATACCCTGATGGTAAAACTCAAGCTTGAAAGGCGTATTCAGGTTTTTCCAGTACGCTTTGTCATGATTGAATTGAATTTGTTGGTAGTCTGCGAATTTGAGATCGCGGAACTGAGACGGAAGATTGCTTTTCGGCGCTTCGTAACCTTTATCGGCTAACGCCTTCGCTTGTTTGGCAACATCATCTATAGAAAAAGCCCAGGCAGATGAGGTGAACATGGTCATCAACACTGCGGCACTTAGCAAACGGACTTTGATCATACGTGACCCTATGGAAAAATTTTTATCCGACACCTTGTCTCCTTTACGCGCGCTTCATTCATTTACTGTAACTATTTTAAGGGAAGTGTCAGGTTTCCGACAACTTGAGCAGTCGATGGTTCATCCATTGATGAACCGTTTAAGCGCAACAGGGTACAAGGATATCAATTCGATGAAACTCCGGCTATGGAAACTTGTCCTATAACAAAGCATGTTTTAAGGTTAGAAACTAAACTAATGTCAACGATGGTCATTTTTGCTTACGTGCAAAATTAGCCTTAAAGACAAATTACGCTCTAAAATTAGGATGAGCTACTTACAACGGATACGTAATGACACAGCCAAAACCACAACGTGAGTTTTTCTTAGACTCCATCCGCGCATATTTGATGTTGCTGGGTATTCCTTTCCATATATCATTGATTTACTCCAGTCATATCTGGGCGGTAAACAGTGCAATACCCTCTGACGGCCTGACAATATTTAATGATGTTATTCACGCCTTCCGTATGCAGGTGTTCTTTGTTATCTCGGGCTATTTTTCTTATATGCTGTATGAGCGCTATGACCCGCAGCAGTGGCTGAAGGTGCGTCTGGAGCGGGTTGCCATCCCGCTGGCGGCGGCCTTCCCGCTGATCACGATTCCGCAGCTCTATTTCCTGATGAAATTCACCAGTAAGTTTTCTGACTGGAATAATATGGATTTTTATCAGAGAATTAATGTGACCGTATGGGAACTGGTCTCACATTTATGGTTCCTGTTAACCCTGGTTATTCTCACCAGCATTTGCTTTTACCTCTTCAAATTTATTAAAGAAATTAAGAATAGTCGTATTCAAATAATAAAAAGCCGTACAAATAGCTTAGGAAAAATCTCAATTATATTTCTTTTTATCGGTTTAATTTACGCGGCATTTAACAGAAGCCTGTATCTTTTTGCACCAAATTTACTTTCCAACGGCGCGTTTAATTTCATCGTCATGCAAACGTTGTTTTATCTGCCATTTTTCATCCTGGGTGCACTTGCTTATAAATTCTCCTGGCTGAAAGAACTGTTTCTGAAACCCTCCGCGACCGCCGGGGTAGTCAGCATTTTCCTGTTCGCCGCTTACATGTTCAATCAACATGTCAATACGCCACAGCTGTACTCAATGGAAATCGATGCCATCATCACTACCCTGCTCGGGTTCCTGATGGTCAATGTGGTGTTTTCATTCAGCCATTATTTACTGAATTTCCAGGCGCCATGGATCACCTATCTGGTCAACTCGTCCTTGTTTATCTATCTGATCCACCATCCTTTAACGCTGATTTACGGTGCGTTCATTACACCGAAAATTCACAGCGACTGGCTGGGATTCTGGCTGGGGCTGGTGTTTGTATTCGGTATCGCCTTTTTGCTGTATGAAGTGCATAAGCGCATCCCGATCCTGCGGTTCCTGTTCTCTGGCAAACCACAGCATCCGGCTAAAAAGAATTCAACCGACGCGAATCCGCCGCAGAATCAGGCTTCCTGATACGCGGATATTGACCCCATACAAAGTCAGCGACATGAAAAAGGCGATCTCCGGAGTCGCCTTTTTGTTTCAAAATTTGTTATTCAGCGCGATGTGATATCAATTGTCGGGATCACAGACATCCCGACTTTCAGACGCTTCACATCGGGCTGATTACTGTCGAGCACAATTTTAACCGCCAGACGCTGTACAACTTTAGTGTAATTGCCGGTCGCATTGTCCGGCGAAATAGGCGAAAACGTCACGCCGGTGGCAGGCGAAATGCTGTCCACCTTCCCTTTCAGGGTCACACCCGGCAACGCATCCACCTTAATCTCAACCGGCTGATGCGGCTGCACATCACCCAGTTGCGTCTCAAGGTAGTTCGCCACAATGTAAGCATTTTTCAGCGGCACCACGGCCAGAACGCGTGCTCCTGCAGCCACATATCCGCCGATACGCAACGAGCGCTGCCCGACCACGCCATCCACCGGCGCCGTAATTTCGGTATAAGAAAGATTCAGCTTCGCCTGTGCCAGCGCCGTTGCGGCTGAATCGATTGCAGCTTTCGCTTCTGCCTGTTCCGCTTTCAGTACATCAACCTGCTTTTCAGCGCCCAGTGCTGCGGCCATATCACTCTGCTGCGCAGCCAGTTTTGAACGTAAATTGGCATCAGACTCATCACGTGCATCGGCCGTGCCGGAGCCATTTTGCAGCAGGCGTTTATAACGGTCAGCACTCTGACGCGCATAAGCAATACTGGCCGCATCAGCATTAACCAGTGCCCGGGCCTGCAAGATAGTCTGTTGTTGTTTCGCCAGTTGCGCGGTCAGGCTGAGCATCTGCGCATTAGCGGTTTCCAGATTTGCTTCTGCTGTCAGTACCGCATTGCGGTAATCACGATCGTCGATTCGGGCAAGTACATCACCGGCTTTCACCATCTGGTTATCCTGCACGTAAACATCCGCAATCGTGCCGGAAATCCGCGGCGCGACCAGCGTGGAATCTGCAGAAACAAAGGCATCGTCGGTAACGGGTAGAGTGCTCTTGCCGAGTATCCACAAGGCGATGACAACCAGAAATATCACTACCACAGCGGCACACAGCCAGCTCAGGCGGACAGGTGAGGTTTTTATCATGATGTTGTTCTCTCGTACTTTTCAGAGTGGAATACTACGGTTAATAGTGATGTGATACTCAGGGGCGTTTAACCAGAGACTGAGGCGGATATGTGCGTTTAGGCAAAATGGCGACCAGCAATATCAGCGAGAGTGCCAGCCCGATGATCACCATGTAGGCGTCCGATATTCCCAGCACCAGCGCCTGCTGTCTCACCCCTTGAGAAAACCGGGTGAGGACTTCTGTCGAAATCGCTGCGCCACCGCTGTTCAGCGGGGCCAGAAAGCTGCTGTCGCCACCATAAGGCTGGGAGAGCAGATAGCTCACGCTACCGGCGTGATTGAGCAAAACATTGGAATGGAATTGCTCGCGGTGGCTGACAAAGACAGCCAGCAAAGAACCGCCCATCACGCTGCCCAAACCGCGGGTGGTGTTAAACATCGCGGAGGCAAAAGGCCCTTCCAGTGGCTGTACAACACTGGTTGCACTCATCAGGATCGGCAGGACCGCCATCGGTTGTCCGAAAGCCTGCATAACCTGGATCAGATAGAAATTATCGCGCGCCCAGGCACCGGTAAGGTGTGTTCCCCAGTAACAGGAAAAGCCCACCAACCCTAATCCGCAGACAAGCACCCAGCGGCTGTCTATCCAGCGCATGGTCAGCACAAAAGCGATCAACGGGGCGAGTAATAGCTGCGGTAAACCGATAGTCAGCGCCAGCGGTCCGACCTGTATGGCACGAAATCCGCCAACCTGCTCCATATAACTGGCGGGTAACGCGGAGCCCGATAAGAAGAGAAACATCAGAGCGAACAGTGTGATTAAGCCGTGCGCCAGATTATGTCTTCTCAGCATTTGTAATTTGAACAATGGCAACGGGTGATACCATTCGTTGACCAGGAAAACCGTCAGCAAGCCAAGCGCCGTGAAAAACATCAGCGTAATCAGCGGCGAGCTGAACCAGTCGAGGCGTTCTCCCTGCTGCAAGGCCAGCACCAGCAGCGTTACCCCGCCCGTGCCAGTCAGCATACCGACGACATCCATTTGCCGGAAACGCTCAAAACGCGGCGGATCCTGCGGCAGTCCGTGGGCAATCATCGCTACCGCCAGCAGACACGGTGGGATCACCTGCCAGAACACCCACTCCCAGCCGACATAATCGGTCCAGATGGCCGCCAGTGAAGTCGCCATATTGGGCCCGAAAGTCGCCGTCAGCGCATAAGCACTCAGACCGTATAACTTGTATTGCGGCGGCATAAAACGCAGGGCGGACGTCATCAGTAACGGCGGCAAAGCACCACCGAACACGCCCTGAACTGCGCGCAGTGCAATGAATACCGGCAGATTTGGGGTGTACGGCAAAATAGCGGCGATAAGAACAAAACCCAGCGTGACGAACACGGTGAAACGACGCAGTGAAAAGGTCATGGCAAACCACGGTGCCAGCATCATTGCGGAGACTTCCGCCGCCTGATAGGCACCAATCAGCCATGAGCCCTCATCTGTGCTGATGCTGAGTGCACCACGAACATCGGCAAGCGCAATGTCAGTAACACGGTCGTTAAGGCCAGAACACAATGAGGCGATTAAAACTCCCAGTAACCCGATAACCAGCCTTAACGTAAAAGGGGGCGGCACGGGCAGTGCAGCAACAGGCGCCATTGCGATTGTCTGATTCATCGTTAACTCCACCGCTTTATCATGGCGGCGATAGGAAGAAGGCAGGTTTTGTGTCGCAGAAGTGCAAAATAAGCGACCTGCATCACAAATATTTCGATGCATTGCACCACATTGTGATACACACGGAAATACTATAATACGATGCACTGTATTGCAATGTGATTAAAAATTGTTTTTCACCCGTTGAGCCATTACATTGACCACTCAGGTTTATGGACAGGATCACGCACGGAGATAAAGGAGAAATCATGGCTCAGGACAATCCGGCAGACGAAGAACGCAGCGGTGGGATTCAGGTGATCTCGCGGGCGGCCACCATACTCAATTCGCTGGGAAAACATCCGCAGGGAATGAGTCTCGGTGCCATTGCCAATGAAGTGGATTTACCACGTTCGACTGTACAGCGCATCGTCGCCGCACTGGCCGAAGAAGGGCTGGTTCGCTCAGAAGGTAGCGGCGGTGTACGGCTTGGCCCGACGCTTCTGAAACTCGTTTCAACGGTCCATACCGATGTCATCGCCATCGCCTCCCCATTTCTGCGTCAGCTTTGCGACAACACACAGGAAACGGTGTCGCTCGGGCGGGCAAGTGGTCGGCAGATCGCCAATATTCATAGCATTGTGGCCGAGCGGGAACTGCGCGTGGTGCCGCGCGTCGGCCTGAATCTGCCCATTTACAGCACATCGAGCGGCCGTGCCCTGCTGTCGCTAAAAACCGATGAAGAGATCCGCATTATTGTCGGGGATGTGCTGGAGCCCGCCACGGAAAATACCGTGCGTACCCTTGACTCACTGCTGGAAAAAATCGCCAGTGTGCGGGAAAGCGGAATTGCGATGGAAGAGGGAGAAACGGTAAACGGCGTTACCACGCTGGCTATCGCAATAGATACAATTTTAGGCCGTTACTCAGTATCGGTACTTTTCCCTACCGCCCGGCGGGCAGCCAAAGAGTCGCAAATCCGTGAAGCGTTGCTGGAATGCAAACATGCCCTGATTGGCGAAATTGGTAAATTGGATGAAACCCAGGTATCCGGTGGAAAATAAAGAAAGAAAGGAATTGCCATGTTTGATGTCATTTTGTTAGCCGTAGACGGCTCAAAGCAATCCCTTCTCGTGATTGATCTCGCCCGCCAGCTGGCAAAGGGACGAGCTTCAACGGTTTTCGTCACCTGCTGCATTGACGAGTCTTACGCACTGGAAAATAACGGCGATGTTCCCGGTGAAATTGTCAGCTACCCGCCGGCAGAAGAAGAGCAAAACACCGCACGCGCCGTGGTCGGGCATGCGCTGGAAATTTTGTCGCAAGCAGGGATCAGTGCGAAAGGCAATCTGATCGTCGGTCCGGCCGGAGAAGCGCTGGTGGCTGAAGCTGAAAGAATCAATGCCTCGGTGATTGTCATCGGCCACCGTCAGCTTTCAGCGTTTGGACGGATGATGAAAGGCTCGGTCAGTGCGGAAGTGATCGCGGCCGCCCCCTGCCCGGTTATGGTTGAAGTTCGCGGTAATTAATATTTCTGATGCCAGACGACAAAAAGCGCCCTCAGGCGCTTTTTCAGACGGATAAAGAACAGCAATAACGAAGCGGATTATTTAATGTTTATCAGTCCCATGGATTTTGCCCAATCTGAGATGTGATCCCGATAAAAGAAAGTGATGTCCAGTTCCAGTGAACATTCCTTTGATGGCGTCACACTTCCTAAACACGGATATTCCAGCGGACGATATTCAAAAAGGAAATCATCCATTTCCTCATCAGTCATCAACTTATCGCCTTCTATTTTATCCTGGTAGAAATAGGCATCCAGCATCCAGGCGCGGTATTCAAAATCATTTTTAATCAATTGCATAGGGATAATCTCGCTAAATGACATGTTACATATCTGACAGGGCTTTCCCCTGTATGACGGCCTGTTTCATCAGATATGTGTCGTATTCGAGCCATCCATTGCCGATTTCATAACAAGAAATTAACATATTAATGACCGTTAGCAAGCTGCAATTACTCTTAAAAAAGTTTTTTCCAAACTCACCTGCGCTCAATAGAATGAAAAAACATCTTTATATAATTCAAGTAAATGAATCACATTATTTGCATTCATAAAGTAATTAATTAGGAGAGAATTATTAATAGCGGGGGAGAGAATGTGGAAGGAACAGAACTGACATTGGGGATGCTTTTGCATCGCCACTGCCAACCCTGTTCCCAAAATCTTTTTAACGTCTGCCATTCAACTCATCAAACTTTCGTTACCAGCGGCCCGGAGGAGGTGGACCTTCGCGCCAGTGTCCCGGAGGGCCATCACGCCAGTGCCCAGGAGGGCCATCGCGCCAGTAGCCGGGTGGCGGGCCTTCATGCCAGTGCTCATGATGCCAGTAGCGTGGCGGCGGCGGGGCCGGTTCGTAATAAACCCAGTGCCCGCGGCCTTCATCACGATAATGCTGGTCCCACCAACCCGGTGGACGCCAGTCACCACCATCCCAATAGTATCCGCGGTCGTCACGGTCTCCGATATGCAGTGACAACCCTGGCATATTAACGCCAAGCTCGACGTTCGCCTGTGCGACAGCTGGCAAAGTTAGCAAAACGGCGAGAACTAAAATTAGTTTTTTCATTGTGAACCTCACGACCTGCTTATCAGGTGGTAACAAAGTACCCCCAGCTATCTTCCTGTTCTATAGGAATTTATCCCAAAAAAAAGCCCTTAACGTAACCCTTACATTTGCGTCAATCCACCACCTCGTCCAACCAGGCGCAACGCTATGGCTGCAAAGGAAATTCAGTTCAACATTGCAAAGCCGTTATAAATGACAGATACAAAAAAACCGCCGAAGCGGTTTTCTTTTTGCTGCTTTGTTGTGCAAAATCAGATTTTGCAGCCTTCGCAGTCACTTTCGTCCTGAACGGCTTCAGGCACTTCTGCTGCTTTTTCAGCTGCTTTCACTTCGGCAGTTTCCAGTGCAGCATCAATGTCAAAATCAAAAATATCGTCGCTCATTCTCATCACCTTAAATGTTCAAAATCGCGTTCAGTATAAACGACAGACCCTGCCAGGCGCCGGTTTTTTTGTGCCCTGCCGCCACCGCATTTGCATAAAGTGCATCGGGAAACCATAGTTATAGTGAATGCAACGGTGTAACAGAGACACCTTTATGAATATGAAATCAACATGAGGAGAACCGGATGACGACGTCAAACATCAAAGCGTGGGCAAATACCCGTGAAACCTCTCACGAAATCGCCGAGGCCATTTTCGAACTGGCGAATAACGACGAGACGCTGGCACAGAAAATCTGGGAAGAAGGTAACGACGAAGTATTGCCTATCGCGTTCGCCAAGACCAAAGAAGACCATTTGTTCTGGGGCGAAGAGAAAATTGATCGGCAAAATGTCTGATAGCCACAGCGTGAACGGCTGACAGCCCTGAGTCAGACTTAGGGCTGAATCTGCATTAAACCGGCATGGCAGTTAGCTGTCGAAGCCAAATCCCATTTTATGCGCCCACTCAAAGATTTGCTCTTTGTAGAAAAAACGCGGCTCACACACCCCCGGTTCGCCTGGTGTCTGGATCATCACAGCGACGCACGGATAAGCCACCGGACGGGCGTCAAAGATAAAGTCATCCACTTCCTGATCGGCAAACTCAGAGGTTTCGCCTACCGCACTCGCCTGGAATATTTCATCCATTATCCACTGACGGTATTCAAATTCGTTGCTGATAAATTTCATCATTTACCTCTGTCTGGCTTTTACTCTGCTTGCGGTCATTGCCGGATTAAATCAATGGTGTAAGGCGTCGCCGCCACAGCAAGGGCACACTTCGGCGCGCGTTACGGACATTTGCGCACTGCCGTCGCAGTCCCATTCTACTCTCAGCGGTTTGCCGTTATCGTGTACGACTTTGATGAAACGATCAAAATGTGCAGCCTGCCCGGTCATCGTTTCGGTGACTAACAGTTCATCGCCCGCATAAATACGTGCAGTAGCTTGCGTGTCCTGTTTTTCACCCGAAATGATTTTGTGCAGATGGTGAATGGTAAGTTTGATTCGTTCCACTATAGCTCCTGTAACGGCTCAACATCATTTTCTCGTTTAAACACATTCACGAAAATGATGCCCAGCAGCTATTTTATCAGAGCATGCAGGGTAACGTCATGGCCTGATGCCATGTTTAGAGGGGTTAAGAGTGAGCTAACTGTGCTGTTCCGGTGCTATCTGGCAAATGGCGTTCCAGCCGGGCCAGATCGTAAACATCATAGAAATCCACAAAACCTTTGTGTCGGACAATGGATTCAATGCGGTTTTTGATGTGCTCGCTGACATCAGGGGCGCTGAGTATTTGCTTCACGGCATCAGCAGAAAGCTCGCGGCTGAAATACCATTCGCCGTTATAACAAACGCGTAAATCAAGCACCCCGATATCTTCGTAGCGATAAACTGGCTTAATTTCCAGCAGCAGCATCGCGGACATAAAGATCAGGAAAGCCGTAAATCCGATAAACCAGCCGAGTCCCATATAAGGTGAAACGTACATGACGATGCCCACGGCGATATACCCGACCAGCATAGCCAGACATAACCAGGGATGGTTTATAAAGAACTCAGCATTGATCCGCGCTTTACCATCGCGCCCTTCCTGACGATTGATGCGATCAATTTCACTGTTTAATACGTTTTTGATTACGTCCATCTCATACCTCATTGCGTCACGACTATAATGCAATCTGATTACATAATTTTATCACGACAACTGTTATAGCGCGTAGAGCAGTTCACCGGCGTTAATGGGTAAACTGTTATAGTTTGGCATTTGCACCTTACTCAACATGGAACCCGTTCAATGCATGTCAGATAAAAGGAGATCATCGTGGCATTATTAATTGTAGAGAGACCGGCCAAAAAGCTGGTGAGCTACCGGGTGGTTGGCCCCTATCAGGAGTCAATCCACAGTGGTTTTCAGCAACTGATGAAATGGGCTGCACGGCATCATCAGCCGCAAAACGAATGGCTGACGTGGTTTCATGATAATCCTGACACCACACCGGCAGAAGCTTTGCGTGCTGATCCGTCGGTGTGTGTAGCCGATAATTTTATTCTCGATGATGCAGAAGGACTGGCGTTGCAAACGCTGCCGGGAGGCACGTATGCGGCGTATCACACCACGATCACAGACGGCAATTTTGAAAAGGCCTGGCGGGACTTCTACAGCCAGCTGCTGGCCAGTACGAGCTATCGCCCGGACGGAAAAGCGTGCTTTGAGCACTATCTCAGCGACGGCTCCAAAAATGGCATCTGGGAAGTGGTTTTTTATCAGTCGGTCGAAAAAATCCCGGCAATCCGCTGAAGTGTTAAACCAGCAACGGAATGTCGGAGAGCTCGCAGAAATCGACATAAGCCTGTGGTGGTTCAGCGTCGCTGACCACCACATTAAAACGCGCAAGCGGCGCGATGGCTGCGGGCCTGACCTGATCAAATTTGCTGCTGTCAGCGACGAGAATGCTCTGCGCTGAGCGTTCTATGGCCTGATGTTTCATCAGTAATTCATCAAAATTAAAGCAGGTCACACCGTGTTCAATACTGACGCCCGCAGCGGAAATAAAGGCTTTCGCCGGGCGGATAAAGTCGAGTTCACTGCTGCGCCCGATAGGCGTAAAAATACTGTTACTGGATTTAAACGCACCGCCGCACAAGATGACTTCACAGTGAGGTTTTTCCTGCAGCGCCAGAAACGTATTGAGCGAATAACAAATGGCCGTAAATACCCGGTTATCGGCAATGCTTTCAATTACATAAGGCATTGTCGTGCCACAGTCAAAAAATACCGTATCGTTATCCTGAATAAGACTGGCTGCGCGGGCAGCGAGACGTTGTTTCTCCGCAACATGGCGGGTTTTCTGTTCACTGATAAAGTAGTGCGTCGCCGGATTATTCTTCGGATCAATCACAATATAACCGCCGAGTAAAATTACCGGTGCGGGTGCTGCGCTGAGATCACGGCGGACAGTCATTTCCGAAACATTGAGCAGTAAAGACGCTTCTTTAAGGTGAATTTTGTCGGTCTTTTTTAATGCCAGCAACAGACGCTGAATCCTGTCTTCACGCTTATTTTCCATGATGTTATCCCGTGCCTTCCCGGTTCGCAGCCGCTCACTATACCGTTGCCCGTCAGTCACCGCAAACCCCGGTAACGCCTGACATTACTGCAGCTGAATAAGCGTCAGATAACCGCCAAATACAGCGCCCGTATCAATATAAAACTGATTGGCAAACTGCATTGCATGTTCAACCGGCGTGTGACCGAAATAAAATTCATCAGCGCCAGCTATCGGTTGAAAGCGACCCGCCAGCGCAGAATTCACACGATCACGATCCCAGATAACCTCATCACCATCCAGTAGCTTATCGAACACATATTCATTGGAAAGGTAATCAGCATGAGCCACTACGATACGCCTGCCCTCACAGTTCGTCAGTTCGAGAATATGTGGCAGCGTGTCAGCCTGTAAAATCAGCGCTTTCGCCTCTTCTTGTTTGTCATGTTCAAGAGCATAAAACCAGTCGCCGCCATTACGTAACCAGCGCGGGATATTCTCTTCGTTTATGGCATCAATCGCCATCTGCTCATGATTTCCGCGTACACAAGCAAACCAGGATTCATTGAGCAGTTGCAAACAACCGACGCTGTCAGGCCCGCGATCGGCAAGATCCCCCACAGATAACAGCAGATCGCGGTGGGGATCGAAAGACACTTTCGCCAGCTTTTCCCTAAGTAAACTCAGGCAACCATGCAAATCGCCAACAATATAAATGTGTCTGTATATTGAACAATCAATACGCTGGTACAGAGCAGGAGTCATACTTCGCCAAAATCCATAATCAGGATGAATTCCTTAAGTGTAATGCAAGATGATAATGAGGAAAGTGGAGAAAATCGGGAGAAGACTTTACTCTCTCATCAGCGGCTTATGCGCTCTCTACACTGAGTTGACGCTGAAATCCACTGATAATTAAATTATCGTTAAGTAACTGACGCCTTTTTGTGCTAGACTACTGCCCGCTCTAAGTAAAACCGGAGGTTTTATGAGTTCCACAGTTTTAAGCGCTCAAGACGAGTGTCCGTTATGTCAAAGCAGGAATAAGACGTCGGTTAATATGTCGGCGAAAATTGTTACTGTGACCTGCACTTCGTGTGGCCGCTACAGTATCTTCCGCAAAACCATGGAAGAGATTTCAATCGACAGGAAGAAACGCGTTGCCCTGCAGGCGTTTTTCACCAGCCAGCCTAACTACCATTTGCCGCTATCAATCAGGGCATTGAGCAACACTGATTCATCGGGTGAATTCTGACCCTAAAAACGCCCCTCGGGGCTGTTTTAATTCCTGATTTTCTTCATCCCTTTTACTCAACAACCGACATTGTGTTCAGAGCACCTCATTCTGGCTGAGGTCGCGTGCGCGAAGGATGTTATTGAAGAAACACTTAAGGCCCCTGTTGCAGGTGGCCTTTTTTATTGCATCTGGATTACGCGAATTTCAGGCATAAAAAAACCACCCGAAGGTGGCTATAACGACATTACTACTTTATTGCTTTTGATTATTCAGCTAATTTTCCCATGGTACCCGGGACGAGACTTGAACTCGTACAGCCATAAGCCGAGGGATTTTAAATCCCTTGTGTCTACCGATTCCACCACCCGGGCTCCGGGAAAATTGGAGGCGCGTTCCGGAGTCGAACCGGACTAGGCGGATTTGCAATCCGCTACATAACCGCTTTGTTAACGCGCCTTAAATCTTACTACTTGTCTTGCACTTAAACCAATTCACGAACCAGTTTAAGAAAATTTGGAGCGGGAAACGAGACTCGAACTCGCGACCCCGACCTTGGCAAGGTCGTGCTCTACCAACTGAGCTATTCCCGCTTTAATCAGAACGTACTGATTTTTTTAACTAATCTTCTGGCACAAGACTGGCTGCCTTCCGATGCGTTGCATTCTACTGACCTGACGGATTGAGTCAATAAAATTATCTGCTTCATGCGTTCGTTTGACGTTTTTTACGGCAGTTTGATCAGGGTTCCAGCAAATCATGGCGTGCAGCGTTGAGATATTGGAACATTGACCAGAAAGTCAGCACTGCAGCAATATAAAGTGCAACCACGCCAACCCAGACCACAATAGCATCAGGACGCCACAACAGCGCGACCAGCGACAGCATCTGCGCCGTGGTTTTCACTTTCCCGATCCATGAAACCGCCACACTGCTGCGTTTTCCAATCTCAGCCATCCACTCACGTAGCGCGGAAATAATGATTTCGCGGGCAATCATGGTCGCAGCCGGTAACGTAATCCACCAGGAGTGAAAATATTCAGCCACCAGCACCAGCGCGATCGCCACCATCACTTTATCGGCTACCGGATCAAGGAATGCACCGAAACGCGTCGTCTGCTTCCAGCGGCGTGCCAGATACCCATCAAACCAGTCGGTCACGGCAGCAAAAACGAAAATCAACGCACAGACCATTGATGCCCATGGATAAGGCAGATAAAAGGCCAGCACGAAGAACGGTATCAGTACAACGCGGAACAGGGTGAGGCACGTAGGTATATTAAATTGCATAGCGAAGGTAACTGTTTGTCCGGTGTGGATATTATGAGTATGTTGCTACATTGCCTTTAGTGTTTCAACGCATTATGAATCTTTTCTGCCAATGCGATAGAAATACCCGGTACCTGTGCAATTTCCTCTACGCTGGCATTCAGTAATGGCTGAATGCCTCCCATGTATTTCAGTAAAACCTGACGCCGCTTCGGCCCGACGCCTTCAATTTCTTCCAGCGCACTGGTCGTACGGACTTTCGCACGTCTCTGCCGGTGGCCGGTAATCGCATGGTTATGCGAGTCATCACGAATATGCTGGATGACATGCAACGCTGGCGAATCAGCGGGTAACGCAATCCCTTCACCTTCCGGCACAAAGAACAGCGTTTCGAGCCCGGCCTTACGATCCGCACCTTTCGCGATACCAATCAGTAAAGGTTTGGATTTGTCCCACTCCACATTCAGCGAATGAAACACATCCAGCGCCATGCCGAGTTGCCCTTTGCCGCCATCAATAAAGATAACGTCAGGAATTTTATTGTCATCGAGCGTCTTACCATAGCGACGCTGCAATACCTGCGCCATCGCCGCGTAATCATCGCCGGGCGTAATGCCGGTAATGTTGTAGCGTCGGTATTCAGAACGCACCGGGCCATTGCCGTCAAAAACCACGCAGGAAGCGACCGTCTGCTCGCCCATAGTATGGCTGATGTCGAAGCATTCCATACGGTTAATTTCCGCAAGATTCAGTGTTTTTGCCAGTTCAGACAGCCGCTGATGGATTGTCGACTGCTGCGCCAGTTTGGTCGTCAGTGCAGCAGAGGCATTGGTGCGCGCCAGTTTCAGATAACGGGCACGGTCGCCCCGCGGCTTACTCTGGATTTGCACTTTGCGCCCGGCCAGTTCACTGAGCGAATCGGCCAGCAGATCTTTTTCCGCCAGACTGAAATCCAGCAGAATTTCGCCGGGCAGTGTCCGTTGCTGACTGCCCTGCAAATAGAATTGTCCAACGAAGGTCTGCACCACTTCGCCCAGATCGGTGCCGCCTGGTACTTTCGGGAAATAACTGCGGCTGCCCAGCACTTTGCCCTGACGGATAAACAGAACGTGCAGACATGCCATACCTGACTCGAAGCCCACGCCGATCACATCCAGATCTTCGCTGTTACCCGACACGAACTGACGCTCTGTCACGCGGCGTACAGCCTGAATTTGATCTCTTATCCGCCCGGCATCTTCGAAGCGCAGCGCTTTACTGGCTTCTTCCATGCGGTTTACGAGCTGTGTGACGACCTGCTGGTCTTTACCGGACAGGAAAAGGCGAACGTATTCCACCTGATCTTTATAATCTTCCTCACTCACCAGCCCTTTGACACACGGTCCCAGACAGCGGCCAATCTGATATTGCAGACAAGGGCGCGAACGGTTGCTGTATACGCTGTTTTCACACTGGCGGATCGGGAAAAGTTTTTGCAGCAGCGCCAGTGTTTCACGCACGGCATAGGAATTAGGAAAAGGCCCGAAATACTCGCCTTTGGCGTGCTTAGCACCGCGGTGAACTGAAAGTCTTGGATGATTATCCGCGCTGAGGAAGATCAGCGGATACGACTTATCATCGCGTAACAATACGTTATAACGCGGCTGATAAAGTTTGATGTAATTATGTTCGAGGAGCAGCGCTTCGGTTTCCGTGTGGGTCACCGTCACATCGATTTGCGCGATGTTTTTGACCAGCGTTTCGGTTTTGCGGCTGGAAACCTGGACGCGAAAATAACTCGAAAGACGTTTTTTGAGGTCTTTGGCTTTACCTACGTAGATTACGGTGCCGCTGGCGTCATACATTCTGTAGACGCCAGGCTGGCTGGTGACCGTTTTCAAAAAGGCTTTTGGGTCGAAACGCTCATCACTCACTGCCTGATAAAGTCTCCGTATTGAACAAACCGTGCCGGATTGCCAGATGTGTTAACTCAACATCACCGCTGATATTTAATTTACTAAACATCCGATAACGATAACTGTTAACTGTCTTCGGGCTCAAGTTCAGCTGTTCAGAAATTTCATTGACCTTTTGTCCCTTAGTGATCATCAGCATGATCTGCAGTTCACGCTCGGATAAGGAATCAAAAGGCGTTTCAGATTGCGGTTCAATCTGGCTCAGTGCCATTTGCTGAGCAATGTCGGAGGCAATATAACGCTGACCCGAATCAACCAGACGGATAGCATTAACCACTTCCTGTGGAGCTGCGCCTTTGCTCAGGTAACCGGAAGCCCCCGCCTGCATCACTTTGGCCGGTAGCGGGTTTTCAGTATAGATCGTTAACATGATGATCTTGATATCTGGCGAAAAGCGGACAATTTTCTTGGTCGCTTCAAGCCCGCCAATACCTGGCATGTTCATATCCATCAGGACAATATCAACGTCATTGGTCCGACACCATTTGACGGCATCTTCACCGCATTGCGCCTCACCAACAACTTTGATGCCTTTGATATCTTCAAGAATGCGTCGGATCCCTGCGCGCACCAGTTCGTGGTCATCAACAAGAAGAACGCTTATCAAAGAGAATTCTCCAAAAAATAAGGGCAACACACCGTCAGGGACTTCACGCTTGTCTTACGTAAACCTACGTATCGAACATTAAAAATTTGCTCTCAGACAGCTTATAAATGAAGAGAAGGTGGCAAATAAGAGGCCAATATCAACTAACTCGCCCCACTACCGCTCATCGGTAGTATTTTTAAAGCAGAAAGACACAGTTATTTATTATAGCCCGCGTATTTTACTCTATCAGACGTTCCTGACCAAGGAATGTCTGCAAAAAACTACTTTGCTGAATGTAAATGAGAAGTACCACCAACTGTATTAATAAATTATTAAAAATACTTGTCTAATCAAAGATCAAGCAGAAAAATCTGCGGTTTCTTTTAAGCGGTAAGTAAATAACTCCAGGCCCTTACTCATATCTGAAACTCTCTTTACGCCATGCTGGCTATTTAAGCGTCAGCACTGTCACTTCATATATCTATGATATATCCAATTATTATTTGCGATCGCACGAATTGATGATGGCTTATATGAATAAGTCTGCACATAAAGATGAAAAATTCTCAATCCCCCATTATGTTTAGTATTCTTTACTCATTGTCCGGAAACACTATATGCAGACGCTTAACCTCCCGTTTTAAGCGGCCATTCTGGCCCTGCCCTAAAACGTGCCAACTATGCTAAAATGCGGCCACTTTTCACCTGTTCAGAATTCGGTGCGCTGCCTGACAGCTTGCCTGAGGGGATACAAATAATGAGTAATTGCGATTTTACGACTGAAGCAAACGTTGAAACACTGGCAACAGAAGTTGCCTGCCTGAAAGCCACCCTGACCCTGATCCTCAAAGCGATTGGCCAGGCTGATGCAGGTAAAGTGATGCTGAACATGGAACGTTTTGTCGCGCAGATGGAAGACGAACAACAGGCTGCCGTGTTCAAAAATTCCCTGCAGCAAATCAAGTTTGCTTACCGTCAGTAATGCTATTTCAGAGTCTGTCACCCTGACAGGCTCTGCCTCTCTCCGCCCGGTTATTCCCCGCAATGTCTGCTATAATCATGCCGTGCATTCATTCAATGAGGACATAAGCATGAGCGACGAAAAGAATAAAGAAAACAAAAGCAAAGCCGACGAAGTCCATGTCAGTGACGGGCTGGGAGAACTGTTTGAAGTTTCTGAACAACTGACGGAAGAAGAAATTGAAAAAGCGGCAGAAGAAGCCAAACAAGCCGTAGAAGACGCCAAAAAACAGAAAAATCATTGATCAATGCATCACAACTTCCTTGCCCCGCATCAGGTGCTTGCGCCTCTGGCTATTGATTATCAACATGGTGAGAGCGAGCCAGCCCACAGTCACAACTGCTCACAACTGATTCATACGCTATCCGGTATTGTAGAAGTGCATACGTCGCTCGGCACCTGGATGGTGCCGCCCGGGCGCGGGGTCTGGCTGCCTGCAGAGGTTGAACACAGTCTGCGTTTTATCGGCGGTGTAAAGGCCCGCACGCTGTTTGTCGATCCCCTCGCCCGTGCTGACTTACCTGCGCAATGTCAGGTAGTGCAGATTTCTCCGCTGCTGCGTGAACTGATTTTGGCCTCGCTGACTATTCCGGCCGATTATCTGCCCGGCGGGCGCGATGAACGCATCATGGAATTATTGCTTGATGAACTGCGTCTGTTGCCGACACTGCCTCTTTATCTGCCGGAACCCAGCGAGCCGGAGCTGAGCGGGCTTTGCCAGCAAATTCGTGCAGATCTTTGTTCAACGTGGGAACTGGAAGATGTCGCGCAACGTCTGAATATCAGCAGCCGAACGCTCTCACGCCGTTTCCAGCGTGAAACGGGATTACGTTTCAGTGACTGGGTTCGCCAGGCAAAATTGCTCGAAGCACTGAACCAGCTTGCCGTTGGCGTTTCAGTTATTGATGTGGCGCTGGCACTCGGCTACGACAGCCCGAGTGCCTTCAGTGCGATGTTTCGCCGGTCGCTTGGCGTCTCACCCAGCGAATATTTTAATCAGTCATAATGGCGCTGGCCGCATTGAACAGTGCCTGCAATGAAGCACTGGACACATCGCTGTCAATCCCCACGCCATAACACGTTTCGCCCAACCTCCCCCGACAGCTCAGATACGCCACCGCGCGACTGTGGCTTTGATGTCCCAGCGTATGTTCATGATAATCGCCGATTTCCAGGAGCACATCGTAACTGCGACGCAAAGCATCCGCTGCACCGGACAGCAAACCGTTACCGCTACCCGTAATATGTTGTTCTTCATTGCGATAGCGGATCCGCGCGCTGAAATGACAGACGTTTTGCTCATCGCTGCGGATGTCATAACTGAGCAATTTCACTACGGGCAGATCGGTTAACCCGTAACGCTGCCGGAACAGTCGCCAGATATCGCTGGTACTCATTTCCTTGCCATGCGTATCGGTTTCACGCTGCACCGCTTTACTGAAATCAATTTGCAAACCGCGCGGCAATTTCAGCCCGTGATTCTGTTCCAGCAACCAGGCCGCCCCGCTTTTACCGGACTGGCTGTTCACGCGGATCACCGCTTCATAACTGCAACCGACATCCGCAGGATCTAACGGCAGATACGGCACGCGCCAGACCGTGCTCTCTGATGCTTTCTGTGCAGCAAACCCTTTTTTGATGGCGTCCTGATGCGAGCCCGAAAATGCCGTAAACACCAGTTCACCGGCATACGGATGGCGCGGATGCACCGGTAACTGGTTACATTCCTCCACCGCCTCGACAATCGTCTGCAAATTGCTGAAATCCAGCTGCGGCGAGATGCCCTGCGTGTAAAGGTTCAGCGCCAGCGTCACAATATCCACGTTGCCGGTGCGTTCACCGTTACCAAAAAGACATCCTTCCACACGGTCGGCACCGGCCAGCATCGCCAGCTCGGCACAGGCCACACCGGTTCCGCGGTCAGTGTGCGGATGCACACTGATGGAAACCTGTTCGCGGTGGCTGAAATGACGGCAGAACCATTCAATCTGATCGGCATAAACATTCGGTGTGCTGACTTCTACTGTTGCCGGTAAATTAATGATCATCGGCCTTTCATTGCCCGGTTTCCAGACATCCGCCACGGCTTCACACACTTCCAGCGCAAACTCCAGTTCAGTGAAGCAGAAGGTTTCCGGTGAATACTCAAACGTCCATTCAGTCTGCGAATATTGTTCGCACAACTGACGAATTTGCTGAGCGCCGCGAACCGCCAGCTCACGCGTTGCGGCCTGATCCTGATTAAATACCACTTCACGGAACACAGGCGCAGTGGCGTTATATAAATGCACAATGGCACGCGGCACATCTTTGAGTGCCTCAAAGGTGCGGGCAATCAGATCCGGCCGCGAAGGCGTCAGCACCTGAATCACCACGTCATCCGGGATGAGCCTCTCTTCAATCAGGCTGCGGACAAAATCAAAATCGGTTTGTGAAGCCGAGGGAAACGCCACCTCAATCTGCTTAAAACCACACTTCACCAGCAAATCAAAAAACTGACGCTTACGGGCATTATCCATGGGTTCTGCAAGCGCCTGATTGCCGTCACGCAAATCACTTGAACACCATTGCGGCGCTTTACAGAGCACATTTCCTGGCCACTGGCGATCGGGTAAATTCACCTGCGGGAAGGGGCGATATTTTTGCGACGGGTCGTTTAACATACGATTCTCCTTTTATCATTGGGCAGCGGTTATGTTCCGTTAAATCCATAGTACGCAAACGATAACTTCCTGCGCCTGACTAACTGACAGTCACCCTCGCAAAACGGACAAAAAGAAAATGATCATAAAAAAACCCGCATTCTGCGGGTTTATTCATTTTGTTATTTATTGCCGCTGCCTTCCGGCCGGATATTGTAGGTTCCGAAGAAGCTGCGATCCGTTTCCAGACTGATACTTTTACCATTCGCATCAACGGTAATCGAACCTGATGTCTTGGTCAGCGCGCAGGCAATGCGAACATCAATAGTGCGCATCCCGTTCGGCACATTCAAATCCACGTACTGATTAAAATGCAGGGAAGCCACGGTTTGTCCGTCTAAAAACACTATCAGCGGACAGGTTTTCTCAAACGGCACGACTGACCACTGATCTAAACGGTGTAAACGGATGTGGGTCTGCCCTGCCGGCGCTGCCGGGCTGGCGTTAGCGAAAGATGACTTGACCTGCAGCGTCGGTTCATAAGGATTGGCCGCACACCCGGCTAAAAATAAAGCAGCCAAGGCCACCAGTGTTTTTTTCATCGTTATCTCCCTGAGTTTATGCACGAATGATAGCAGTGTGCGCGCGGCGGGCAACAAAAAACCGGTGGGAGCGGGTACGGAGTGTCCGCAAGCGTAAAAAAGTCATCTAAATCTGTGACGTTAGTACAAAAAAACATCACCCGAATTGCTAATAGTCCTCCACTGGTATTTGATATTCTTGTTAGGATTTATCCGATCAGTCGTTCAACTCAGTTTCAGGAATCACTATGTACAGCTACACATTAATCGCCCCCGCAGGGATCGTTAAAGCCTACGAAGACGAATTCCGCGACAAAGGGATTGAGTTACTGGTTGCCAAACAGAATCGTTCGGAGACGGTCGTCTTGCGCAGTGACCGGTTCACCGAAGAAAGCACATTTATCACGCACGTTCATCTGCTGATCTTCAGCCTGTGCATGCGTGTACAAAAACAACTCAAAAATGGCAATGCACCCAATACCACCATTATGTATTGATGCATTCCTGCACTTAACACTGTTTTGGCCTCAAACCGGGGCCTGACAGCTATTCCCTGTATTTCTTCCTTCCGCTCATCTTTATATGCCATAAAAATATTCCTGCCAGATTGCGTAAATAAACGACAAACCGTTGAGGTTTATTTCCCGACAGCCGATGACTTTATTAGCAGTGCATAAAACAGAGGAACTGACGGATTAAAGAAGAAGGGAAATAACAGCAGAAGGAGCTTAATGCATTGATTAATCATTTGTTGGTGGGTCGTGGCGGGTTCGAACCGCCGACCAATTGATTAAGAGTCAACTGCTCTACCGACTGAGCTAACGACCCAACGGGACGGATTATTCTCCTCTGCAAGGGTGATGTCAAACGCTTACCCCCGCTTTTTTGCCGTTATTTTCATTAATATTTGTGAAGCTCATCACTCTTAAAAACGCTATTATTCCCACCGTCTCTGAAGAGACTTGATTAATTAACACTCAGTTATCCGCGATGTAAAAATTACGATACATTTTTTCCGTTGGCATTTTTCATGCCAGTTATAATAAATGCACACTTAACATTACTATTACAACGTTCACGCACGCTGTCGTTCCGGTCGTGATGACCAAAGGGCCACTCAGAGCTCAAAAAATTGACGTAAATGAATGCGATATGGCGGAGTTCATACGCAAAAAGCAAAAAACAGGAATCAATACAACATGCAAGAAGAGTCAAAAATCCTCGTCCAGCCTGGGGAAGAGAACGCTGAAGGTTTGCGGCGAAATCTTTCCAACCGTCATATCCAGCTCATTGCCATTGGCGGCGCGATCGGTACCGGCCTGTTTATGGGCTCAGGCAAAACCATCAGCCTCGCCGGTCCGTCCATCATCTTCGTCTACATGATCATCGGCTTTATGCTGTTTTTCGTCATGCGCGCGATGGGCGAACTGTTACTGTCCAACCTCGAATACAAATCTTTTAGTGACTTTGCCGCCGACCTGCTGGGCCCGTGGGCCGGGTATTTCACCGGCTGGACCTACTGGTTCTGCTGGGTGGTCACCGGCATCGCCGACGTCGTCGCCATCACCGCTTACGCGCAGTTCTGGTTCCCCGGACTCTCGCAATGGGTCGCCTCGCTGCTCTGCGTACTGGTGCTGCTGAGCCTGAATCTCGCCACTGTGAAAATGTTCGGTGAGATGGAATTCTGGTTCGCGATGATCAAAATCGTCGCCATCGTCGGGCTGATTATCGCCGGGCTGGTGATGGTGCTGACCCACTTCCAGACCCCCACCGGCACCGTCGCGTCCTTCAGCAATCTGTGGAATGATGGCGGGTTCTTCCCGAAAGGCGTGAGCGGTTTCTTTGCCGGTTTCCAGATAGCGGTGTTCGCGTTTGTCGGTATCGAACTGGTGGGCACCACCGCCGCCGAAACTAAAGATCCGCAGAAATCCCTGCCGCGCGCCATCAACGCCATTCCGCTGCGCATCATCATGTTCTATGTGTTCTCACTGATCATGATTATGTCGGTGACACCCTGGAGCCATGTGGTGGCGGATAAAAGCCCGTTCGTTGAACTGTTCGTACTTGCCGGTCTTCCGGCTGCGGCGAGCATTATCAACTTTGTGGTGCTGACTTCGGCGGCGTCTTCCGCCAACAGTGGCGTATTCTCCACCAGTCGCATGTTGTTCGGTCTGGCACAGGAAGGCAATGCGCCGAAAGCATTCGGCAAACTCTCTTCCCGCGCTGTACCGTCAAACGGCCTGACATTTTCCTGCATCTGCCTGCTCGGCGGTGTGGTGCTGATTTACCTGATCCCGAATGTGGTGACGGTCTTCACGCTGGTCACGACCGTTTCGGCGATTCTGTTTATGTTCGTCTGGACCATCATCCTCTGCTCTTATCTGGTCTACCGCCGTCAACGCCCGCAACTGCACGAAGCTTCAATCTACAAAATGCCGCTCGGCAAACTGATGTGCTGGGTCTGTATGGCATTCTTTGCTTTTGTTCTGGTACTGCTGACCTTGCAGGATGATACCCGTCAGGCGTTACTCGTCACGCCGCTGTGGTTTGTGATTCTGGCGATTGGCTACGGGTTGCGCAGACGCCAGTCCTGATTGCACGAATATACTGCCAAAGGTATTTGGTAATCACAGTGTCTTGAATTACTGAGGAGCATAAAAATCCTCCTCAGTAATTCTCTCTCATTAATTATTAATCTCTTTTTTATTATAAATGCGCTGCAAATCTTTGGCGGTACTTTCATTTAAATATTTAAATCATAAACATTCACTAAAAAATATAATTTTCTCTGCGTGATTATTTATGATACACGCCCGCCTCATACCTTAGTTAGCATTAAATTGAATTTAATGTCGATTAGCGTGAGGTCTATATTATGTGTTCTGCAAAGCAAGATGTACAACCAGAAATTATCATTCAGGATAATGACCCCTCTATTATTTATACCGGAAACTGGACCCGATATACCGGACGAGCATACAGCGATGATGGTGCAAGTATGGCGCTGTATGATAACGGTAAGTATTTTGAATACACATTTACCGGTTCCGGCATTGGGTATTACAGCGAAGGAAATACCGATCAGGGCGAAATAGATTTTTATCTTGATGGCGTGTTACACGGTACGGCAACAACCAAAACTTCAACGCGCCAGTACAGCGATCTTATTTATTATATTACCGACATATCGCCCGGAGAACATACTTTTAAAGGGGTGAAAAAAAACGGATCCTGGATGCTGCTTGATCAGCTTAAAGTGTATAACGATGCCCCGCTTACCGCTGAAGTAGAGCAATTTTTGGGCGCAGGCAGTGAAGGGACAGCACGACTTCAGTTCAATCAATCGCTGGATAGCCAAAGCGGAACTGAACCGGGAAATTATCAGTTGAACAACGGAGCAAGCGTTGTCTCCGTCACTTTAAGCAATGACCGAAAAACTGCTGATCTCACCATTACCGGGCTGACCACGCAAACGGATTACACACTTACGTTGAGCCAAATCAGCAACCAGATTCTGACCACTACCGTTCAAAACCAGACCTTTACGCTAAACTACACTGCACTTCCTGCGGAACAGGTTTATGACGACCCGGTCGCCGACATTGTATATGCCGGTAAGTGGACGCACAGCACTAACCGTACACAAAGTATCTTTTATCACACCACCTCGTATACCCAGAGTAATAACTCTGCGACCTTTACACTAAACTTTATTGGTACCGGTATTTCTTATATTGCCGAAAGCAGTAGCGATCAGGGTGATGTTGAAATTTATATTGATGGTGTGTCTCAGGGCAGAACAAGCACCTGGTCTTCCACCCATCTGGACAGCCATATTCTGTATCAAAAGGTGGATTTACCGTTTGGTTCACACACGATTCAGGGAATTAAACGTTCGGGGTCTTATGCACATCTGGATGCATTAAAAGCCTACAATGCTGGTGACCTTGAAATCGTTGAAACCACTACCGACAGTAATAACAATATTCTGGTGACGTTTAACCAGGCTCTGGATTCAACGAGTGCGTTAACTCTCACTAACTCTGTGCTGGATAATGGTGGCGTTATTCAAAGTGTCGCGCTGAATGATTTAAAAACCACACTGACACTTAATGTGCCTGACTTACAAACTGGAATTCCCTATACCCTGACTTTCCACGGGCTTAAAAATGAGATCCTGACGAAAGATTTTGCCGATATTCAGGCCACGTTTACTTACAACCAGGGCATGAAGTATTACTACACCTTTGATGATGAAACTGACGGGGCTTTCTTAGAGACCATTAATAACCAACGTAGTGCAATAAGCCAGGGACAAGCCCCCTCGCTGGTGACGGCAAAGCTCAACAATGGTATCGATTTTGCCAGCGGGCAGCCGGGTTATATTGATTTAGGCGTGCTGGATTGTTTGCAATATTCCGCCTTTACCGTGGAAGCCTGGATTTATCCGCGGTCGACGGCGATGAGCATGATCCTCAGCCAGGACACGCGTAATAACAACAACCAGCGCTGGCAGCTTTACACCCAGGACAATCAGCTGGTTTGCACGATGTCGAATGATACCAACAGCACCTCGTTTACTTTAAAAACCAAGTCTTTTATTCCGCTGAATGCCTGGACCCACGTCGCCATTTTGCGTCAGGGTGATGAATATGCCCTGGCGGTTAACGGCAATATAGCGATGACAGGCGGCAGTAACGTGGTGCAAACAAACGTCACCACTTCGGTGAAAGTGGGCGGACGGCTGGATACCAACGGCGCGGTGACGGATGCTTTCGACGGTATCATTGATGAAGTTAAATTCTTTGATTCACAGATAAGCCCGCAAACGTTGAGCGGGCATTATCGTCAACTGGCCGACACGAACTTCAACCTTCAGGCGAGCAACGGCACGCTGAAAGCTGCGTTTGTTCACCCGCAATCTGTCGAGCCTGTGCTGAGTGATTTCCGGACACACCTCAAAGTGAACAGTGAAATGCGCGTGGGTTTGCCAATAACTGGTTTTGTGTGGGATGCGGCAAGCAATACGGCAACACTCTCTTTCACGCCACTCGAACTTGCGGCGGTTGAACAAAATATCATCTTCACCGTGCGTTATCGGGAGTTGCCTGTCGATGCGGATTTCTCGCTGGAACCGACCACGATAGCTGCCCCTTCCCTCTCGTCACTGGTATTAAACGGTTCGTTACTGACGCGCGAAATTCTACGCCCGGATTATCTTTTTACTGACCCCGGCGGTTTTGCAGAAAATGGCAGTGAATACCTGTGGGAAGTGGCGAGCAGTACGACTGGCCCATTCAGTACCATCAACGGGTTGCATACCCGCACAATGATGCTGTTGCCTGAGCACAACGGGAAATACATTCGTGTCACGGTTACACCGCGCAATGAACGCCTGTGCTTTGGTGAGTCACAATCTGTGATTGTCGGGCCTGTCGTTGCGCGAAGTGGCAACCCGCGAACCGACTGGTTCCGCAATGCGCACTACGGCGTATCGCACCATTTCCTGCCTAACTATCTCAATCTCTCATCGGATATTCCGCAAGATGAGAAATGGCAGCCGGGCGAAAGCTGGGACGATTTCCTCAGTACTTTTGACGTGCAGGCTTATGCCAAAGCCGTCAGCGAAACGGGGGCAGGATTTGTTCTGCTGACGATGGATCAACATGCCGGATATAACCTTGGCCCGAATAAAACTCATGACGCCATTCTGGATATTGAGCCTGGCGTGCGCAGCGCCATTCGTGATTTGCCGCTGGAAATGGCTCAGGAACTGGCGAAATACGATATCAAACTGATGTTGTACATGATGGGTTACGCGCCAGCTAAAGCCAGCCTGGTCTATTACGATGATGACGCGAATCAGCACTCGCCGGATCGCTGGGGTGACATGCTGGTCCCGCATCTGTACGAATGTTCCCCGTTTGACAACGTTATCACGTCAGAAACCACGCGCATGAATTACGCGGTGGTAAGAGAGTTTGGTGAACGCTACGGTGATTTGTTAGCAGGCTGGTGGTTCGATGGCATGTGGAATAACTACACCGACATGAGCCAGCCCTACAATATCAATGACGTGGTGGACGGCTCGCGGGCGGGGAATCCGGACCGAATTGTCACCGGGATTGGTGTTCATACCCTGACTTACACGGATTACTCAGCGGGTGAATCCTACGGCTCGAAAAATGCCGAAGGCAACTATGTGATGACTGACCTGCCGGACACACGCTGGGACAGCAACGACGGCTATCATCAGTGGTTCCGCTGGATAGCACTCGGTAACCAGGCGGTGAATGCGGGCTGGGGCGCGATGGGTTCAAGCGATACCGGTAAACATTACGACACCGACGCGCTCGCCCAATGGGTGAAAGACGTAGCTGCCCGTGATGGCGTGGCCTGTATGGATATTCGCATCAACCGTTTCGGGGAACTGGATCCGATTGTTTCTCAACAGCTTGCGGCCGTCAATGCGGCAGTTTATCCGTCCCTCGATGACGAGCAGTTGCTTGATAAAGTACAGCAAACCACGCTGCGCTATTTCTGGGACTACGCACACCCGACCAGCGGTCTGGCTTTTGAGCGGTTATATCGCAACAGCGATGCCGGGCCTGATGAACCCATTGCTATTGGGGGGAGCGGCTTTGGCATCATGGGGATTTTAGTGGCGATTGAGCGCGGTTTCGTCAGTCGTGAGGATGGGTACGACCGCATTAACAAAATGGTCGATTTCCTTGGCGGACCAACCACGCGCTACAAAGGGGCCTGGCCGCACTGGATTAACGGCAGTACGGGCGCGACCATTCCGTTTGGTTCCGATGATAACGGTGCCGATCTGGTGGAAACGTCGTATATGGTGCAGGGCTTGTTAACAGCGCGTCAGTATTTTAACGACACTGCGCTGACGGACAAAATCAACGCCCTCTGGCATGACATTGACTGGAACTACTTCACCAATAACAGCAACAGCCTGTACTGGCATATCGATAAAGATTTGCAGTTCACCATGGGGATGAAAATCACCGGCTGGAATGAGGCGATGATAACCTATCTTTTGGCTATCGCTTCTCCGACGCATGCCATCGACCCGGCACTCTGGAAAAGTGGCTGGTCACAGGGAAGTTATAACAACAAAAACAAAGTCTATTACGACATCACGTTGCCGATCGGCCCGACGATGGGCGGCCCGATGTTCTTTATGCATTACTCGTTCCTCGGTTTTGATCCGCGTAACCTGCGGGACAGTGCCAATAACGTGAATTATTTCCAGCAGGGTGAAGCGCAAAGCCAGACCCAGCAGGCTTACAGTATCGATAATCCTGGCGGATTTAACGGCTATGCAGAAAATTACTGGGGACTGACATCGGGTTACGGGCCTGCAGGTTATGCAAGTCATGATCCAACGTCTGATGACGGCACGATTACCCTTACCGCTGCACTATGTGACTTACCTTATTTACCTGAAGCGTCGATGGCAGCGCTGCGCCATTTTTATGACGACCTGGGCAATGCGCTGTGGACAGAGAAATGCGGGTTTATTGATGGTGTTAATCTTTCCAAAAACTGGTATTCCGATGGATATCTGGCCATCGACCAGGGGCCAATCATTGGCATGATTGAAAACCATCGTAGTGGATTGTTATGGCGCTATTTTATGACCTGCCCTGAAATTCAGCAGGCATTATCTCTTATCGGTTTTGTCGATGATGACATTCCGCCACGTGAGAGTTAATTAACGGTCGGATCTCCGGTGTTTGTCTGCGAGAGTCAATGCAGGCAAACACTTCCCACCGTTATGACAACACTTTGATGCTAACACCTCAGTCGGGGAGCCAAAATGGCTCCTTTTGCTTTATTGCAGATTACTCCACTTCCAGCGCCTGTCTGAACTGATCCCACATTTTCACCGCCGACGGTCTGGCGGATGCCACTTTCACCGGCAGTTCTGGCGGTGCACCGGCTTTCATCTCGCCGAGATCGAACACAAAGGTGTAATCCGGTTCCTGCCCCATACGTAAATCGCTGACCAGAATATGGCCGCCCTGCTCCTTTACGCTGAAAAAGCCGTGGCTGAACCAGGCGACACGCGCCAGAAAGGCATTATCTTTGTGTGCTTCATACAACGCTTCACCGCGCGGATAGAAGCGGAAACGGATCGGCGAATCCGGATGCAGCAGCGAGGTAAACCCTTCGCCGTAACTGTCTTTACTCATCACCACCACACGCCATACCAGCGAATTGAGCGGGGTCGGCGTGACCAGAATCTGCGTGCTTTCGATGTTCTGGCGTTGTAATTCCTCGCCCACATGCCGCGTCACCTGATGTTGCTCGAAGGCGGTACAGGCCAGATATAAACAACTCACGCCCAGCAACACGTTATTCCACATGATCCCACGCTGTTGCTCGCGGTACAGCGCCAGCCCGACGCCGATGATCAGCGGTAAGGTATAAAGCGGATCGACGATGAAAATGCTGCCGACCGCAAACGGATAGTTTGTGAATGGCAATCCAAGCTGCGTGCCGTACACCGTCATCAGATCCAGCAACGGATGAGTGATCAGTGCCAGCCAGACCGCGCCCCACCAGCGTTTGAAACGCTGCCCGCCGCTGAGCAATTTTGCCATCAGCCAGGCAATCAGCGGCGAAACCAGCGTCAGATAAAACAGCGCATGGCTTTCGGTGCGATGCAGGGTCATATTGCTGATGGCGTCACCGTGATCGTAAAACACATCCAGATCGGGCAAGGTTCCGCATACCGCGCCAGCCAGTGCAGATTTCCACACCGGCACCCGTTTGCCCATCACCGCAATGCCGACCGCAGCGCCAAGAACTAATTGTGAAACCGAATCCATTCTGCCCTCTCAGACCCGAAGCTGAATGCCTTCGGTAATAATGCGCTGCACGTTACTCACCGTTTGTTCAAAGAACTCAGGATCACTGAGCGTTTTGCCGGTGATGGCTTCGACCTGCACGCCGAAATCGGCGTAATGCTGCGTGGTCGCCCACAGCATAAATATCAGTTGCATCGGGTCAACAGGTGCGATCAGTTCTGCTTTAATCCAGCCGCGTATCACATCCGATTTATCTTCCACCAGCGTTTTCAGGCTACCGCCCAGTTCCTGTTTCAGCAGCGGCGCGCCCTGCACCATCTCCAGACAAAACAGCTTTGATGCCTGCGGGTGATCGCGCGAAACGCACAGCTTCAGGCGGATATATTCCCGGATAGCTTCCAGCGGATGTTGATCCGACTGCAACGCTTTCAGCGGCGCCAGCCAGATATCCAGCAACCCTTTGAGCACCGCGATATACAAATCTTCTTTCGACGGGAAGTAATACAGCAGATTGGTTTTGGACACGTCGGCGCGCTCGGCAACCTGATCCAGACTGGTGCCATGCATGCCGTACAACGAAAAGAACTCCAGCGCCGCCGCCATGATATTGCTGCGTTTGGCGGCGACGGCCCGCGAGCGTCGCGTCGGTGCTTTCGCCGCCGTCTGGCGGGATTTTTTCTCTCCGGCGTGAGGCAACGGAGGTTCAACCAATGGCTTCACAATGTCTCCCTGAGACAAACAGCAAGACGGAAATCATAACAAATGGAGGTACAAGCGACTATCGCTAAGCCTGTCGATGATGAAAGTAACACCAAAGACAATAAACATTAACCACAAAGAGTTATCCGTTTAACAAATTTGCACCATTTTTGTTCAATCCTGCCTGATAGATGTGCAGTTATTTTTGACCAGATGGTCTGAAACAGACCATTTGCTCCACCTGAAAACGAAACACATTTTTAACTCATTGATAATACTGCGCATTCTAAAAGTGGCATCACGTTTGCAATAGCTTTCCCGTCAGGAGATTTCAGCACGGTGCAATTCGGAACCCGCAGGACGCACTCAAGCCGCGCAGAGATTTTCGCAAGCCCTTGTTTTGGTAATTTTTATTTTCAACCGAGGTGAGCTATGAAAATCGGTGTATTCATTCCTATCGGCAACAACGGCTGGTTAATTTCAGAAACTGCGCCGCAGTACAAACCGACCTTCGAACTGAACAAAACCATCGTGCAGAAAGCGGAGCATTATCATTTTGATTTCGCGCTGTCGATGATCAAACTGCGCGGCTTCGGTGGCAAAACCGAATTCTGGGAACACAATATGGAGTCGTTCACGCTGATGGCCGGTCTGGCTGCCGTGACCTCCCGCATCCAGCTTTATGCCACCGCCGCCACGCTGGTGATGCCTCCGGCGATTGTGGCGCGCATGGCCGCCACCATTGATTCCATTTCCAACGGACGTTTCGGCGTGAACGTCGTCACCGGCTGGCAGAAACCGGAATACGAGCAAATGGGCATGTGGCCGGGCGATGACTATTTCAGCCGCCGCTATGATTACCTGACCGAATACGTCAGCGTGCTGCGCGACCTGTGGGGCACCGGTCACTGCACACTCGACGGCGAATTCTTCAAAATGGACGACTGCCGCGTCAGTCCGCGCCCGCAGAGCGAAATGAAAGTGATCTGCGCCGGACAAAGCGATGCGGGTATGGCGTTCTCCGCCAAACATGCCGATTTCAACTTCTGCTTCGGCAAAGGCGTTAACACACCGACCGCCTTTGCACCGACCGCCGCACGCATGAAAACGGCGGCCGAAGCCGAAGGGCGCGACGTCTCCTCTTATGTCCTGTTTATGGTCATTGCCGACGAAACCGACGCCGCTGCCCGCGCCAAATGGGATTTGTATAAATCCGGTGCTGACGCCGAGGCGCTCGCGTGGCTCACCGATCAGAGCAGCAAAGACACCAAATCCGGCGCTGATACCAACGTCCGCCAGATGGCTGACCCGACTTCGGCGGTCAATATCAATATGGGCACACTGGTCGGTTCTTACGCCAGCGTTGCCAGAATGCTTGACGAAATCGACACCGTGCCCGGCGCAGGCGGCGTACTGCTGACCTTTGACGATTTTGTCGAAGGCATCGAAAACTTTGGCCGTTATATCCAGCCACTCATGAAAACCCGCCAGCACATCGGCACTGAGCAGAAAGAGGTCGCATGATGAACGTTGTTGAGAATCAAACTGTGGTCCGCCGCGAGCCCCACAACACCGGCGAGGAAACGATCCTCACAGCACGTCCTGAAGCTATTGCCTTTACGCCGCAGCAAACGGCGCTGATTGTGGTGGATATGCAAAACGCCTACGCCTCACAGGGCGGTTATCTGGATCTGGCGGGGTTTGATGTCTCCGCCACCGCGCCGGTGATTGCCAATATCAAAGTGGCGATTGCCGCTGCCCGCGCCGCCGGGATCAAAGTGATTTTCTTCCAGAACGGCTGGGACAATCAGTACGTCGAAGCTGGCGGTGCCGGTTCGCCTAACTTTCATAAATCCAATGCGCTGAAAACCATGCGTAAACGCCCGGAACTGATGGGCAAACTGCTGGCGAAAGGTGACTGGGATTATGACCTGGTGGATGAACTGCAGCCGCAGCCGGGCGACATTGTCCTGCCCAAACCACGCTACAGCGGCTTCTTCAATACTCAGCTCGACAGCCTGCTGCGCAGCTACGGTATTCACCATCTGGTGTTCACCGGTATCGCCACTAACGTCTGCGTGGAATCTACGCTGCGTGATGGTTTCTTCCTCGAATATTTCGGTGTGGTACTGGAAGACGCCACCCATCAGGCCGGGCCGGAATTCGCACAAAAAGCGGCGATTTATAACATTGAAACCTTCTTTGGCTGGGTCTCCAGCGTACGTAATTTCTGCGACGCCGTGGGTTACAAAACTGAACAAAACGCGGCCTGACCGCTTTCTGAAAAGGACAATTAACCATGCCTAAAAGCGCCATTATTCCGGCTGGCAGCGGCGTTCCGCTGGCACCTTTTGTTCCGGGCACCCTCGCCGATGGCGTGGTGTATGTTTCCGGCACGTTGCCGTTTGATAAAGACAACAATGTCGTGCATGTCGGCGATGCCGCGGCGCAAACCCGCCACGTACTGGAGATCATCAAAAAGGTGATCGAAACCGCGGGCGGCACAATGGATGACGTCACCATGAATTCAATTTTCATCACCGACTGGGCGAACTACGGTGCGGTAAATCAGGTTTACGCCGAATACTTCCCGGGCGAAAAACCGGCACGGTTCTGCATTCAGTGCGGGCTGGTGAAACCGGATGCGCTGATTGAAATCGCCTCGATTGCCCATATCGGCAAATAATCCGTGCGATGGAACCTGTCCTGAACTCCCTGAGGTAACAGCATGTATTACAAGGTACTGGGTAAGAAAAATGCTGATGCAGAAACCGTTGTGCTTTCCTCCGGCCTCGGCGGTTCCGGTGGTTTCTGGCAGCCGCAACTGGCCATGCTCGCGGAGCATTTCCGCGTGGTGGTCTATGACCAACACGGTACCGGCGTCAGTCAGGGCACGGTGCCCGCCGGTTACCGGATGGAAGACATGTCCGACGAACTGGCGGGTATGCTCAACGGGCTGGATATCAGCCGCTGTCATCTGGTCGGTCACGCGCTCGGCGGCATTATCGGCCTGCATCTTGCCCTGCGTTATCCGGCGCTGTTGCAAAGTCTGGTGGTGATTAACGGCTGGACAAAGCTCGACAGCCAGACGCGGCGCTGCTTTGAAGTGCGGCAGAATTTACTGCTCAACAGCGGGGTCGATGCCTACGTGCAGGCGCAGCCGCTGTTTCTGTATCCGGGTGACTGGCTTTCTGAACATGACGCGTTATTGCAGGAAGAGCGCCAGCATCAGGTGGCGCATTTTCAGGGGATGGAAAACCTGCTGCACCGTTTGCAGGCGCTGATGAATTCAGACCTGACGGCGTCGCTTGGACAAGTGATCACCCCGACGCTGGCTTTCAGTTGTAAAGACGATTTGCTGGTGCCGTGGTCGCGTTCGGTCGATCTCGCTTCCCGTCTGCCTAACGGCGAACACACGCAAATGCTGTACGGCGGCCACGCCATGAGCGTAACCGACCCGGAAACCTTTAACCCGATTTTACTGGACTGGCTGCTGCGGCACTCATCGCAAGCGTCCGCTACGCCGTCCGGTCACCTGCCCACGGAGACATCATGGCCGAAGCATTAACCGCCAGCGCGCTGGCAACCTTATTCACCGAAGCCCGCACGCACAACGGCTGGCTGGATAAACCGGTCACCGGCGAACAACTGAAAACGATTTACCAACTGGCACGCATGGGGCCGACCTCGGCCAACTGCAGCCCGCTGCGCATCGTGTTTATTCAGAGTCCTGAGGCGAAAGAAAAACTGGCTCCGGCGCTTTCGGGCGGCAATCTGAAAAAAACCATGACTGCGCCGGTGACGGCGATCATTGCCTGGGATCCGGAATTTTACGAACTGCTGCCGGAACTGTATCCCTCCGGAGATGCCCGTTCGTGGTTCACCTCCAGCCCGCAACTGGCGCATGACACGGCATTTCGCAACAGCAGCTTGCAGGCCGCGTACCTGATCATGGCCTGCCGCTCCCTCGGGCTGGATACCGGGCCGATGTCCGGTTTTGACAACGCCAGAGTCGACGAAACATTTCTGGCGCAGGAAGGCTGGAAATCTAATTTCCTGATCAACATCGGTTACGGCGATCACAGCAAAGTGTATCCGCGCGCACCACGCCTTGATTTCGACCGCGCCTGCCGCGTGCTGTAAGCATCAATGAAAAAATTTGAGGACACGACCATGCCATCAACCCTGAACGCCACACTGCCTGTTCCCGATATGCCAGTCGTCGAGAAACACGCTGCCGTTGAGAAACAAGCCGCCGTTGAAAAACAAGAGTACCGCGATGCAATGGCGCGCCTCGGCTCAGCCGTCAACATCATCACCACCGACGGCCCCGGCGGACGTGCAGGTTTCACCGCCTCCGCCGTATGCAGCGTCACCGATTCGCCGCCGACATTGCTGGTCTGCCTGAACCGCTCAGCGTCGGTGTATCCGGTCTTCAAAGAGAATCAGGTGCTGTGCGTTAACACGCTGGCTGATTGTCATGAGTCACTGTCCAATTTATTCGGCGGAAAAACGCCGACGGAGCAACGCTTTGAAGCCGCTGAGTGGGAACGCCTCGCCACCGGCTCGCCGATCCTCACCGACGCGCTGGTGTCGTTTGACTGCAAAGTCACGCAAATCACCAGCGTCGGCACCCACGACATTTTGTTTTGTGAAGCCGTTGCATTGCGACGCAACGACGACAGCCACGGACTGGTGTATTTCGACCGGCGCTATCATCCGCTGATGCGTCAGATAGCCTGTTAACTCAATCCTCTCAACTTAGTAAGGGTCGTGCATGGCAAATACCTCCTGGTTTCCACAATGGCGTAAAAGAGAAGGCAATCTGGATGGCGCAGTGATCGCGCCGGATGAACGGCTGCCGTTCGGATCGACAGTAATCATGGGGCTGCAACATACGGTGGCGATGTTTGGTGCCACCGTGTTAATGCCATTGCTGATGGGTTTTGATGCCAACATGGCGATTTTGATGTCGGGCATCGGCACCCTGCTGTTCTTCCTGGTGGTCGGCGGACGCGTACCCAGTTATCTCGGTTCCAGCGCCGCGTTTGTCGGGCTGGTGATCGCCGTGACCGGCTACAGCGGCCACGGCGCGAACCCGAATATCGGCGTGGCGCTGGGGGGCATTATTGCCTGCGGCGTGATTTATACGCTGATCGGTTTTGTGGTGATGGCAGCCGGTACGCGCTGGATTGAACGTCTGATGCCGCCGGTCGTTACGGGTGCGGTGGTGATGGCAATTGGTCTGAACCTCGCGCCGATTGCCATTAACAGCGTGTCGGCCTCTTCATTTGACAGCTGGATGGCGGTGATGACCGTGCTGTGTATCGGCTCGGTGGCGGTGTTCACCCGCGGCCTGGTGCAGCGCCTGTTATTGTTGCTCGGTCTGGTGGCGGCGTACCTGATTTACATGGTCATTACCAACGGCCTCGGGCTGGGCACACCGGTAGATTTCAGCGCCGTGGCACAGGCGCCGTGGTTTGGCATCCCGGCCATCACCACGCCGGTGTTCAGTTCTCACGCCATGCTGATGATTGCGCCAGTGGCGGTGATTCTGGTGGCGGAAAACCTGGGCCACATTAAAGCCGTGGCCGGTATGACCGGCAAAAATCTCGACCCGTACATGGGCCGTGCGTTTGTCGGTGACGGTCTGGCAACCTTACTTTCTGCCTCGGCGGGCGGCACCGGTGTCACGACTTATGCCGAAAACATCGGCGTGATGGCGGTCACCAAGATTTACTCCACGCTGATTTTTGTTGCTGCGGCGATTGTTGCCATTGTGTTGGGCTTCTCGCCCAAGTTTGGTGCACTGATCCACACCATTCCGGGGCCGGTGCTCGGCGGCGCATCGATTGTGGTGTTCGGACTGATCGCTGTGGCAGGTGCCCGCATCTGGGTACAAAACCAGGTGGATCTGGGACTTAACGGAAATTTGATCATGGTGGCGGTCACGCTGGTACTGGGCGCAGGCAACTTTACCCTGAGCCTGGGCGGCTTCAGCATGGGCGGCATCGGCACAGCCACGTTTGGTGCCATTTTGCTCAATGCCTTCCTGAGTCGCAGCAAACAGACAAAAATTCAGCCTGAAATAAAAGCTGGCACAGAAGCTGCATTAAAAGATCACTGACGACCTCAGTTTCTCCTTAGCTCATCATTTTTGATGATCGCCAGCGGTTAGCCGGTCCACCCGTCCGGATTAGCCGCTGGTTTTTTTCTTTCTGCCTCCCGCACATTCTCCCTAATGCCGTTTCCAGCTAACGATTGCAAAATTCCTTCGTTCACCTCCCTCTTAAATTGGTTTGTTATGGGTTCAGCACTTTGGTTCTAAGCACGCCAAAGTCATCACCTGTCACCATGACCAATAAGAAAAAGGGTTTAACGATGAAGAACATTCGCCGGATTAACGCGGTGACCCGCGCACTGGCTTTAGGGGCACTTCTCACCAGCACGTTTTCTGCCATCGCCGCCGACGGCACACCGGTTCAGGGCGGCACGCTGATTTATCTTGAACAGCAGGCGCACACCAACCTGTATCCGCCCGCAGGTGGCTTCTACCCGAACGGCGGCATACTCAATCAGATCACCGACAAACTGACTTACCAGAATCCGAAGACGCTGGAGATTGAACCCTGGATTGCTGAATCCTGGTCATTCAACGCAGATAAAACCGAATACACCTTTAAACTGCGTCCGGGCGTGACCTTCTCCGACGGCACGCCGCTCGATGCCAACGCGGTCGCCAAAAACTTTGATACTTACGGTCTGGGCAACAAAGAGCATCATCTGCCGGTCTCCGAAGTCATCAACAATTACGATCACAGCGAAGTGGTTGATCCGCTGACCGTGAAGTTCTATTTCAAAAAATCTTCGCCGGGATTCCTGCAGGGCACGGCAACCATTGGCTCCGGTCTGGTGTCGCTGAGCACGCTGGATCGTAATTTTGATGCGCTGGGCGACGCCACGCACATCATCGGTTCCGGCCCGTTTGTGGTCAGCAAAGAAACGCTGGGGCGTGAAGTCGATCTGGCTGCCCGCAAGGATTACAACTGGGGGCCGAAAAACCTTAAACAGCAGGGTCGCGCTAACCTCGACGGCATCAAAGTGATCGTGACCGGTGAAGACAGCGTGCGTATCGGCGCACTGCTGGCGGGTCAGGCTGATTTCATCCGTCAGGTTCAGGCGTATGACGAGAAACAGGCCAAAGACCAGAACTTCCCGCTTTATGCCGCGCCGACCAAAGGCGTTAACGACAGCATTTCGTTCCGTCCGGACAACGCGCTGGTGTCGGATCTGAAAGTGCGTCAGGCGCTGCTGCACGCCACCAACAGCAAACAGGTGGTCGATACACTGTTCTCACCAAACTATCCGCAGGCCACTTCGGTGATTGCCAAAACCGCAGCCGGTTATGTCGATCTGAGCCACAAACTGACCTACGACCCGACGCTGTCCAAAAAGCTGCTCGATGAGGCGGGCTGGAAACCAGGCCCGGACGGCATCCGCCAGAAAGACGGCAAAACGCTGTCACTGACTATTTATGAATCGCTGCCACAGCCGCAGAACAAAGAGGTGTTGCAACTGGTGTCCCAGCAATGGAGCCAGGTCGGCGCGAAGCTGAATATTCTGGCAGGCGACGCGGGCAGCCGCGTAGCGGATAACCTCGATCCGGAGAAAACCCCGGCTAACGTGGTGGAAGTCGGACGCGCCGATCCGGACGTCATCAAAAGCTCCTTCTACCCGACCAACCGCGATGCGCTGCTGCAAAAAGGCGGCCTGAGCAGCAAAGTGAAAAGCTTCCGCGACGACAAACTTAACGATCTGCTGACCGCGATTTCTGCCGAAGTCGATCCGAAAAAACGGCTTGAACTGACCGGTGACGTGCAGAACTACCTGCTCGATCAGGCGTATGTCATTCCGATTTTCGAAGAGCCGCAGGTGTTTGCCGGTGCGCCGTATTTCAAAGGCGTAAGCTTTGAAGCGGTCGGGCGTCCGAGCTTCTACGGCGCCTGGCTGGAAAAGCATTAACTGACGGGAGTCAATCATGAGCCGATACGTTAGCGGTCGATTCGGGCAGGCATTGCTGGTGTTGTGGGCGGCGTTTACCGTCTCCTTCATCCTGTTGCAGGTGCTGCCCGGTGACGCGATTCTGATTAAATTCCAGAACCCGGACATGGGATTAAGCCCGGCACAAATCGCCGATATGCGTGCCGCTTACGGCGCGGATGTGCCGGTCTGGCAACAATATCTGCATACGCTGGGCAATTTCCTGCGCGGGGATCTGGGTTACTCGATTCAGGCTGGCGTACCGGTCACCGAATTACTCAGCAGCAACTTTCCGCCGACACTGCGTCTGGCACTGATGGGTTTTGCTCTGGCCGCCGTGGTGGCTTTTGCGCTGGCATTTCTCTCCAGCCTGCTGCATTTCGGCTGGCTGAAAAATGCCTTACAGGCGCTGCCGTCGCTGTTTATTTCCATCCCGACCTTCTGGCTGGGCATCGCGCTGATTCAGTTTTTCTCGTTCCATCTGCGCTGGATCCCGGTGATTAATCCGGGTGAATGGGTCGGGCTGATTCTGCCGGTTATCACCCTGGCGGTACCGATTTCCGCGCCGCTGGCGCAGATCCTCATCCGCAGTATTGATCAGGTGCAAACCCAGCCGTTTGTCGCCGTCGCCCGCGCCAAAGGTGCCAGCCGCAGCGGCGTGTTGTGGCGTCATGTGGCGCGCAACGCCCTGCTTCCGGCGCTGACCATTGCCGGTTTGCTGTTTGGCGAACTGATTGCCGGAGCGCTGATCACCGAAACCGTCTTCGGTCTTAACGGCCTCGGGCAACTGACCCAGCAGGCAGTGAATAATCAGGATGTCGCCGTGTTGCAGGCGATTGTGGTGATTTCCGCCGCCGCCTTTGTTGGCATCAATTTACTGGTCGATTTGCTGTATCCGCTGCTCGACCCGCGCCTTAAAACCTCTGCCTCTAAACATTCAGGAGGAGCCACCGCATGAGCAGTTTACCGCTTGGCAAAAGCATTCTGTCGTTGCCGGTGACACAGCGCCGCCGCTGGAAACCCGCCCGCCTGCAGCCGGGCTTAATTCTCGCCTGGCTGGTGATGGCGACCGTCATTTTGTGGGCGATTGCCCCCGGCTTATTTACGGATTACAGCGGTACCGAAGGGATTGCCGGGGCGCAGCGTCTGGCACCGCAGGCCGGACACTGGCTGGGCACGGATCAGCTTGGCCGCGATGTCTATGCGCGCATTGTGTATGGCGCATCGCATTCCCTTTCCGGCGCACTGGTTGCGGTGGCGCTCGGGCTGGTGTTCGGCACCGCGTTAGGGCTGGCGGCGGGTGCCAGCGGCGGTCTGGTGGACGCCATTGTCATGCGCATCAATGACGTATTGCTGTCAATTCCCGGCCTGCTGTTGTCACTGAGCGTGATTATTCTGCTCGGCTTCGGCACGGTGCACGCAGCGATTGCCGTCGGTGTGACGTCGGTTGCCAACTTCGCCAGACTGGCACGTGCTGAAGTGGTGCTGGTACGTCACAGCGATTACGTCGAAGCCGCGTACGGCAGCGGCGGTTCCTTTTTCTCCATTTTGTGGCGACACATTTTGCCCAACTCGCTGACCTCGGTGATTGCCTTTTCTGCACTGCAGTTCGGCAGTGCCATTCTGGCGATTTCCACCCTGAGTTTTCTCGGTTATGGCACGCCACCGCCGACACCGGAATGGGGGTTACTGATTGCCGAAGGCCGCAATTACATTTCCACCGCCTGGTGGCTGACCACTTTCCCCGGCGTGGTGGTGGTTTTAGTGGTGCTTTCCGCCAACCGCATCAGCCAGTCATTACGCAGGAGAACGCGATGAACGCACAGGCCACTTTTACGCATGACGCTCCGCCGGTTCTCGAACTGGAAAACGTATCGATTGCCTACGACGGCAAACCGGTGGTGCATAACGTATCGTTTTCCATTAACGCCGGGGAGGTGCTGGCGCTGGTCGGCGAATCCGGCTCAGGGAAAACCACCACCGCACAGGCGATTATTGGCCTGCTGGCAGAGAACGGCCATATCGAACAGGGCGAAATCCGTCTGAACGGCACCGACATCAGCCAGTGGTCGCAGCGCCGTCTTGATGCCCTGCGCGGTGCGCGCATCAGCCTGATACCGCAGGATCCGACCAGTTCGCTGGATCCGGTGAAAACCATCGGTTCGCAGGTGGCGGAAATTCTTGATATCCATCAGCGCCTGCCGCGTGTACAGCGCGACACCCGCGTGGTGGAACTGCTGTCACGCGTCGGTCTTTCGCACCCTGAGCAACGGGCGAAACAGTATCCGCACGAGCTTTCCGGCGGCATGAAACAGCGCGTTTTAATCGCCATTGCCATTGCGCTGCAACCGGCGCTGATCATCGCCGATGAGCCGACCAGCGCGCTGGACGTCACGGTGCAAAAACGCATTCTGGATTTGATCGACGAACTGCGCCGCGAATCCGGCACCGCCGTGTTGCTGGTGACGCATGACCTGGCGATTGCTGCCGAACGCGCCGACCGGTTGCTGGTGTTCCGTCACGGCAAAGTGCAGGAACAGGGCATCACACGCGAGGTGCTGGATGCACCGAAAAGTGATTACACCCGCCAGCTTTTCGCCGATGCCCCGGCCCTTTCCGGCCGTCACCGTGCACAACTTCGCGCAGCGGAAGATCCGGTGCTGGTGGTCGAAAACATCACCCATGATTTCACGCTGGGTGGCAAACATCAGGCGGCGTTCCGCGCGGTGGATCACGTGTCATTCAGCATTCCGCGCGGCACCACCCATTCGCTGGTCGGCGAATCCGGCTCCGGCAAAACCACGCTGGCGCGCATTCTGCTCGGTTTTCAGAAACCGGACAGCGGACGCGTACTGATCGACGGTGAAGATATCACACGGCTAAAAGGTGAAGCCTTGCGGCAGTTGCGCAAGAAAATCCAGCTGGTATATCAGAACCCGTTCGCCTCGCTGGATCCGTCGCAAACGCTGTTTCGCGTGATCGAAGAACCGCTGCTGAATTTCGAAAAAATCCCGGCTGCCGTGCGCCGTGAACGGGTGCTGGATATCGCCCGCCGCGTGGCGCTGCCGGAAGAATTACTCAGCCGTAAACCTCGCGAACTGTCCGGCGGTCAGCGCCAGCGTGTGGCGATTGCGCGCGCACTGATTTTAGAGCCGAAAGTGCTGATCCTGGATGAAGCCACGTCGGCGCTCGACGTCACCGTGCAGGCGCAAATCCTGACGTTACTTCAGCAGTTACAGGACTCACTCGGCCTGACCTATTTGTTTATCTCGCACGATCTGGCCACCGTCCGGCAAATCTCACACAGCGTCTCGGTGTTAAACCGCGGGCAGCAGGTGGATTCCGGCAATGTGGAAGACGTTTTCGCCCTGCCGTCCAGCGATTACACCCGCCAGCTTATCGATGCTATTCCCGGTCGCCACCGCGCCGCATAAACCAGACCATGAAACAAGAGGGACATTATGAGCAGTAAACGTCTTGGATTTTTCACCCGCCTGCTGGACAACACCAGTGCGCAGGAACGTTACCGGCTGGCGACCGAGCAAATCATTCATGCCGAACAGTTAGGTTTTGATTCCGCGTGGGTCGCGCAGCACCATTTTCATGAAGCCGAGGGCGGCCTGCCTGCGCCACTGGTTTTTCTTGCGCAGGTCGCGGCGCATACCCGCTTTATCCGTCTCGGCACCGGCGTAATCACGCTGCCGATGGAAAACGCATTGCGCGTTGCCGAAGACACCGCCGTGCTGGATTTACTCTCCGGCGGACGGCTTGAGGTTGGTTTAGGCTCCGGCGGCACACCGTCATCCTTCCCGCCGTTCGGGCTGGAAAGTCAAGAACGCGGTACGGCATTTGGCAACAATCTGCAAACCCTGCTCACCGCCTGGCGTGGCGAACCGCTGGCGGGCACCGATAACCGCTTATATCCGGCGGCGCCGCAACTGGCGAACCGCGTCTGGCAGGCGACTTTCTCGGTGGACGGCGGCGCACGTGCCGGTAAATCCGGCGACGGACTGATGCTCTCGCGCACCCAGCCACGTCCGGCGGACGCGCCGGATTTGCGTCTCGATGAACTGCAAAACCCGATTATCGATGCCTATCTGGATGCACTGCCCGACGGCGTAGCGCCGCGCATCATGGGTTCGCGTACCGCATTCGTCACCGAAAACGGCGACGAAGCGCGTGAGCTGGCGCAAAAAGGCTTACGCCGTCAGGCCGAAAACCACCGCGCCAGCGGACAGACGGTGCAAGGCGACACGCTGGATGATTACATCCGCGCCTTCGACGTGCATCTCGGCACGCCAGCGCAGGTGACCGCAACGTTGCAGGCCGATACCGCGCTGGCCCGCGTCACCGATCTGGCGTTTCAGGTGCATTCCATCGATCCGCCGCATCCGTATATTTTACGCTCCATCGAACTGATTGCCCGTCACGTTGCGCCCGCGCTCGGCTGGGTTCGCCGCACGCCGCAACGCAGTGTTTCCACCTCTTCTGCCGATTCCTCATTCTCAAGGGAAGCCCTATGACTACCTATTCGACCGACCTGCTGGAAAAACTGGCCGATATTGCCCCGGATTCCGCATTGAAACAGGCTCGCGATACCCGCGACGCCGCCACCCGTCACGCACAGGGCAGCTATGACGCGCTGTTTACCGAACAGGATGGCGTGGATTTCTCACTGGCTGAGCGCCTGCGGCTGGCGCAAAACGTCGCGCGCTGGCACGGCGATTCGCAACTGACTAACCACTATTCCGAGCGTTTGCAGGATTTGCCGGATATCGACGAAAGCGCGCGCCTCGACGCGGCACTGACCCACGGTGAACGTCTGAGCTTCAAACCCGCCAGCGCGACTCCGGCGCATTTGCAGGCACTGAAAAAAGCCGGCTGGTCGGTGGATGCCATTGTGACGCTGTCGCAACTGATCGCCTTCGTCAGTTTCCAGAGCCGCGTGCTGCGCAGCTACCGTCTGATCGGTGGCAAGCCGGTGGAGAACGGCAGCAATAAGCCGGTCGGTGCCGCGTTCTGGCGCACCGAACCGAACACGCACAGCGGCCGCGATGCACCACAGGCCTTTACCCAGGAAGAACTGGGCTGGGAGCCGTGGATCCCGGCGAAAAAACTGGAAGAATTTGATGAAGCCCAGCAGGCGATACTGGCGAAATTCGGCCATACCGATTCTGACTATTTCCGCCTGTTAGGCCGTAATTTACCGGTACTCGAACAGCGCACGCTGACCGACAAAGGGATTTTCTATACCTCCGGCGGGTTGCCGCGCAAAGAGCGCGAACTGGCGGCGACGGTTGCCAGCAAAATTAACGGCTGTATTTACTGCGCCTCGGTGCATTCACGCAAAGCCAGCCAGCTTTCCAAACAGACGGAAGATGTCCAGCGCCTGATCGACACCCCGCCGGGCGGCATTCTCAGCAAAGAGCAATCCCCGCGCTGGCAGGCCGAAATTGATTTCGCCGCCGCGCTTTCCGCTACCCCCCCGGTCGCCACCGGGCAGCACATTGCGGCGCTGCGCGAGCAGGGTTTAAGTGAGCTGGAGATTGTCGATCTGGCGCAGTCTGCGGCGTTCTTCGCCTGGGCCAACCGTCTGATGTTAACGCTGGGAGAACCGTTTAATGACTGAAGCACAACATCCGCGGCCCCTTCGCCCGCAGCTTGATCACGTGGTGATCAACGTCGCCGAACAACTGGATCAGGCCGGGCAGCAGTTCCGCCGTCTGGGGTTTCATCTCACGCCGCGCGGGCATCATTCGCTGGGTTCCAGTAATCATCTGGCGATTTTCGGCGAAAACTATCTGGAACTGCTCGGCTTTGAGCCGGGCAACGCTCACACCCGCAAAGACCTGTGGCAGGCGCCGCTCGGCCTGACCGGTCTGGTGTGGAAAACGCAGAATTCATCGGCGGTATACGAACATCTGCAACAGCAAGATATTGCCGGTTCCGCACCGGCGGAGTTCTTCCGCCCCGTCGCGCTCAACGACGGCACTTCACCGAATGCGCGATTCCGCACCGTACCGCTGGCCGCCAGCCGCGTACCGAATGGCCGCAGTTTCTTTTGTCATCATCTGACGCCGGAACTGGTGTGGCGCAACGAATGGCAACACCACCCGAACGGTGTTGCCGATATCACCGGTTTCGTGATTTCCGCCGCCAGTCCGCAGGATGCCGCGCAGGTATACGGCGAGTTGTTTGGTGTCAGTGCGCTGGAGTTCAAACCGCAGGAAGTCGTGCTGCGCGCAGGCCGCGCCGCCGTCCGGTTTATCACGCCGGAGCAAGCCACCGCTGAATTCGGCATTGTGCCGGAAGGCGAGAACGGCAGCGCCCGCATGGTCGGACTGGAATTCGCCACGCGGTCGCTGGAGGCAGTACGGAATAGTTTGCGGGTGGGGGAAATACCTTTCAGGGATGACGTTAACCGTGTGTCTGTCCGGGCAGCGGACGGGCTTGGGGTGGCGCTTGGATTCAGCGAGGAATGATCTGCTTTTCTCCTCCCCCTGCGAAGGAGGAGGCCGGGAGGGGGTTTTAAGTATTAGCGCAAATGCCTGTCCGGTAACTTAACCCGCTGATTTGTCTTTAATACCCCACCCCAACCCTCCCCTTCGCAGGGGAGGGAGTCGATCGAGTTTCCGCTGAAGACTTTAGATCTTTTCGCTCTTAGTTATCACTTTTATTTTGTTGCTTAAATTCCCTGATATGTTAAAACTCTGCTACTGCGAGTCTTAGACGGCTAAACGTCTAAATCCCCAACCGTCTATTTAATAAGGCCCAACGCCCAGTGACTTCCTCCCTCCTTGAGATGCGTAATATCTCGATTTCATTTGCCGGTTTTCCTGCCCTGCGCCAGGTGGATTTCACGCTGGAAGGCGGATCCGTCCATGCATTAGTCGGCGCAAACGGCGCGGGGAAATCGACGCTGATGGCGGTGCTTTCCGGCACGCATGACCATTACACCGGGCAGATCACTATCGACGGCGAAGCGGTAAATATCCGCCTGCCACATCATGCCCGCGAGCACGGTATTCATCTGGTGCAGCAGGAAGTGGACGTCGCGCTGGTGCCGACGCTGAACGTTGCCGAAAACATCATGCTCGACCGCCTTTCCGAGCCGGGCCATCTGCATAACTGGCCGCAGCTTTACCGCCAGGCGCAACTGCTGACTGAGCAGCTCGGCCTGAACATCAGCCTGCGGGCGCGGATCGAAAGCTGCACGCTGGCCGAGAAACAACTGATTTTGCTGGCGCGGGCGTTATCGCACAAATGCCGTTTTCTGATCCTTGATGAACCGACCGCCCCGCTGGATCAGGCGGAAAGTGCACGCCTGTTCGCGCTGGTCCGCAAGCTGAAAGCCGCAGGAATGGCGATCGTATTTATCTCGCACCGCATTCATGAACTGCGCGATATCTGCGACCGTATGACGGTGCTGCGTGACGGGCGTCTGGTCAGCGATGACAGCATGGACGGTCTGAGCAATGAACACATCATCGAGAAAATGATCGGCCATCAGCTCGACGATATTTATCCGCCGCGCCGCCCGCCGCACAGCGGTGAAACTCTGCTAAGCATTCACGGGATGCATGATAAAGACAAACTGCGCGATATCTCGCTACGTCTGCATCGTGGCGAAATTCTTGGCATCGCCGGGCTGGCGGGGGCCGGAAAAACGGAACTGTGCAAAGCGTTGTTTGGCGCAACGCCGAGTCAGGTAGAAAGCGGTGAGCTGAATGGCAAACCGTGGAAGCCGAAGGAACCGCACCTTTCTGTCGAACAGGGGCTGGCGTTAGTACCGGAAGAACGGCGCAAGGAAGGGATTTTCATTGACGAAAATATCCCGATGAACCTGAGTGTGACCGCTGATGACACCTTTTCGCGCTGGAGTATTTTCAACGCGCGCCAGTCGCTGTCATGGGCAAAAGACATTATCAGCCGCTTAGGCATTCGCGCTTCCGGGCCGATGCAGAAGCTGGCCCGGCTTTCCGGCGGCAACCAGCAAAAGGTCGCCATCGGGAAATGGCTGCGCAGTGAGAGTCAGGTGTTGATCTTCGACGAACCGACCAAAGGCGTGGACATCAAGGCCAAAACGGACGTGTTCAGGCTGATCGACGGCCTGGCGCAACAGGGAAAAGGCATTATTTATGCTTCCGGTGAGTTCGCCGAACTGGTCGGTTTATGCGACCGCATTCTGGTGTTATGGGACGGCCGTATCGTCGCCGAACTGAACGCCGCAGACGTCGACGAAGAAACCTTATTAGTCTATTCAACCGGAGGAATACCCGCGTGAACAAAGCCGTGGTGAGTAAAGAAAACGTGCCCGATGCCCGCCAGCCGTGGCGTCATCAGCTGTTCGAATTTTTATATAAATGGGGCATGTTGCTGACCGTGGTGTTGCTGATCGCCGCTTTTGGGCTGGCGTCAGATAACTTCCTCGAACCGTCGAACATCATCAATATCTTGCGTTCGATTGCCATCGTGACGGTGATTGCCATCGGCGTGTCGATTTCCCTGGCGGTCGGCGGCTTCGATTTATCGGTCGGCTCCACGGCATCGCTTGCCAATGCGCTGGTGATTTCGATGTTCGTCTGGCACGGTTTCGGCACGACCGAAGCGATACTTATCACGCTGGCGTTGTGTACGCTGGTCGGCCTGTTCAACGCCTTTCTGATCGTCATCCTGAAAATTCCTGACATGCTGGCAACGCTCGCCAGTCTGTTTGTGATTCAGGGCGCAGCGATGACTTACAGCTACGGCGGTTCCATCACTGAAAACATGTTATTGCCGAGCGGCGACATGGCCGAAGGCACGGTACCCGCGGTGTTCAGCCTGCTCGGTCAGGTGCCGGTGATTGTGATCGTGATGGCCGTCGTGACCATTGCGGTGCAACTGTTTATGTCGCTGACCAAGCATGGCCGCCGCATGTACGCCATCGGCGGAAATCCGCTGGCCGCACGTCTGGCGGGGATCCGCACCGCGCGCTACCGCGTGATTGCTTATGTGATGTCATCTGTTCTGGCCGGTGCAGGCGGGATTTTGCTGGCTTCACGCATCGGTTCTTCGCAGGTGAATGCCGGTGGCGGCTATCTGATGGATGCCGTTGCCGCCGCTTATATCGGTTTCTCGCTGGCAGGTTCCGGTAAGCCTAATGCGCTCGGCACACTGCTTGGCGCGGTGATTTTAGGCGTGCTGTCGAACGGCCTGGTGATGTTGTCGGTGCCGTATTATGCGATGGATATCATCAAAGGGTTAGTGCTGGCGGTGGCGTTAGCGCTGACATATATCCAGAAGAGATAGCGGAGGCCGCTGCTATATTTCGGCCTCTTTAAGGTCAACACCGTGGGCTCGCCGCCCACACTGGCCCAAAGGGTTTTAAACGAAACCCTTTGGAATCCTGCGTTTTTTTAACTGCGCGCTTCGCTCGCTGACTATGTTTCAGCAACCACAGCGACCGGCTGGAAATCTTGCCGCTGCGCGGTTCCTTCTCTCGGTCTTCGAGCCATAGGTCTCGAAGCCGCTCCGTTCAGCAAGATTTCTGAATCGCCCCTGACTTTTTAAAAGACAAAATCACAACGAGTGAGGTTGTGAAGTATAAGCCTGAGGCCGGTTCCAAAATACCGCCGGACGAGAGGTGGAAAACCGCGCATGTTTTTGCGCGGGTTGTAACCCGATGGGAGGGAACCGCGCAGCGGCGGGATTTTGCGGCTATCACTGCGGCTGATGAAACATAGTCAGCGAGCGGAGCGCGCAGTGAAAGAGCCCGGGGGGTCTTGGGGGGCGGCGGCGATAAGCCGTCCCCCAAGTCGGTGTGGGCCGACGCCCACGACCTTGACCTTGAATTTGAAGTTGAAGTTAAAACCGCCCCTGATTCGGTCAAAATCAGATCACACCAGCACCTTATACATCACACTCGTCGACTCCAGCATTCCCCCCGTCGACATCGCATAATGCGGAATCGTCCCGCTCAGGGTGAAACCCTGATTTTCATACAATGTCTGTGCCGGACTGCCGGTGACGGTATCCAGCACCAGCAAGGTTTTGCCCTCTTCCCGCGCCAGCGCTTCAACCGCCGTCATCAGTTTACGCGCGATACCCTTGCGGCGGCCATCGGGGTGAACCATCAGTTTAACCACGTCACCGCGGTGCGCGCCGTTGGCGGGCTGATCGACCACCAGTTGCACCGTGCCGACGATTTTTCCTGCCATGCGCGCCACCAGCAGGCGTTTTTCGCCACGCTCAAAAGCCGGTAACAGCTTTTGCCAGAACGCCTGCGCCTGCACAAAACCGAAAGGCAAAATAAAACCGATGCTGGCACCCAACGCCACGGACTGCATCAGGGTTTCGGCCAGCGCATCCAGATCGATTTGCGACAATACGCCGCCCTGCACTTCACTGATCACCACTTCATTGCTGTTTTGCATCATGTTAAACCTTACTCAGTCAGACATTTAAGGACGTGAAATGACGATGGCGTAGCGGGCATCTGCCGGGCCGGGTACGTAGAAAGAAGTCCTGCCGTGAAGATGAAAACGCAGGCAGTCGCCCGGTTCCAGCCGGTAGCTGCGGCCATCGAGCACAAATTCCAGTACGCCTTCAAGCATCCAGATATGCTGTTCGAGTCCCTCTACCGGCGGTGCGTCGTAAGTAATGCTGGCGCCAGCTTTCAGCACACCTGAAATCAACTCAGCACGAAAACCCGGTGCCGGTGCGGAAACGGAACGACGCTCGAAGCCGGTTTCCCGGTCATGCCACACCGGTTGTTGCGATGCGCGGATAAGCTCCGGGGGGTTATCTTCCAGCGCCATCAGCAAACGGGAAGTGGTCAGCCCGTAAGCTGCACTCAGTTTGCCCAGCAACGAGGCCGTCGGGCTGGTCTCTGCCCGCTCCACGCGTGAAAGTGTCGCGCGGCTGATGCCGGTCATCTGCGCCAGTTGTTCAAGTGACCAGCCCTGGCTGACGCGTAATTCTGCCAGCCGTTCCGCCAGACGGAGATCGTGATTGTCCTGCCCTTCTCCCATTTTCTTACCCTGCCGTAAAATCTCAATGCAGGGAAAATATCTCTTATATGAGAATGTCGCAAGTTAAAAAAGTGTAACCAAAAGGATTTTCCAAGTTGTACAAAAATAATAAAGTTGTACAACTTTACGATGTGGCGCTAGAGTTAGCTTATAAGTGGTATGAATATTTGGATGGAAATATGTCTCTGTACAGCATCGGTGAAGTCGCCCGAATTTGTGGTATCAACCCGGTCACGTTGCGTGCCTGGCAGCGGCGTTATGGCCTGCTGAAGCCACAGCGCACAGAGGGTGGCCATCGTCTGTTTAATGATGATGATCTCGACACCATCCGCACCATTCTGGGCTGGATCAATCGCGGTATTCCGGTTGGTCAGGTGAAATCTTTGCTGGAAGGTAAAGTGGACGTGCTACCCGGTGGCTGGTCGCAGTCAGAACATCAGCTGCTGACCGCCTTACAGGATGGCCGCCCGCAAAAAGTTCGTCAGTTGATGCTGGAGTTCGGTCGTGAATACCCGGCGGTAACATTTGTGAATAACGTGCTTCGCCCCCTGCGTGAGCGCCTGAGTTCCGGCGATTCACGACTGCTGATGCTGCGCAGCCAGCTTGACGGTCTGATCATTGAACACGCGGTGATGTGCATGAACGCCGCCCGTAAGCGTCCCGGACCGGCTGCCACGTTGATCGGCTGGGGGAATACAGACAGCACCGAGTTGTGGCTTGAGGCCATTGTGCGGTGCGAAGAAGGTTTGCAGGTCGAAATATTGCCGGTTCCTCTCAGCGAGCCGTATCTGGAAAACCTGAGCGGCTCGCAAATTCTGTTGTGGTCCGAAGGCAAGCTGACGCAGGTTCAGCGCCAGCGGCTGCAGAACTGGATGGCGCAGGGTTTGTCGATCATCCTGCTGGGCAGCTCAGCTATCCTGCTCGGCGCAGAAGAAACAGACGCTAAGGAAGATGAGTTCAGCGCCTCCCCCGATGACGATGATCATCGCGCCAGTCTTCGTATTGAGCCTGTTCGCCGGGAGGGAAAAAATGATGCTTAAACATGCTTCTGAACACGCAATCCCGGCCGACGTTCTGACACGGCTGTGCGAATTTTACCGTCACCTTGATACCAGCCGCCTGCCGCAGCTTTCCCTTATTTATCATCCGAATGTGGTGTTTATCGATCCGGTTTCACATTACGACGGCGTGGATGCGCTGGAACACTATTTTGCGCAGTTGCTTGAGAAAACGAATTACTGCCGCTTTGAGATCCAGCCTCCACTTATTCAGGGTGATGAAGTGTCGCTGTTCTGGCGGATGGAATTCTCACACCCGGCGTTGAAAAAAGGGCAGGCAATGTTTCTTGATGGCACAAGCCATCTGCGCCTGAATGAAAACCTTATTATCTATCAGCGCGATTATTACGATCTCGGTGCCATGTTGTACGAGCACATTCCGGTGCTCGGCGGTGTCGTGCGCGCCGTCAAAGGCAGGTTGAAATAATGGGGCGCGTACTGATTACCGGTGCCAGTTCTGGCATTGGCAAACAACTGGCACTGGATTATGCCAGCGGAGGCTGGGAGGTCATTGCCTGCGGGCGAGATGGCGCAAAGCTGACGGCCGTCGCCGCAACCAGCCCGCTGATCATCCCGCTGTGTTTTGATATCACCGATTTACAGGCTACCCGTGAAGCATTGCAGGGCAGGCAGGCCGATTTAGTGATTCTTTGCGCGGGCACCTGCGAATATCTCGACAACGGCGTCGTCGATGCCGAAAAAGTCATGCGGGTGATGAACACCAATTTTTCCGGCCCGGTCAATTGCCTCGACGCCCTGCTCCCCGGCTTAGCGCCCGGCAGCCGGATAGCGCTGGTGGGTTCCGTCGCCTGGCTGCTGCCGTTTTCACGCAGTGAAGCCTATGGGGCATCCAAAGCCGCGCTGGCCTTTTTTGCCCGCTCTCTGGCGGTTGATCTGGCGAAACGTCAGATTCACATTTCGCTGATTCAGCCGGGTTTTGTCGAAACACCACTGACATCGCGCAATGACTTCCCGATGCCGATGATGGTGAGCGTCGCCCAGGCGTCGAAGCACATTCGTAAAAAACTGGCGCGCGGTGCGAGTGAAATCGCCTTCCCTCCGCTTTTTGCCCGTTTACTCAAGGTGCTCTCCTTGCTGCCCGTCAGTTTGCAACAATGGTTATGCCGGAAAATGGTGAAATAAAATGACAACAAAAGTGGCGATTGTAGGCAGCGGAATTTCAGGGCTGAGCTGTGCCTGGCTGCTGGCAAAAAGTCAGCCCGGCTGTGAGATTACCGTCTTTGAAGCGTCTGAAACCTTAGGCGGACATACTGCCACGCAGGATGTGATTTCCGACGGAAAAGAATACGCCATCGATACCGGTTTTATTGTCTATAACTCCCGGACATACCCGCATTTTATTGCCCTGCTCAAAGAACTGGGCATTGAAGGACAGCCGACGGAAATGAGTTTTTCCGTACGCAATCCGGTTAATAAACTCGAATACAACGGCCACTCGCTGAACAGCCTGTTTGCCCAGCGCCGCAACCTGCTCAAACCGCAATTCTGGCGCTTTATTCTCGAGATCCTGCGGTTTAACAAACTGTGCAAAGCACGCCTGCTGAATCCGCACAATGACGAAGATACGCTGGCTGACTTGCTCGATCAAAACGGTTTCACCCCGTTTTTCGCCCTGCATTATGTGCTGCCGATGGGGGCGGCCATCTGGTCTTCTTCGCTGAGCGATATGGCGAATTTCCCCCTGTCGATGTTCCTGCGCTTTTTCGATAATCACGGATTGCTGGACGTCAGCAACCGCCCGCAATGGATGGTGGTCCCCGGCGGTTCACGGGAATATATCCGCCGGATGCAGGAAAAACTGCCGGCCAGCGTCAGGCTGCTGACCAGCGCACCGGTCAGTAAAGTCGTCCGCACACCCTGCGGTGTGACGCTGCATTCCCCGCATGGCGAGGCGCATTTTGATCAGATTATTTTCGCCTGCCATTCCGATCAGGTGCTGACCATTCTGGGTGACAACGCCACTGCTGATGAGCAAAGCATTCTCACTGCCCTGCCTTATCAGAGCAACGACGTCATTTTGCATACCGATACCCACCTGCTGCCTCGCGAAAAACGCGCCTGGGCGAGCTGGAATTATCAGTTGCCGAATGCGCTGAATCTGGCGGACCACGCGGATATACGCGACAGCAATCCTTCGCACCGCCGCCGCGCCAGCGTGACCTATAACATGAATATTTTGCAGGGGCTGAATACGCCGCAGACATTTTGCGTGTCACTCAATCCGCTGACGCCGATTGATGAAAACAAAGTCCTGTTCCGCACCACGTATATGCACCCGGTTCTCAATCTGGCCAGCCGCCACGCACAGCAGGAACGCCACCGGATCAACGGCCACAACCGCACCTGGTTCTGCGGTGCGTACTGGTACAACGGCTTTCACGAAGACGGTGTCAACAGTGCGCGTGACGTGGTGGAACAACTCAATCTGCAACTTTTCAGTGCGCAGCAACAGAATGAGCAGGAAAAACGGGAGGCGTCATGAACAGCCAGTTGTATGTCGGCACGGTGCGCCATCGGCGGTTTACGCCGGTTGAACACCGATTCGACTACGATATTTTCATGCCGCTGATTGACCTTGATGAACTGGACCAGTTACCTGCACAAGGTATCCAGCTCGACCGGTTTTCCGCCGCCAGTTTTCGCCGCAAAGATTATCTCGGCGGCGGTGATATCAAAACCAAAGCGCAGGCGAGAATTGAAGCGCTGACCGGCGAACGCCCGGACGGGCGGGTGATGTTGTTATGTCAGTTGTGTTATTTCGGCTGTTATTTCAATCCGGTGAATTTTTACTATCTTTATGATCAGCATGGTGTTTTGCGCTGGATGCTGGCCGAGGTGCGCAATACCCCCTGGAACGAACGTCACACCTACGCCGTTCTGCCTGACGGTTCACAACCGGTGCCGAAAGCCTTTCATGTGTCGCCCTTTAATCCGATGGACATGGTCTATCACTGGCGGCTGACACCCCCTGGAAAGCAGTTACACATCACTATCGAAAATCACCGTAAAGAACGGGAATTCGATGCCGCCCTTTCACTGACAGCCCGTCCGCTGACCCGCGCGGCGTTGCGTCAGCAATTGTGGCGGCTGCCTGTCATGACCGCTAAAACCGCACTGACTATCTACTGGCAGGCACTGAAACTGTGGCTGAAACGGGCGCCCATTTATTCTCATCCTCCCGTTGATAAGGACTGACCATGAGCCAACCTGAAATGCAACTCGCCCGTGAAGGGACGAATAACAGGCGCAGCAAAGCGGCGCGCGCGCTCATCCTTAGCGTCCTGAAGCAGCTCAAAGGCGCGGGCCTGACGCTGCGTGAACCCGGTGAGCAGGCGATATTTTTTGGCGATCCGGCGGCCATCTTGCAGGGTGAAATTGACATTCTGCATCAGCGCGCTTACCGGCGTGTCTTACTGGGCGGCAGCGTCGCAGCGGGTGAGAGTTTTATTGATGGCGACTGGACCACGCCTAATCTGACCGTCGTGCTGCAACTGCTGGCCGAGAACCTGAAGCTGGTCGATAAAATCGAGGCACGCCTCAGCTGGCTCAGCACCCCGGCCAAAAAAGTCATTCATTTTTTCCGCCGCAACAGTCCGTCGCAGGCGCGTAAAAATATCTCGGCGCACTACGATCTGGGCAACGATTTTTATCAGGGTTTTCTCGATGAGAAGATGCTGTATTCCTCCGCCTGGTATCAGGAGCCGCAGATGACGCTGGAACAGGCGCAGGAAGCCAAAATGCGCCGCCTGTGTGAACAGCTGCAATTAAAAGCGGGCGATCATCTGCTGGAAATCGGCACCGGCTGGGGCGCGATGGCCGAATTTGCCGCGCGCGAATACGGCTGTCAGGTCACCACCACCACCATTTCCCGCGAGCAATATCGCTTTGCCTGTGAGCGGATTGAAAAAGCCGGGCTGAGTGACCGCGTGACGGTGCTATTCGAAGACTATCGTTCGCTGCAGGGGCAGTTCGACAAACTGGTGTCGATAGAGATGATCGAAGCAGTCGGCAAACGCTATCTCTCCACCTTTTTCAAACGCTGCAATGCGCTGCTCAAACCGCACGGGCGTATGGCAATTCAGGCAATCACCATCGCCGACCAGCGTTATGCCGCCTACAGCCGTAACGTCGATTTTATTCAGTGCTACGTTTTTCCCGGCGGTTTTCTGCCCTCAATTACCGCCATGAATGAGACCATGACCCGCTGCACCAGTCTGGTGGTGCGTGACCTGTTCGATATCGGTTCCGATTACGCCCGCACCCTTCATGAATGGCGCGAGCGGGTACAGCGCTACTGGAATGCACAGACTGACGGCGTGCAGGACGAATATTTCCGCCGTCTGTGGCTGTTTTATCTGTGCTACTGCGAGGCAGGTTTTCGTGCACGCACCATCAGCACCGTGCAGTTGGTCGCCGAGCGACGCGGATGAAAGCCTTGCGCTTCTGGCTGCTGACACTGGGTTTTGATGCCTGGTGGACGCTGGCCGTCTGGGGGCGCGGACGGTTTATCCTCTTCCTGCTTTTGAGCAGTTTTCTGATGCTGGCGTTTACACCATCAAAACGCCGGTTGTGGGTCGCCACTGCCTGTACGCTGGGCATCATGATGGACTCGCTGTGGTGCATTTTGGGTCTGTTTGAATTTAGCGATTCTTCCGCCGTACCGCCGTGGATGATGGCGTTATGGCTGGGCTTCAGCGCCTGGTGGCTGTGGTTACTCGGCTATTTACGGCTGACATGGTACTGGCTGATGCCCGTCGGCGCGGTCAGCGGCCCGCTGGCCTATTACCTCGGCATGCAGCTCGGTGCCATGCAACTTCTCGCCGCACCGGTTTATGTCTGGCTTCTGCTGGCGGCGGGCTGGGCGATATTCTTACCGCTGATCAGCCTGCCGGTGCTGCTCAGCCATGACGCAGAGCGGAAAACCTGATGATACGCGCATTTCTGGCAGTACTTTCGCTGATGATTTCTTTCTCTGCCTTTGCCGCCACGCCGTGGAACCAATGGCAACAGGTCGGGCGTGCCACGCTGAGCTGGGGGCCTTTTGAGGTTTATCATTCGCAACTGCTGACGCCCGACGGTAAGTATCAGGCCGGAAAATGGCCGCAGGCGCTGAAGATTGAGTATCTGCGCAGCATTGATCATCAGGAGCTGACCAAAGCGACAGAAGAACAATGGCAGGCACTGGGATTGCTGGCACAGGCACAGAAAAATGGCTGGCTGGAGGCGGTACAAAACACCTGGCCGGATGTCAGCAACGGCAGCGAAATCATGTTTGTCGCCACTGAAAATGGCGGCCAGTTTTACAGCCAGCCCGCAAACAGCGTGCTGAGCACACCGGTCGGTCAGCCTTTCAGCCCGGCATTCCGCGATGCCTTTCTGGCGATCTGGCTCTCGCCCGCCACGCAATATCCTGATTTACGCAGCAAGCTGACCGGCGCATCCGCGTCCGATTAATGGCATCTTATGGAGGTTTTATGACTGTTCTGCGCAAGATTTTTGTCACGCTGATCGTCGGCGGAATGCTGTTACTCACCGGCTGTAAAGCCAATATTCAGGATTACGCACAAGCGCAACCGAAGCTGGATATTTTCACCTGGTTTACCGGTGACAGCGTGGCCTACGGCATGGTGCAGGATTACAGCAACAAACAGACCCGGCGCTTCACCGTGAAAATCCGCGGTGACGTGGCGGGCGATACGCTGACGTTGCATGAAGACTTTGTGTATGACGACGGCGAGAAACAGACCCGCGTATGGCGGATCCGCAAACTGGCGGACGGCAGCTATACCGGCACGGCGGGCGACATTATCGGCACCGCCACCGGGCAATCCGCAGGCAATGCCTTTAACTGGAAATACGTGATGGACGTAAAATCAGGCGGCAGCACCTACCGGCTGACGTTCGATGACTGGATTTATCAGCAGGACGAACAGCACCTGTTTAACGTCACCGCGCTGAAAAAATTCGGCGTGGAAGTGGCGCGGGTGACGATTTTCTTTGAGAAAAAATAGGCTTAACCCGGTCTGATCCCTCCCCTGCGAAGGGGAGGGATTTTAAACTTTCACTTCTTTAATCACCGTCTTCTTACGCCCGAACACCAATTTCCCCAGCGTCACCAGCAGCACCGCGCAGAGGATCACGCCCAACGCTACCCATTCGACCGGAGACAAGGATTCACCGGCGAAGCCGATGCCGAGCAACACCGCCACAATCGGGTTTACATAGGCATAACTGGTGGCCACGGCGGGACGCACAGTTTTCAGCAGAAACATATAGGCGCTGATGGCAATCATCGAGCCAAATACCACCAGATAACCGAGCGCCAGAAAGCCGCTCAGCGAAGGCGTCGCGGTCATGTGTTCCCCGGTGACACGACTTGCCACCAGCAACACCACACCGGCGATAATCATTTCCGCCGCACCCGCCATCAGGCCTGCTGGCAGCGGCAAGCGAGAACTCCACACCGAACCGAATGCCCAGCTTAGTGAGGCGAGCAGGATCAGCGCCGCGCCCCACGGGTTCCCTTCCAGATTACTGCCGGTATTAAGCAGCACAATCCCGAACAGGCCGATGGCGACACCGGTCCATTCCAGGCGACTGTTGGGCATTCCCCACAGGCGGCTGAAACACAGGGTAAACAGCGGCACGGTGGCGACCATTACGGCGGCAATGCCCGACGGCACCTGCATATGTTCCGCCACCGTCACCAGCCCGTTACCGACAGAGAGCAGCAAAATACCTACGGCACCGGCGGCCATCCACTGCTTCAACGTCGGGACTTTATGCCCGCGCAGCAATAAAAACGTGAACAAAATACATCCGGCGACGAAGAAACGCAGCCCGGCCATCATCAGCGGCGGCCAGCTTTCCACGCCCACGCGGATCACGAAATAGGTCGAACCCCAGATAAAATACAGCGCAAACAGTGCAGCAATTAATGGCAGCAGGGAACGGGTGGCAGAACCAGTCATAGGAATAACTTATTAGCGTGATAATGAAGGCAAACAGTTAACGCTATTGCCCTGATTTCCGGCAAGGGAATCCGTGCGATCGCCTCAAAATGTTGCTAAAAAGTTTCTGTATATGACAAAAAATGCGCTGACATCACCGTTAAAAGTAATCACAGCATGAATAGTCTGTTGCAGGGGTGAGGAAACGATTTATAATTCGCCGTTCAAAATCCTGAGGTACTGCACATGAATTCGCTAGGCAAAAAATTATTTATCGCGCTGTTTGGTCTGATGGCGATTGGCGCAATTGGTGGCGTGATGGTTGCCGGTTATGCGGTGGTGATTCAGGACGACGCGAAACCGGTCAGCGATAACGACGCCCCTTCCGTGGTGCCTGCGCCGCCGTCTGCGTCAACGAACTGATTCGTCCACTGACCGCTGCTGCCAGCGTTGTAATCCGTGGCTCCAGCGTTCAAACAGCATATCTACGCAAATCGCCAGCAACGCGACAATTACCGCACCCTGCAATACATAGGCGGTATTAAAACCGCTCAGGCCGATAATAATCGGCGAGCCGAGGCTTAACGTGCCGACCGACGAGGCAATCGCCGCCGTCCCGATATTGATAATCACTGACGTGCGGATGCCGGAAATAATCACCGGCGCGGCCAGCGGAATTTCCACTTTCCGCAGCATCTGCCAGCGGCTCATCCCCACGCCCTGCGCAATCTCCCGCGCCGACGCCGGTACCGATTCAATCCCGGCAATCGTCCCCTGCAGGATCGGCAACAACCCGTAAAGCACCAGCGCAATAATCGCCGGTTTCTCACTGAATCCCATCACCGGCACCGCGACTGCCAGTACCGCAACCGGCGGAAACGTCTGCCCCATCGCCACCAGCGTTTCCACCAGTGAACGGAATTCTTTGCCCGCCGGACGTGTTACGCCCACCCCCGCCGCTACGCCGATAATCACCGCAATCAGGCTGGAAATGCCGACCAGCAACAGATGGGCTTTCACCAGCGCGGCAAAGCTTTCCTGCTGATACACCGGCCTGCTGAGTTCAGGAAACATCCAGTGGAACAGCCCGCCGAGCGAGGTCATACCGAAAATCAGCGCCAGCAATAAAGCGAATAACCAAATCAGAGGATCTGCAAATACCCGTTTCATGCGCTGCCCTCCGGTGCGGTCAGATCCGCAAAATGCAGCACGCCGAGCGGTTGCCCTTGTTCATCCACCACCGGTAACTGCTGAGCCTGCTGCGCGACAAATTTTGACAGCGCCTGACTGAGGCTCATGGTATCAGTCAGCGGTAACTGGCTGCCGGAATACGGCTCGCCGCGCCGCATCAGCGAACCCACGTCGCGCAGCGACAACAAGCGGATCCCCATCTCGCTGCCACCGAAGAAATCACGCACAAACGGCGTCGCCGGTCGGGTCAGCAATTCCAGCGGCGTCCCCTGCTGCACCACTTGTCCGTCATTGAGCAGTACGATGCGGTCGGCCAGCGCCAGCGCTTCGTCGATGTCATGCGTCACCAGTACGATGGTGCGGTGAGTGATTTTATGGATGCGCGCCACTTCTTCCTGCAACGTCGCGCGGGTCACCGGATCGAGCGCGCCGAAAGGTTCATCCATCAGCAATACTTCCGGGTCAGAAGCCAGCGCCCGTGCCACACCGACGCGCTGCTGTTGTCCGCCGGAAAGCTGATGCGGATAACGATGACGGAACTGTTTCGGATCGAGATTGAGGAGTTCGAGCAGTTCAGTCACGCGGTCACGGATTTTCGCCTTCGGCCATTTCAGTAATTGCGGCACGGTGGCGATATTCTCTTCCACCGTCCAGTGCGGGAACAGGCCAATGGACTGGATCGCATAACCCATCCGGCGGCGCAGATCCTGCGCACGGAATTTTTCTATCGGTTCACCGGCAAATAAAATCTCCCCGCGATCGTGCTCCACCAGCCGGTTGATCATTTTGAGCGTGGTGGATTTCCCTGAACCGGAGGTGCCGATCAGCACCGTGAATTCGCCTTTGGCCATTTCCAGCGTGAGATCGCGCACGACCGCTTTTCCGGCAAAGTGTTTGCTAACCTGCTTGAAATGAATCATCTGCGTGTGGTTTCCAGAATTGAGACTGCAAATTTAAAGACGCTGTCGACAACAACGGCCATCAGCACCGCCGGGATCACCCCAAGCAAGACCAGATCCAGCGCACTGCTGAGCAGACCCTGGAACATGATGGCGCCCAGTCCGCCCGCGCCAATCAGCGCCGCAACCATCGCCATACCGACCGTTTGCACCGCAACAATGCGCACACCTGTCAGGATAACCGGCAAGGCAATCGGCATCTGCACGCGGAAAAACACCTGCGCACGGTTCATGCCCATGCCGCGGGCAGATTCGATCACCGATTCCGGCACCGACTCCAGCCCGGCAATCACCCCGCGCACCAGCGGCAACAGCGAATACAGCACCAGCGCGATAATCGCCGGTGCCAGCCCGATGCCACTGATGCCGTGTTCAGCCAGCCACGGCAGCGCTTTTGCCAACCCCGCCAGCGGTGCGAGCAGCAGGCCAAACAACGCAATCGACGGCACGGTCTGAATAATATTCAGCATCGACAATACCGGCCCGCGCCAGCGGGGTTTACGGTGACACAGCAACCCGACCGGCAGACCGATCAGCACCGCAGGCACCAGCGTGCCAAACAAAATGCCAAGATGCTGCCACAGCGCATCGTTGAACACGTCGGAACGGTTGTCATATTCCTTAAGCAGCGAAAGTTCAGCAAGCTGACCGTACGCCAGCAGCAAAACCACCGGCACGATCATCTGCACGTTGAGCAAAATACGCAGGCTGTGATTACGGGTAAAACGGGAAATGGCGTCGGAGGCGATCAGCAGACAAAGCGCCGCACCTGCCCAGAAACCCCCGCCGAGTGAGGTGCGCGCGATACTGTCTTCATCGCCCCCCGCAAGTTGCACCGCGCTGTGACCGGCCAGCCAGACCAGCACGGCCAGCAGGATTTCCGCCAGCAGCATCACCAGCAAATGATGGCGACCATAAAGGGTCAGAAAGGCGCAGGCCAGCAGCAAAACGGCAGGCAACAGGAGTAACGCAGAATAGCCATGCAGCAGGCTCGCCAGTGAAATGCCTTTACCGGATACCAGCCGGTTGGGCGCATGGCTGACAAAAGCCAGCCCGAAACCGGCCAGCAACAGCAGCAAAACCAGCGTCAGCAGGACGCGGTTTTTAACGGGTGAGTGATAAGTCAAAACATTACCTGATATCAGAGAGCACGATCCGAAGATCGTGCTCAGGGCGGTCACTGCCCGGTTATTTTTTAACGAAACCTTTTTCCTGCAAGTACTTCGCCGCCACCTTCTTCGCATCCTGACCATCAACCGCGATTTTCGCGTTCAGCCCTTGCAGCGTTTTGGTATCGAGCGAAGCAAACACCGGTTTGAGCAATTCAGGAATGTTCGGATGCGCTTTCAGTGCGGCCTCGCGGATGACAGGCGCAGGCGCGTAAATCGGCTGTACGCCTTTCGGATCTTCCAGCGTTTGCAGGCCGAGCGCCGCTACCGGGCCGTCAGTGCCGTAAGCCATTGCCGCATTGACGCCGGAAGTCTGCTCAGCGGCCGCTTTGATAGTCACCGCCGTATCACCGCCCGCCAGAGACAACAGTTGCGCCTGATTAAGCTTGAAGCCATAGGCATTCTCAAACGCCGGTAAGGCATCCGGACGCTCGATAAACTCGGCTGACGCCGCCAGTTTGAAATCGCCGCCGCTGCTGATGTACTTGCCCAAATCACCCAGCGATTTCAGGTTGTGCGCACTCGCGACGTCCTGACGTACCGCGATAGTCCAGGTGTTATTGGCCGGAGACGGATCCAGCCAGACAATTTTGTTCTGGTCGTAATCCAGCTTTTTGACTTTATCGAAACCGGCCTGCGCATTTTTCCACGCCGGGTCTTTATCGTCGGAGAAGAAGAACGCGCCGTTGCCGGTGTATTCCGGATAGATATCGATTTCACCGGCGGTGATTGCGCCACGCACCACTTTCGTCGTTCCCAGCTGCAATTTATTGGTAGTGTGAATACCGTTGGCTTCCAGCACCTGAATAATAATGTTACCGAGCAGCGACCCTTCGGTATCAATTTTTGAGCCGACACGCACGGCATCCTCAGCGGCCTGTGCGCTGAAACTTAACACGGAAGCCAGCGCCAGTGCTGCCACTGAAAATCCCCGTACTCGCCCAGTTGTTACAGTCATGTTCTATCCTCTTATCGGGTTATGTTGGTTTTTGTCGCCCGGCGACTGCTCTGTCTTTCGGCTTTCATCTGAATAAACAAGCTGCTAACAAGAATAGTCCAATTTCGCGCAGGGAAACGGAGAGTGAGCCATAAAAGCAGGCGGCGGAAGCGGAGTAAAATGCATAAATGTTCGAAGCTTATCCGCTAAATCACTGAGACAAGACAGGCTGTTTCCCCCGAAGAAGATGTTCACCGCTGCCTTTTAGATCACTTTGTTTTAACTTATAGCCATTTGTTTTCACGCAACGTCTAATCAGGACTTGTGACCGGCATCACCTCGCCTCTATGCTGGTTTTTTGTCAAAAAGCGTAAACACAACAATGTCTGATTCAATTGCGGCCTCTCAGACCGCCTCTTCAGGGGATTACAGCGCAGATTCTGCGTCTGACCAGCCGGTGGTGATTCGTTCCGCTGCCGATATTACTCAGTTAGTGAACCGCGGCGCAGCGAAAATCAGCGACGCACGCATCGTGATTGCTATCGCACTCGGCGGCGTTTTCCTCGACGCTTATGACCTCGGTGCGCTGGCTTTCGGAATGAAAGACATCACCCGCCAGTTTGGGCTGACGCCTTCCGGCGCGGGCTTTGTGGCCTCGGCGATTACCTTCGGGGCGATTGTCGGCGCATTGTTCGGCGGCTATCTGACCGACAAAATCGGCCGTTACCGCGTCTTTATGGCTGATATGTTCTTCTTCGTGATTGCCGCGCTGGCCTGCGCCTTTGCGCCCAACGAATGGGTGCTCGGTGGCTCGCGCTTTGTAATGGGATTAGGCGTCGGCATCGATTTACCGGTGGCGATGGCGTTTCTGGCGGAGTTCTCAAAACTTCAGGGGCGCGGCAATAAAGCCTCGCGCGTGGCAATGTGGTGCCCGACGTGGTACGCGGCGATCAGCGTCTCGTATCTGCTGGTGCTGCTGCTTTACGCAGTACTGCCTGCCACGCACACCGACTGGTTGTGGCGTCTGATCCTCGGCTTCGGCGCAGTGCCTGCGATTCTGATTATCGCTATCCGTCACCGTTATATGAATGAATCGCCGGTCTGGGCGGCCAATCAGGGCGACCTGCAAAGTGCTGCGGCGATCCTGAGAAAGTCTTACAACATCAATGCGGTAGTGGCCGAAGATGCGGACAAAACACCGCAGGTGAAAGTGCGCAAAGCCGCATGGCGTAACTACGGCACGCTGTTGCAGGGCATTTATCTGCGGCGCACCGTGCTGGCGACCGTGACGGCGGTGGCCTCGTCATTTGCCTATAACGCTGTGGCATTCGGGTTACCGGTGATTTTATCCAGCTTCCTGCAACAATCGATGATCAGCACCATTCTGTTCTCGCTCGGTCTGAACCTGTGCTTCGCCTTTGTCGGTGGTCTGATTGCGGTACGGTATGTGTCGAAATTTGGTGCATGGAAAATGACCTACGCCGGTTACGCCTGCCAGCTGGTGGCGATGATCGGTCTGGCTCTGGTCGGCCGCCCGGCAGACGGTGGCGAAGCGGCGATTTCCATCGCCATGCTGGCGTTATTCCTGTTCGGTCAGGGCTTCGGTCCGGGATCGCACACCATGACATTTGCGTCACTGAGCTACCCGACATCACTGCGCGGCATGGGTGTCGGCTTCAATCAGACGCTGATGCGCGCCAGCTCCACCCTTTCACTGTTCCTGTTTCCGGTGCTTTCCACCGCACTCGGCACCGGCGTGTTCTGGGTGATCGCGTTAGCGCCACTGGCGGGCTTAATCGTACTGACAGCGGTACGCTGGGAACCGTCGGGATATGATGTGGATGCTGAGGATTTTCAGCAGGAAATTAAACCGGTTTAGGTTTTTGCCTTGCTCCTCCCCCTGCGAAGGGGGAGGCTGGGAGGGGGTTTTAAAGACAACACAATAGGTACTGCACTCTTCAACTCTTTGATTCTTCTTTAATACCCCACCCCAACCCTCCCCTTCGCAGGGGAGGGAGCAGATCGGTATTCTTACTCATCAGACCACCGCACTTCTCGGCGCAAACACATACCCGATATCGTTCTTGATCATCGCGGCGACCAGTTCAAATCCGCCATTCGGTCTGGCCTGCGCAAACTCCAGTTCGCTGGTAAACACCGGACTGACCCAAAACAGATTCACCGGATCCCCGTAAATTTTTGGCAGACGCATTTTGTCTGCCGGACCGCATAATGCGGAGGAAATCACGTGTCCTTCAAAGCCGAGCGGTGCCATCGGCGACATCAGCGTGTGGCCTTCACCCAACCAGCTGAGAGTCGTCCAGGGAATCTGTGCATAACCGGATAACGCGCTGGCCATCTGCACGGCATTTTCTTCTGTCACATATTCTTTGCCGACCGAAAATGCGAGTTCGATGCGACGATGCTTTTCTGCTTCATCGTTGAAAACAATATCAATTTGCGGCATCGGACGGATACTCATGCCGACCGTGAAGAAGTAATAGTTTTCTTCGTCTTCATGCTGGGAAATCGCCATTGGCGGCCAGTTGCCCTGATTGATCAGATAATATTTCAGTGATGAGCCAAAGCGATCTTCGTAGGATTCCAGCAGCTTGCGCTGGATTTTCGGCCACGGATTGCTGAATTCATTTTGCCAGTCACGCCAGAACAGGCGGGTCTTTTCTGCCAGTTCACATTGCGTGTTGGTCGAGGCAGAACCCAGCGGGAAGGTCAGCGGATTCTGTTTAATGCAGCCGGCGGAATAACACACCGAATGGTCGATATACAAACTCCAGCCGGGGATCACCGCCAGCAATAATCCCTGATACCACAACGCCGCGCCGTCATCGCTTTCATTCCAGAGGATCTGAATTTGTGCAGGCTCCAGCGGCGCTTCGCCCTCCAGATTGCGGCAGTATTGCGCCGCCAGCATCGGGGCAATCCCCTGCTCCATTGCCTCTGTGTCATCGTTCAGCGGTGCGGGCACCAGATTACGTACCCAGCAGGCGCGCATTTTCGGAAAGCGGTCGCGCAAATCTTCGCGGGCGAAAATATAGAAATACACCACGCGGTTATCCTGCTCGACCAGCGCGGTCAGGGTTTGTTTGTCGTTACTGACTTCAGCAACAATGTCGGACTGGCGCATATGACCTCAACAATATCAGGAAGCTTATTATTCCCTGTGATGGTCAGTGTAGAACGGATAAGCCAGGCCGATAACGGGCAATATTCCCAAAAATCCCCGATAAATCATTAAAACAGGTGCTTTTTTGTCAAAATATCAACATCAGCGGCAATACATCCGAAACAGCTGCGCCAGATGCGCGGCCATCGGCGTCAGCGTGGTATCACGTCGCTGAATGAGATAGAACGTGGCTTTCGGCAGCGGCAGATCAAGATCCAGCGCGACCAGACTCTGGCCGATCACCGGATCGTTAATGACATCGACGGACAACACGCTGAGAAAATCGGTTTTGGCGATCAGGCTGGTGCAGGACATAAAAGTTTCGCAAATCACACTGATATTCGGCTCGGCATCCATTTCGCTGAACACTTCGCTGAGCAGTTTGTAATAGCTGCCGCGTGGCGTCGGCATCGTCCAGTCGCAATGCAAAAGCTCCTGCATCGAACGGGCATGCTGCATCGGATGACCACGCCTTGCCACCACGCGATACTCTTTATCCATAAGCTTTTCATATAACAGTTCGTTATCAAAGGGTCCCTGATAATAGGTATTCACGGTGAAATCCAGCTCGCCCTGACGCAGCTCTGGGATCATTGATACCAGTTGTCCCTCGGCAATCCGCACCTTCACATGGGGGAATTCACGGTGAAAACGGTCAATGACTTCCGGCATGATGGTGCGGGCAATGCTGGCACCGACGCCGATATTGACCCTGCCGCTGGTCCCGCCGAGGCGTTGAGCGATGTCTTCCTGCGCCACCCTCAGCTCTTCCAGAATCAGGCTTGCGCGCTTAAAAAACGCGTCACCACAATCAGTTAGCGTCACACCCTGACGGCGACGGACAAATAACCTCGCCCCCAGATTTTCTTCCAGTTCTTTAATTGATTTGGTCAGCGCGGGCTGTGAAAGATTCTGCATCCGGCTGGCGGCACGAATACTGCCCTGACGTGCGACCGAAACAAACGCCCGCAACTGATGCATTTTTATTTGTGATGGCATGAGATTCTTTGATAACCCCTGATTATCACTAAGAAGATTTTGGCATCTTATATGCCCTGAACGCTTTATGTACATTGAAAATCATATCAGGCCACCTTTCGCCGCTTTCTGCGTGCGGGTCTGCACTTCCCGAAGCTTTGATTTCCTCCTTTCTGCCGCTGTGCGGAAAGCCTGCATGTCTGTGTAAAAAGAGAGTCCGTGATGGTTAATGAGATTTCTGAACGTGTAGAAAAGCTGTTCCCTTCCCTGCAAAAGCAACGTCGTGATCTGCATAAATACGCCGAATCCGGCTGGCTGGAGTTTCGTACCTCCACGCTGGTGGCCGATCGTCTGGAAAAACTGGGCTATTCACTGCAACTCGGCAAAGAAGTTATCGACGCTGATTCGCGTATGGGGCTGCCTTCCGCTGCCGTGCTGGCCGAACAGGAGCAGCGCGCACTGGAACAAGGCGCGATTGCCCGCTGGATGCCGCATTTCTCCGGTGGTTTCACCGGGATTGTCGCCACGCTGGAAACCGGTCGTCCCGGCCCGGTCATGGGTTTTCGGGTGGATATGGACGCGCTGGATTTAAACGAAGTACTGGAAGACCAGCACCGCCCGTTCCGCGACGGGTTTGCTTCGGCCAATAACGGCATGATGCACGCCTGCGGTCACGACGGTCACACCACCATTGGCCTGGGGCTGGCAGACGTGCTGATGCAGGTTCGCGACCAGCTCTGTGGCACCATCAAGCTGATTTTCCAGCCTGCCGAAGAAGGCACGCGCGGCGCGAAATCCATGGTTGAAGCGGGCGTGGTGGACGACGTGCAGTATTTCACCGCCGTGCATATCGGCACCGGCGTACCGGCTAATCACATCGTGTGCGGTAACGATACTTTCATGGCAACGACCAAGCTCGACGTGCACTTCACCGGCGTGGCCTCACATGCGGGCGGCAAGCCGGAGGATGGCCGTAATGCCCTGCTGGCGGCGGCGCAGGCAACACTGGGTTTGCATGCGATCCCGCGTCACAGCGGCGGTGATTCACGCATCAATGTCGGCGTTTTACAGGCCGGTACCGGGCGCAATGTGGTGCCTTCCAGCGCCACGATGAAAGTAGAAACGCGTGGCACCACCAATGAGGTGAACGAATTTATTTACCAGCAGGCGCTGAAAGTGATTTCCGGCGCAGCCGAAATGCATCAGGTGAAATTCGACATCACCCTGATGGGCGCGGCGCAAAGCAGCACGCCAACGCCAGCCTGGGTGAATTACATCCACCGGCAGGCGGAAAAACTCGGCGAATTCGAACAGATCATAGACCGTCAGGAAGGCGCGGCCGGTTCGGAAGATGCCACCTATATGATGGAGCGCGTAAAAGCCCGCGGTGGCGAAGCCTCTTATGTCATTTTCGGCACTGATCTGAGCGCGGGTCATCACAATGAACTGTTTGATTTCGATGAAAAAGTGATGTCCCAGGGCATTAAAACCCTGGCGGCACTGGCGCTGAATATCGCTGAATTCAAAGGGGAACGCTGATGACGTCGCAAGTGCAACATCAACAGAACGTCGTGAATTTCATCAATGATTTCATCGATAATCAGCAGCCCGCGCTGGCAGAAATCAGCGATGCCATCTGGGACCATCCTGAAACCCGTTTTGTCGAATCCTTCTCTTCTGCATTACTGGCCGACAAACTCGACGCCAGCGGATTTACTGTTGAGCGCGGCGTCGGTGGCATGGAAACGGCATTTATCGCCAGCTTCGGCAGCGGCAAACCGGTGATCGCCCTGCTCGGCGAATTCGACGCGCTGGCCGGTTTAAGCCAGAAAGCCGGTTGCGATGTAGCGCAGCCACTGGTGGAAAACGGTAACGGCCACGGCTGCGGCCATAACCTGCTCGGCACGGCGGCACTCGGTGGCGCGCTGGCCGTAAAAGCCTGGATGGAACGTGAAAACATTCAGGGCACGGTGCGTTTTTACGGCTGCCCGGGTGAAGAAGGCGGCTCCGGCAAAACCTTTATGGCGCGCGAAGGATTGTTCGATGACGTCGATGCCGCACTGACCTGGCACCCGGAAACCTACAGCGGCATGTTCAGCAACCAGACGCTGGCCAATATTCAGGCGTCGTTCAGCTTTAAAGGCGTGTCCTCACACGCCGCCGCCGCGCCACATCTGGGTCGCAGCGCGCTGGATGCCCTGACGCTGATGAATACCGGCGCGAACTTCCTCCGTGAGCACATCATTCAGGAAGCGCGCCTGCATTACGCGATCACCAACGCGGGCGGGATTTCGCCCAACGTGGTGCAGGCAGACGCCGAAGTGCTGTATCTGGTACGCGCGCCGCAAATGGATCAGGCGCACGCGATTTTCGACCGCGTAGTGGATATTGCCAAAGGCGCAGCGCTGATGACCGGCACACAGATGTCGATGCGCTTTGACAAGGCCTGTTCCAACTACGTGCCCAACCGCACACTGGAAAGCGCGATGTATCAGTATGTGCAGGCTTTCGGCACTCCGCATTACACCGCCGAAGAGCGGGCGTTTGCGGCGTCGATTCATGCCACGCTGAGCGAACAGGATATCGAAAACAATCTGCTGAATATCTCCCGTACCAGCGGCGCGGAAGGCGTGGAATTCGCCGAAACCCTGCGCCATTCCCCGCTGACAGACTCTGTTGCTCCGTATGCCCCGAACGGCAATATCCTCTACGGTTCGACGGACGTCGGTGATGTCAGTTGGCTGGTGCCGACGGCGCAGTGTTTCAGCCCGTGTTTTGCCGTCGGTTCGCCGCTGCATACCTGGCAGATTGTGTCGCAGGGGCGGACCTCCATCGCCCATAAAGGCATGTGTCTGGCAGCGAAAATCATGTCATCGACCGCGATAGACCTGTTCACCCGGCCGGATTTACTGACGGCCTGTCAGAAAGAGCGCGATGCACAACGTGCACGACGCCCGTATCAGTGCCCGATCCCGGCAGGCGTAAAACCTTCGCCATTGAAATAAATCACGGGTGTCAGTTAATGATGTAAACCGCTCATTCGCGTCCCGTTCCGGCACGGATGAGCGGCATAAATATAAAAAAGACAAACACGACAGAGGGTTAACAGATGAGTATTCAGGCGCAAGATTCCGGCCAGAGTCCGGGGGGATTTCTTCAGTGGGTTGAACGTGTGGGGAATAAAATTCCCAACCCGTTTTTGTTATTTGTTTACCTGATTGCCGTGCTGATGGTCGCCAGCGCGGTGATTTCATGGCTGAATATTACGGCAGTAAACCCAACCAACGGTGAGGTAATCCATGTAAAAAACCTGCTGAGTGTGGATGGTATTCAGTGGATTTTGCCGAACGTCATTAAAAATTTCAGCGGATTTACCCCGCTAGGTTCGATTCTGGCGCTGGTGATTGGTGCCGGACTGGCGGAGCGCGTCGGGCTGCTGCAAAGCCTGATGTACAAAATGGCGTCCAAAGTAAACGCCCGTTACGCCAGCTATATGGTGATTTTTATCGCCTTCTTCAGCCACATTTCGTCGGATGCCGCACTGGTGGTGATGCCGCCGCTGGGCGCGCTGATTTTCCTCGCAGTCGGACGTCATCCCGTGGCTGGTTTACTGGCGGCTATCGCCGGTGTTGGCTGCGGTTTCACGGCTAACCTGCTGATTGTGACCACCGATGTGTTGTTATCCGGTCTGAGTACCGAGGCGGCAAAGGCGATTAATCCGGCGGTTCAGGTCAGTGTGATCGACAACTGGTACTTTATGGCGGCCTCGGTGATTTTGCTGACCATCGTGGGTGCCATTCTGACCGATAAATTCGTTGAACCGCGCCTGCCGGTGTATCACGGCGAGCGTAACGAAGAGATGAAAAAGCTGACGCCGGAACAAAACCGTGGCCTGATGGCGAGCGGCATTGCGGCGCTGGTGTTTATCGCCCTGGTCGCCTTGCTGGTGGTGCCGGAAGCCTCGCCGCTGCGCAATCCGAAAACCGGCGGCATCATCCCTTCGCCATTTATTCAGGGCATCGTGCCGCTGATTATTTTGTTCTTTTTCGTGATTTCAGTGCCTTACGGCATGGTGACGAAGCAGATCCGCAGCGCCAGTGACGTGCCGGATTTGCTGGTGGATCCGATGAAATCCATGGCGGGTTTTATTGTGATGGTGTTCCCGCTCTCCCAGTTTGTGGCGTTTTTCAACTGGAGTAATATGGGGAAATTCATGGCGATCGGGCTGACGGATGTGCTGGAAAACTTAGGCATGACCGGCATCCCGGCGTTTCTCGGCCTGATTTTCCTGTCGGCATTGCTGTGTATGTTTATCGCCAGCGGCTCGGCCATCTGGTCGATTCTGGCACCGATATTTGTGCCGATGTTTATGCTGCTCGGTTTCCATCCGGCGTTCGCGCAAATCGTGTTCCGCGTCGCGGATTCTTCGGTGATCCCGCTCGCGCCGATGTCGCCGTTTGTGCCGCTGTTCCTCGGGTTCCTGCAGCGCTACAACAAAGAAGCGAAACTCGGCACCTATTATTCGCTGGTGCTGCCGTATCCGATTGTGTTTTTCGTGGTGTGGCTGCTGATGCTGGTGGGCTGGTATCTGCTGGGTCTGCCGATCGGTCCGGGCGTTTATCCGCATCTTTAACGGTCAGTGCAGACGCCCCATACGGCGCATGGCCCGGTGCCATGAGCCGTTTCTCACCGCCCAGCGCAATACCCCTGAAATGCAACGGGTGGCGAAACGAATCCTCCGGCGCTTCGGCGGGGAAAGGGAAATCCCCAGTTGCATGGCTGCCCACTCAGGCAATAATTCAATGCCAGCCTGAATCATCAGGCTGCCCACCGGTCTGGCCAGACGGCTCGGCGCGGGTGCATTCTGCAATAATCTTACCACTTCAAGCGTCCGTTCATCGCAGCGCAACTGCGGGCGCATCGCCTGCAAATAAGCTTCTACCGCATCGACACTCTCCGGCACATTTCCCGCCCCCAGGCTTTTCGCCACACGGGAAAACTCCTGATAATAAAGGTTCTGATCGCTCAGGCTGAGCGCAGGATTGCGATAACGCAGATGCGATTGCAGGAAGCTGTACGCTTCGGCTACGTGCACCCAGACCAGTAAATCCGGATCGCTGGCCGCATAAGGCGTGCCGTAAGCATCGGTACCGGTCACCCGCAAATGAATGGATTTTACTTTTTCGATTAACGCGTTAGCGTCATTAACAGGCGCAAAAGTCGTCCCGGAAATGAACTGGCTGGTGCGACGAAGTCGCCCGAGCATATCTTCACGAAATGAGGAATGATCCCAGACACCGGCAAGCGCCAGCGGATGAAGCATTTGCAGCAATAAGGCATTGACGCCGCCACAAAGCATGGATGAGAAGTCTCCGTGAATTCGCCAGGTGATGCTGTCAGGGCCAAACAGTCCCGGGTCACCCGGCGGATTCTCAAAGTCTATACCGCCTAACGCCAGGCCCGAAAGACTCAGCACCTGACGTTCTATTCTCTTTCTTAACAATTATCTTAACTCAGTGATTAATGTGCGGCTTTGCTGACAACCGTGGCTTTGGTCAGCTCCGGCCACAGATTCATGACCACGTCAATCAGCCGGTTGAGTTCATCAGAACTTGCGCCGTCACGGGCCTGTACGGAGAAGCCCTGAATGGTGCAGGCCAGGTATTTCGCCAGCAGCGCGCTGTCGGTTACCGCAGTCAAATCACCGCTCTGTTTTTTCTTCTCGAAATATTCAAACAGAGTGCGTTCCTGCGAAAGGTGGCGCGCACGCAGCATTTCGGCAATATCCGCAGAAGATGAAGACATCCCGGATGATGCGCTGATCATAAAGCAGCCACTTGGCGTGTCGCAGTCGGTAAACAGCTCTACGATGGCACGCAGATAGCGCCCAACCGTATCCTCAACGGACAAATCTGTTCTGCTCAGTAAACATGAGCTCTTTTCGTAAAAGTTTTTCAGATAATGTTCAACGGCTGCGCGGAAAAGCCCTTCTTTGTTACCAAATTCGGCATACAAAGTTGGCGCTTTTGCACCGGTTGCTTCGACCAAATCGGCTAATGAAGTGGCCTCGTAACCATGGCGCCAGAATAAATTCAAGGCCTTGCTCAGAGCAGTTCCACGATCGAACTGTTTTGGGCGACCGCGACTTTTCCGGACCAAAGCCGTCTGTTCAGTGCTCATACACCCTCCTTCCATCACCATTGTGATTATGGTTATTAAAATAGTTATAGAAATAACTTAACGATCATTATTAAAAATAGTTGCGCACAAGTCCAGCGGAGTTTATCATTTAATTATCGAGCGATAATAAAATCACTCAAACCCGCAAAGCTGCACAACTAAAACGCTTTTATAAGCCTTTTGCAGACAACACATTCAGGACGTAACATCATGAGTAACTTTAAAATCCTTCTTGCAGTTCTGGCATTAACCGCTGTACCGGTTGCCAATGTTGCCGCACAGCAGGTTATCATGATGCCTTTGCAGAGTCAGGAAGTGCGGATGGTCAATGTGACCGGTGACAGTAACTTCTGTAACCCGGCCACCTGTACGAACAAAAAAATCGAACAGGGCCGTATTCCTACTTCTCCCACTCAGCCACCTGCGCCTTCAACCTCTGGTCATCAGCCCGCTTCTGTTTATTACTAATGACCACGGAGCCTGATGACAGACCGTCAGGGCAGGAATCACGATAAGGCGGCTTATGTCGCCTTATCTTTTTCCTGGCCGCCCCATGTTTTATCACCCTCGCTGGCCAGAACCAACCATTAACTTAGCGATCATTAAAGATTCATTCAGCAAAATTATGCATAAAGGATTTTCAATTCTTATGGCGAATTATTTTAAAAACATTCATTTAACAAAATGAAAACAAAAACCGCGTTTAGCGTGACATTCATCACAGCACGATTAGTTAACGGTCATTAAAAAAACATCTTGCACAAACTCTCAACACTCCCTATCATTTACTTATCGAACGTTAACTAATAACTAACGTTGACCCGAAACTGAGGTTCCTGAATAAGGCACCCCGAATAAAAAATTGACGAACAGGAATTAACATCATGAAAACTATCGCAATGACAATCGCAGCACTGACACTTGCTGCCGCTTCTTTCTCTACCCTGGCGGCGACTGAGGTTCAGTCTGTACCTGCGGGTGAACAAACTATCGGTACTGTCAGCGCCTCTTCAAACGGTGACCTGAGCACACTGCAGTCAAAACTGAACGCGAAAGCCACTGAAGCCGGTGCAAGCTCATACCGCATCATCGGTGCTTCTGGTGAAAACCATCTGTACGGTACTGCTGAGCTGTATAAATAAGGCCTGAAGATTTCGTTAGCAGATTGTTCCGCACAATAAGTTAACGATTAATAAATAAATGAGTTGCACAGAATGTGATCCAGGTCTAACATTTACTTATCAACTGTTAAGAAATAACAGTCGGACCTAATAATCACCTGCTGATAAACAGATAAAAAGGAAGACCATCATGAAAAATATCACTATGACTTTAGCTGCAATTGCGCTTGCTACCGCCTCATTCTCTACCCTGGCAGCGACTGAAGTTCAGTCTGCACCAGAAGGTCAACAAGCAATTGGTGTGGTAAGTGCTTCTTCAGGCAACGATTTATCAAGCCTGCAGAACAAACTGAATGCAAAAGCCAACGAAGCGGGTGCAAGCTCATACCGTATCATCGGTGCTTCAGGTGAAAACCATCTGTACGGTACTGCTGAGCTGTATAAATAAGCACAAGAAAAAGCAATTTAAGGGTACAACAGCATTTAGTTAACGATTAATAAGCTAGATGTTGTATCGGACAGAAGACAGCTTTGCACATTAAATGAACGTTGATGACAACGCCTGGCAAAGCTCAAAAAAAACGAAATGAGGAAAATAACATGAAAAACTTAACAATGACTCTTGCTGCAATCGCACTGGCTACCGCTTCATTCTCGACTCTGGCAGCGACTGAAGTTCAGTCCGCACCGGCAGGTCAGCAGGCAATTGGTGTCGTCAGCGCAACATCAGGTAACAGCCTGAGCAGCCTGCAGGACAAACTGAATGCTAAAGCCAGCGAAGCCGGTGCAAGCTCTTACCGTATCATCGGTGCTTCAGGTGATAACCATCTGTACGGCACAGCTGAACTGTATAAATAAGCTGAAGTAAGCAGTAAAAAAGCAGTAAGCAGAAGAGGCGGCATTTGCCGCCTTTTTCGTGTCTGTGTTTTATGAAAAATTTCTCTGAATGCTCCCTGCCCGCCTGACCTTGTGCTACATTTTTCTCTTCTATTTCCTTATGTTCAATGTTGTTTCGCCACTCAGCATTCTGCTGCTTGATGCCCTGAGTTTTGCCGCATCTGCCATTTTGCTTCTGATCACCCGGAAAATATTTCAGGCCAGATGCGCCGACACAACGCCCGCTGATTCCGCCGTACCCGCGTCACTGCGCTGGAAAAATTACTCACCGCTATTTTAACCCCATGGAAGTGCTTTTCTTCGGCATATCTCGCAAGAATTCTCCTTACTTATCTCGTCAGGCGTTGGCTGTCGTATAAAGACGTTGGCGTGAGGCATATTTAGGTATAAAATTTTATACACAAGGAAAGTGATGGTGATTAAAGATATCGACTGGCGTGGAAGTTCGTTGAAGGATTTACGTGATTTCCCCACAGACGCCAGAAAAAGAGCAGGCTATGAACTTGAACAAATTCAGCATGGGCTTCCCCCAACACAATGGAAGTCAGTCAGCGACTGGGGAGCTGGCGTGGTTGAAATCAAACTTGATGTGTTTGCCGGTACTTTTCGGGTTATCTATCTCGCTAAATTCGACGAGGCCATTTACATCCTGCACTGCTTTGCGAAAAAGAAGCAGCAAACCAGCCCGCAAGATATTTCCATTATAAAAAGCCGCTATGCCCAAATTGTCCGGGAGCGCCACAGGAGAGAAAATGAAAAAGGATGTTATTGATGTCGCATCACGACATATCACACCAGCAGGCGGAAATGTTTTCGCCGATTTGGGATTCAGCGCTGTCGAAGCACAGGCTTTACATGCCGATTCACAGCGTAAAATTGCCCATACTCTGGCGCTCAAAGAACAACTGATGACTGAAATTGGCCTCTGGATCGCCCATCAGAATTTGCTTCAGAGCGATGCTGCAAAAATTTTGCAAGTTTCCCGCCCGCGTGTTTCTGACGTAGTGAACAAAAAGACGGATAAATTTACGCTCGATGCCCTGATTCTGATGCTGAGTCTGGCCGGAAAACAGGTAAAGCTGGTGGTTGAATAATCAGCAAAGAAAACGACAAAGGCAGGGATTTCTCCCTGCCTTTTCATCTCAATGCAAAATTCGAATAATCAGTTGGCAGAACTCTTCAGTTGGTTATCCTGCTGATGTTGCTCGAGCGCCAGCTCAATCAGGCGGGTGATCAGCTCACTGTAACTTAACCCGCTGGCTGCCCAGAGTTTCGGATACATACTGATGTTGGTGAAACCCGGCAATGTATTGATTTCATTGATGACGACATCGCCCTGTTCTGTCAGGAAAACGTCCACACGCGCCATGCCGCGACATTCCAGCACCTGAAATGCCTGCAAGGCAATGGCGCGGATACGGTCGTGGGTCTCACGGGGTAAATCAGCCGGAACCGCAATGGAAGCACCGGATTCGTTGATGTATTTGGTATCGTAGGAATAAAACTCGTCGTGCAGGATCACTTCGCCACACACACTGGCCTGCGGGTGATCATTACCCAACACAGCGCATTCAATTTCACGACCTTTAATGGCCGATTCCACCAGCACTTTGTGGTCGAAGCTGAAGGCTTCATCCAGCGCACGCTGATAGCCATCCTCATCACTGACTTTACTGACGCCCACCGATGAGCCCTGATTCGCCGGTTTGATAAAAAGCGGCAGACCGAGTTGTTGCGAAACACTGGCAAAGGTATTTTTCTGACGGTTCGCACGCGTCAGGCACACAAACGGGGCAACCGCCAGACCGGCATCGCGCAGCAAACGCTTGGTGACATCTTTATCCATGCTCACGGCGGAACCCAGCACGCCGGACCCTACGAAGGCAATATTTGCCATGCGCAGCAGCCCCTGCAAGGAACCGTCTTCCCCCAGCGTTCCGTGCACTATCGGGAAGATCACATCCACTTGCGACAACGCGCTGGCGCTGTGAGTCTCAATTAACTGATTCTCAGTCTGACCGGGGATCAGTGCAACCTGGTTATTCGAGCGGTTCAGGGCAATCAGCGACGGATTTTCAGCATTGATCAGGTAGTTACTGGCATCATTAATATGCCATTCCCCTTTCTTATCAATGCCCAGCAATGTCACATCAAAGCGTTGTTTATCAATCGCATCCACAATGTTTTTTGCCGACTGCAGTGACACTTCATGCTCTGCCGATTTACCACCGAAAATAATACCAACCCGTAATTTACTCACCTGCTGCTCCTTGTCGCCAGCCTCAGCGGACGGCGAACGTTTCTATAAACAACCACGACTAATCAACAACAAACAGTTTCGCGCCAATTGGCGTGGATGAACGGTGTGCTTCAGAATTGTCCGCCACCTGATAACTCATGCCCGGCGATAAGGTGAAATTCCGTCCGTCCTCAAGACGCGTATGAAGCTCTCCCTCCAGGCAGAACAAAACATGGCCTTTACTGCACCAGTGATCAGCCTCATAGCCAGGTGAATATTCAACGATACGCACACGGATATCGCCAAATTTTTGTGTACGCCACAGCGCCATGCCGGTATCACCCGGATGCTGCGTCGGCGTGACATCATTCCAGTCAGTCGTGCAAAACGGAATCGCATCAAGCTTCATGAGTTTCTCAATGTCGGGAAAAGGAAGGAAAGCCAGCATAAAAGTGAGCAGTAAATTTATCAATCGCTTGCTGAAAACAATTCATTAACAGCCGCTCGCAAAGTTGCGTAAAGCCGATTGTTCTTAGAGACAGGCTGCAGCGCACGTATGGCAGGGCCAGGTGAGAATGCGGGCAGCACACGCCATACCGTTGTGTTGCATGAGATGTCTGTGGGACAGCGGTCACGTTTTTTCGACTATGCTTAATGTTCTGTTGAGAACGCAGAAAGGCGCACGCACCTCAATTCCAACGTGCCGTTGTTTTCGACGACACGCCACAAAACAAGGAGCAACATATGCCATATCAAACGATAAATCCGTTCAACAATAAGCTCATCAAAGAATATCAAACACATAACGATCAGCAGGTTGAAGAGGCGCTCTCTGCCGCCCATGCTTTATACAAATCTGACTGGGGTCAGGGCGATATTAAGCAACGCGTTAACGTGCTGCATAAATTGTCCGAACTGATGGCTTCCCGTGTCGATGAACTGGCGGAAGTGGTCAGTGTAGAAATGGGGAAACTCATCGGCCAGAGCCGTGGCGAAGTGCAGATTTGCGCGGATATTGCGAAATTCTATGCCGAAAACGCCGAGGAATTTCTCAAACCTGTGCCGTATAAATCCGATCTCGGCGAAGCCTGGGTCGAGCATCATCCGATTGGGGTGATCATGGCCGTCGAGCCCTGGAATTTCCCGTTTTACCAGTTAATGCGCGTACTGGCACCGAATCTTGCCTCAGGTAACAGCGTGGTCGTCAAACACGCCAGTATCGTTCCTCATTGTGCGGAAACCTTTGAGAAACTGGTTACTGAAGCGGGTGCCCCAAAAGGCGCTTATACCAACCTGTTTATTTCTCAGGATCAGGTCAGTGCCATCATTGATGATGACCGCGTTCAGGGTGTCGCGCTGACAGGTTCGGAGAAAGCCGGTGCGGTCGTGGCTTCACGGGCGGCATCCAAGCTGAAGAAATCGACGCTGGAACTCGGCGGGAATGACGTGTTTGCCGTACTCGATGATGCGGATATCGATAAAGCCGCCAAAGCCGGTGCGCAGGCCCGTGTCTCCAATGCCGGACAGGTGTGTACGGCGGCCAAGCGCTTCATTATTCATGAAAAAATCGCCGATGAATTCCTTAAAAAATTCACCGAACACTTTAAGGCACTGAAAATCGGCGATCCGCTGGATAAATCCACCACACTGGGACCGTTGTCCTCCGCGGAAGCGGTGAAAACGCTGAGCAAACAAGTGGATGATGCCGTGAAACACGGGGCGAAACTGCACTTTGGCGGTAAAAAAGTGGCAGACAATCCGGGCAACTTCTTTGAGCCAACGATTCTGACGCACATTACCCGCGATAATCCGGCCTATTTCGAAGAGTTCTTTGGCCCGGTCGCACAGGTGTACGTGGTGAAAAATGATGAGGAACTGGTGAAACTTGCCAACGACTCACATTACGGCCTCGGCGGTTCGCTGTTTACCACCGATCTGACCCGCGCCCGTAAGCTGGCGAGCCAGATTGAAACCGGGATGGTATACGTCAATTCACCGACGGATACCGCTGCTGAACTGCCTTTCGGTGGTGTGAAACGCTCGGGCTTCGGCCGTGAGCTCTCTGATCTCGGTATCAAAGAATTTGTGAACCAGAAACTGGTGGTGCTGGCCGCGAAGTCCTGATGCTTCTTCTCCCCCTGCGGAGGGGGATTTTTTCCTCTCTCCGCACTTTTCCTTTCTCCCTCATTTACCAAGCCTTGACCCACGACAAAGCGCGCTCAAGCACCGCCTCTCTATAATCAGACCCGTTTGTCTTCCCACGGGTAAATCACATGGCTTATGAACTCAATCTGGACTGGCCGGAATTTTTAGAAAAATACTGGCAAAAAAAACCTGTTGTTATCAAAAAAGCGTTCTCAAATTTTGTTGATCCAATCTCTCCAGACGAATTAGCCGGTCTGGCGATGGAGCCGGAAGTGGACAGCCGTCTGGTGAGCCATAAAGATGGTGAATGGCAGGCAAGTAACGGTCCTTTTGAAGATTTCGACGGGCTGGGTGAAACCGGCTGGTCACTGCTGGCACAGGCCGTAAACCACTGGCATTTGCCTGCGGCAGAACTGGTGAAACCTTTTCGCGTATTGCCGGACTGGCGTTTAGACGACCTGATGATTTCGTATTCCGTGCCCGGCGGCGGTGTCGGCCCGCACATCGATCAGTATGACGTGTTTATCATCCAGGGCATGGGCAGCCGCCGCTGGCGCGTGGGCGATGCTCTGCCGATGCGTCAGTTCTGTCCGCACCCGGCGTTACTGCATGTGGATCCGTTCACGCCAATCATTGATGAAGATCTTGAACCTGGCGACATTCTGTATATTCCGCCGGGCTTCCCGCACGACGGCTTTACCCATGAAACCGCCCTCAACTATTCCGTCGGTTTCCGTGGCCCTAACAGCCGCGATTTCATCAGCAGTTTTGCTGACTACGCGCTGGAAAACGATCTGGGTGGCAGCCATTACAGCGATCCGGATCTCAGGCTGCGCGACCACGCCGGTAAAGTAGAAGATTACGAGCTGGAACGTGTGCGCCAGATGATGGTTGAGCTGATCAGCCAGCCGGAAGATTTCAAACAATGGTTTGGCCGTTTCGCCACTACGCCGCGCCATGAACTGGATATCGCGCCAGCCGAACCGCCATACGAATCACATGAAATTGCCGATGCACTGATGCAGGGCGAAAGCCTGGTGCGCCTGAGCGGTCTGCGGGTTCTCAACGTCGGCGAACGTTTCTTTGTTAACAGCGAGCCGCTGGAAACATCGCAACATGCCGCTGCCGATGCGCTGTGCCGCTATACGCTGATCAGTAAAACAGAGCTGGGTGCTGCGTTGCAGGATCCTGAATTTGTCGCTCTGTTAACGGATCTGGTGAATCAGGGTTACTGGTATTTCGACGAGTAAACTCCCGGCGATTCAATAACAGCAAAGGCGGCATCCATCCCGGATGCCGCCTTCTTTTATTCTGTTTCGACCGTTAACATTTACGAACGATAAAGCTCAACCGGCGGCTTCATTTTCCGTTCTTCCGGTGCGAATAAACTAATCTCTTCGCCCAGGATATATTTGGCGCGCAGCATCGCGGAAATCTTGTCCATAATCATTACGATAGCCACTAAAATCAGTGTGATAAACATCACCACATCCCAGTTCCACAGACGCATATTTTCCGCATACACCAGACCGATCCCGCCCGCGCCAACAAAACCAAGAACAGCGGCTGAACGGGTATTGGATTCAATCTGATACAACGACAATGCAAGGAATGTCGGGAAGGATTGAGTGAAAATCCCGAAGCGGTGCGTTTGTAGCGGGGAAGCCCCCAGCGCCCGCAGGCCGCGGCTCGGCGAACGATCTACCGCTTCATGCCCTTCTGCATAAAGCTTGCCCAGTAAGCCCAAATCCTGCATCACGATCGCCAGCACACCGGCCAGCGGCCCCATGCCGACAGCACGAACGAAAATCAGCCCCCAGATCGCCATATCCAGCCCGCGTAAAACATCCAGAAGACGGCGGATGACCATGGAAACGGGTCTGAGAACCGGCGTCGACATCACATTACGCGCCGCGAGGAATGAAAGAGGCAATGCGAGGAAAGACGCGGTGATGGTTCCGGAAAACACAATCGCCAGCGTGATAGCTATTTGCGAAAAATAATACATAAACGGCCATTCGGAAACGTTATGCCAGACAAACATCCGCAGGAAATAACGTCCTACTTCGCGGGTGCCGCGCACCACTTCGCTCCATGGAATACCGAAATAACTGAAGAAATAGACGTAGTACAGCGTAATCACGACAGCCAGTATCGCGAGGTAGCGCAGATAGCGGCGCTGCGCGGCAAACAGATGCCCGTGCTTCTGCTTCAGGCTGCTGACCACATGAGGTTCGAGCGCATCAGTTAACATCAGAAAGTGCCCTCCACAACGCGTTTGCGCAATTTACCGGAAAGAAAATCCATCGCCGACACCACCAGAATAATCAGCAGTAAGGTCATGCTGACCTGGTCATATCGGTCCAGTTTGATTGAGGTCATCAGTTCCTGCCCGATACCACCGGCCCCGACCAGCCCGAGGATAGTCGACTGGCGGAAGTTAATTTCAAGGCGCATAAAGCTATAGGATAAGAATATCGGTTTCACCTGCGGCCACATGGCGAAACGCATGCGCTGCAAACGCCCCGCGCCGCAGGCTCTGAGTCCGCGCACCGGTTTATCCGATGCGGTTTCAATGGATTCGTAGAACAATTTGGTCAGACTGCCGGCTGTGTGTAACGTCAGGGCGATAAAGCCCGGAATGGCACCGACGCCAAACGCCATCACACACATTACCGCCCAGGCCAGTTCCGGCATGGTGCGCAGGAAAGCGACAAAGGTACGGATGCTGAATTTCACCCATTTAGGCGAATCCGTATTGCTGGCGGCGAGAAAAGCCAGCACGACTGCCAGCGCCGTCGACAATATCGTCGAGGACAACGCCAGCTGAATAGTTTCCCAAATCAGCGGCAGCTGAATATTGAGACGATATCCCCAATACGCCAGTGAACCTTCTGTATGACCGTCAGCAAATAACAATGACCAGTGTAATACCGGCACCGTCTGACCAATATAATCAAAGAAGCTCGGCGCGGAGACAATAATCGTTTTTAAATTAAGTTCGGAAACATTGCCTGACCACAGATATAACAACAACATCAGCCCTGACCAGATCAGCGCTTCCCGCTTTTGTTTACCGCGTATCTGCTGGTAATAACGATTGAAGTCTTTGTTCAAAATAATATTTCCGATTTGCGATAATCATTATTCCTCCCCCTGCGAAGGGGGAGGTCAGGAGGGGGTATTAAAAAAACAATAATGGTAAAAGCTTTCGCTTCCTGAGTTGCCATTAATACCCCACCCCAACCCTCCCCTTCGCAGGGGAGGGAGTTACGGGTTAGCGACCGCCTTTAGTCAGTTCACGCTTCATATCAATAATCTGCTGATATTCAGCCAGGGACGTTTCGCCGATATGCTGTTTGCCGCCCACTGCTTTTACGAAACAAGCGTGGTCATCTTTATCCAGTTTCTTAATGGCAGAAACCAGCTTAGCTTTAAATGCCGGTGGCAAATCGCTGCGCACTAAAATCGGACCATTAGGAATTAATGGAGATTCCCAGATAATGCGGATTTTCTTCATCAGATCCGGATGGTCCATGCGGATCATGCGGTTGAATGCACCGGAGGTATAACCGGTTTCGCGGTCGCCGATCATTGAAGTCCAGGTGACTGCGCCTTCGAACTGGCCGTTCAGCACGCCAAGAATATCCTGCTCATGGCCGCCGGAGAAGGTTACGCTGGAGAAGAAGTTGTTGTATTTGTTATCCGTCGTGCCGCCAAATTCTTTCTTGAATGTCTGGTTTGGGATCAGGTAACCCGAAGTAGAATCCGGGTCAGCGAAACCGAATGATTTGCCTTTCAGGTCAGATAATTTCTGGTACGGGCTGTCGGCTTTCACGACAACCACGGAGTGATAACCCCGGGATTTATCCGTATCGTCAATGACAATGCCGACCAGATCCACCGCTTTCGGATTATTAATATAAACCGAAGCAAAAGATGACGGGGACATGCTTAATACCATATCCACTTTCTTACCTAATAACCCCTGAATAACACCTGAATAATCGGATGAATTACGCAGTTTGGTATCCACATTTAATTCTTTATCGAAGAAATCTTTTACACACTGATTATCGCCGATTTGCTGGGTGGCATTCTGGCCACCCAGAATACCTAAGTTTAATTCTTTAGGAGCATCTTCTGCCATGCTGTGCATTGCAGTAAAAGAACCTGCTACGAAGACTGCCAGACGTAATAACTTCTTCATGTAATGATGACCTTGTGTAGATTGAGAGAAAGTAGAAATAAGCACTGCAAAATAAATAACGTTATTGTTTAACTGTTTATCGCTTCGTGTTCTTCACCGTATAACTGGTGCAAAATGCCTTCAGTTAACTGGTCCGGATGGCCGTCGAAAATAATCTGCCCTTTCGCGATGCCGATAACACGGGTGCAATAATCTTTCACCAACTCGACCGAGTGCAGGTTGACCATCACGGCGATATTCTCTTCGCTGACTTTTTTCAGCGCATTCATGATGCGCAGGGTATTTTTCGGATCCAGTGACGCCACCGGTTCATCGGCCAGCAGAATTTTCGGGTTCTGCATCAGCGCGCGACAAATCGCCACACGCTGCATCTGGCCGCCGGAAAGGTTTTCGGCACGCTGCAATGCATGCGGCAGCATGTGCAACCATTCAAGCAAAGAGATGGCGCGGGCGCGGTCTTCGTCATCGAACTGGTTAAAGAATGATTTGAACGTTGAGGTGTGGCTGAGACGCCCCAGTAACACATTTGTCAGGACATCCAGACGAGGCACCAGGCAGAAATCCTGAAAAATCATGCCACAGCCTGAACGCCAGCGACGCAATGCTTTGCCGGTAAGCCCGGCCAGTTCCTGCTGTTCACCATTTTCGTAATGGCATACTACGCTGCCATCTGTGAGCGGGATCGTGCCGTTAAGCACATGCAGCAAGGTGGATTTACCCGCGCCAGAACGGCCAATTACCGCCACGAACTCACCGGCGTGGAGATCAAAATTGATGTCATTCAGGACACGCTGACCCGATTTATAGGATTTCACCAGGCCTTTGACGTCCAGAACTTTGTTCAGATGCTGTGGCCCGGTCTGAGGATATTCAGCCTGTGCCAGCTTAAGATGAGCTTGCGCCATGATGCTGTCTCTCGGTTGCTTTGGTTATCTGGCGTTCATTAAGCGCGAGTTTTATGACACATCAATGACGATTTAATGGACAGCGCATGACAAAAATGCAACAGATTAAGTGAAATTACCTAACCCATATCCCGAATGACGTTTAACTTAACAAGTATCATTTAAGTCTATGATTAGATGGCATCCCATCAAAAAAGGAAGATGAAATGGATAATCAGTCACTCATCGCCACGCTGAAAGAGATTGCCGGCAGCCGCCACGTTTTAACCGGCGACAGCAACACCGAACGCTACCGCAAAGGGTTTCGCTCCGGTGGCGGCAAAGCGCTGGCGGTCGTATTTCCACAAACGCTGCTGCAACAGTGGCAACTGCTCAAAACCTGCATCGCCGCCGACAAGATTGTCATTATGCAGGCCGCCAATACCGGGCTGACCGAAGGTTCGACGCCCAGCGGCGACGACTATGACCGCGACATTGTTATTTTCAGCACCCTGAAACTGGACACGATCCAGTTACTTGACGGCGGTCATCAGGTGATCGGCTTTCCCGGCAGCACCCTGTATAAGCTGGAAAAAATCCTCAAGCCCTACAACCGCGAACCGCATTCAGTGATTGGCTCGTCCTGCATCGGCGCATCGGTGGTCGGCGGGATCTGTAATAATTCTGGCGGATCGCTGGTGAAACGCGGCCCGGCGTATACCGAAATGGCGCTCTATGCACAAATCGATGCACAAGGTGAATTGCGGCTGATTAACCATCTGGGCATTAATCTTGGTGAAACGCCGGAAGAAATCCTGACTCGTCTGGAAAAAGGCGATTATCTGGAAACCGATATCCAGCATGATCAGCGTCTGGCGTCGGATCACGATTATGCCTCACGTGTCCGCGAAGTGGATGCTGATACGCCGTCGCGTTTCAACGCGGATGAGCGACGTTTATTTGAAGCTTCAGGTTGTGCGGGCAAGCTGGCGGTTTTCGCCGTGCGGCTCGATACGTTTCCGGCAGAAACGCAGCAGCAGGTTTTCTACATCGGCACCAATGACACGGCGGTGCTGACAGAATTACGCCGCCAGATCCTGCGTGACTTCGCTAACCTTCCGGTGGCAGGGGAATACATGCACCGGGATATTTTCGATATCACCGAAGTCTATGGCAAAGACACTTTCCTGATGATCGACAAACTTGGCACCGACAAAATGCCGGACATGTTTACTGCCAAAGGAAAGTTCGATGCACACGCCAGTAAGGTCCCTTTCCTGCCCAAACATTTCAGCGACCGCGTGATGCAGTGTCTGAGCAAAGCCCTGCCGAATCATCTGCCACCGCGTATGAAGCAGTATCGTGACCGGTTTGAACATCACTTACTGCTGAAAATGTCCGGCCCCGGTATTGACGAAGCCCGAACCTTTTTGACACGTTTCTTTAGTGATGGTCAGGGTGATTTCTTTATCTGTTCCGCCGACGAAGGCAAGAAAGCCTTCCTGCATCGCTTTGCCGCCGCCGGTGCCGCCGTGCGGTATCACGCGGTACATGAAAAAGAAGTGGAAGATATTCTGGCGCTGGATATCGCACTGCGCCGCAATGACCGCGACTGGTTCGAGACATTGCCGGAAGATATCGACAATCAACTGGTAGCAAAACTGTATTACGGCCATTTCATGTGCCACGTTTTCCATCAGGATTACATCGTCAAAAAAGGCGCAAACAGCAAGGCGCTGAAACACAGGATGTTAGAACTGCTCGACGCCAAAGGCGCGGAATATCCCGCCGAACATAACGTCGGCCATTTGTATCTGGCAAAACCACATTTGAAAGAATTCTACCGGCAGGCAGACCCGACCAACACCTTCAATCCGGGTATCGGGAAAACCAGTAAGATGAAGAACTGGCAGGAATAATGTCCTTCAAAAGAGGAATGGCGTAGTCGGCGCAGGCAGTTTGTTCCCAGACAGCGCGGAGGACCCGGAGCGTACATAAAGTACGTGAGGAGTCCGAGCACTGCCCGGGGGCAAAATGGCAAGTAAGATAGCCATTAAGTTAAAATAACTGTGTTCCGTAACCCCACATAATTACCGTCAGAGCCAGAAGCAGCTCTAATACCAGAACGCCCATTGCCAGTGTTGAACTGGAGAACAGGAACCCTTCGCGACGGTCGATATTGAGGAAGTTAGGAATGCCGAGATACAACAGGTATCCGCTGTAACACAGGCCGATCAGCCCGACAAACAGGCATAACCAGACCATCGGATACAGTGCTACGACCCCGCTGAGGAACATGGGTGTGGCCACGTAGCCGGCAAAGACGATACAGTTGTTGAGTGTCGGGCGGCTGTCATAGCGACGCGCCATTCCGTAGATAATCCGCCCCATCAGTGCGACAGCAGCGAGCATCAGAACATAGAAAATGACGGCGATATAAGACGCGGTAAACATGGAAACCATCAGCTTCTCGCCATCACCGAAGTTCCAGCCAAGTTGTGTTGTTCCGATGAAAGAACAGACAACCGGGATGAGCGCCATTAAAAGAACATGGTGGGAATACACATGTGAAACGGTTTCCCGCTCACGCTGGATTTGTTGCAATTCGGGACCCGGATTGGATATCAGTCCCCAGACATGATTAGCCATGAAACACCCCCTTGTACGCCGAAAGCCGCCAGCAGCGCGCAGTGATAAACCTTCGGGATTGCCCGTCAGACAGGGGCATAAAGAAGGTGGCGACCTGTCTATATTATAGTCGCTCTTGCCAGCTTTGCTGATACGGCCAATTCAGCGTAATGGGAGATCAACCGTATCAGGTCGCCGTTAGTGAATATAGCGTGCAGCCGTAAACGTCACGCCAACCAGTACCAGCATCATGCTGACAATCCATCGGGTCTGTTTAATCATGAGATCGTAAAACATTGCCTGCATTGCACTCAGTGAAGCTTCAATCTTCACAAAGCGTTCATCTACTTTTTCAAAGCGCTGGTCGATCTTCTCAAATCGTTGATCTATTTTGTCAAAGCGCTCATCTACACGATCAAACTGTTTATCTACCTGTTCAAACTGTTTATCTATCCTCACCAGATGATCGTCAATTCTCAGCAGGTGCCCGTCGATGCGCGCGATGCTCTGTTCGGTTTTACCGACACGATCCCCGATATCTGTCACCGCTTCAGTGAGCGTGACCATCTGGTGCTCCAGTTTGCCGACACGAAGATTCGTCTCCGTGATCACTACCGTTAGCTGACTGACCTGCTGTTCCACCTTCCCTACCCGCAGATTCAGCCCGGCAATTTCCTCACCATTTTTGATTCCCTGCTTTTCAATATTGTTGATCTGGTTTTGCATGAGCTTTTCCATGAGCGATTTTCCTTTGTAATCTTCCGGCCAGGCAGGCGCGCCTGGAAAATAGAGCATCCTGTTGATCGGCGATAGATCCCGTCTGCTGAGCTGAAACATAGTTGTTGTCCCTCACATGAGCTTTCCCTGTTTAGAAATCCTTAATCTGGCCACAGTTTGCACTGGATAAATAACCACCTCAAATCAATTTCCTTCTCGATAAATACGCGATTGCTTATGTATCTATATATGATTGAGTTGCATTGCTTTAATGAATAAATATCAATGAAAATAACCTGTTACGGTGATCGTTAACAGGTCAAACTTAAGGAATTACGGACGGCCGCGGGTTATGGAAATCATAGCGTGCACCGGGGAAACCGGGCATTTTCCAGCCCGCATTAACTCATCAGTTTTTACAGGTAAAAAAGTCTGCGGTACGGTTAAAAAATCATTAACGTAGAGGCAGACACTTATCAGGAGAATTACATGCGCATTACCTGCTTACATACGGCCGACAGCAATATTGCGGTTTTCGAAAATACAGCTCACGAACTTGGGCTGGATCAGCATAAGTTTGTGCATGTTTCGCGGCCCGATTTACTGGCTGCAGCCGAAAAGGCGGGCGGGCTGACTGCAGAAATTCGTCAGCAAACGGCGGATGTGCTGCTGGCATTGAGTGAAAATGCCGATCGCGTTTTACTGACCTGTTCGACGCTGGGTTCTGCCGCGACGCTTGCCAGCGAAAGTGCCGCGGTGCCGGTGTTGCGTGTCGATCAGACGCTGGCGGAACAGGCCATGAAAACAGCGGGCAGTGTGGTCGCACTCTGTGCGGTCGAAACGACCCTGGAGCCGACGCGGCAGTTGTTCGCGCAGGTGGAAAAACATCCGCAGGCGCAGTTTGAAATCCATCTGGTGGCGGGCGCATGGGAAAAGTTTAAGCAGGGGGATCTGGCAGGATATTTACAGGCTATCGCAGCGGCGGCTGATGTGGAATACAGGCGAGGCGCAGCCTGCGTGGTGCTGGCTCAGGCTTCGATGACCGGTGCGGCACAACTGACCCAAATGGGCAAACCGCTTACCAGCCCGGAATGTGGTCTGCGCGCGGCACTGGCCTGAAATTAGCAAGCACACAGCAAAAATGCAGGCAGAAGCTATACTGATAAGGAATATCATTGGCTTAGCCGGATGGCCGATGACGACTGAAGGTTATGTTAAGGAGAAAACATGAAAATTATTCTGTGGATCATCGCCATCATCTTTATCGTCGGCTTACTGACCCTGACAGGGGTGTTTAAACTGATTTTCTGACCACGTTGTCTGTCCCTGCAAAACAAAAAGTCCGGCATCTGGCCGGACTTTTTCATTTCAATCATCTGCTCAATCATCCGCCTCTTCGACGGAAGGCTGCGTTTTCTGCTGCTCTTTCTGCTTACGGTAGTTTTTGGCAATCTGTGGAACAGGCACTGCTTTGCCGGTTTCCATCCAGGTGCGCAGGCGGTTAGCATCGGCAAAGGCCGTAAATTTCCCGAAGGCATCCATCACGACCAGCGTAACGGGCTTGCCGTTAATGGTGGTACGCATCGCCAGGCAATGGCCAGCTTCATCGGTGTAACCGGTTTTGGTCAGCTGGATATTCCACGACGGGTTCATGATCAGATGGTTGGTATTACGGAACGGCAATGCATACGCCGGATGGCTGAAGACAGCCGTTTTTTCAGCAGTCGTACTTAGCTGACCGATCAGCGGATAGCGCTGTGAAGCCAGCAGCAGCCGTGTTAAATCACGCGCGGTGGAGACGTTGCGTGGCGACAAACCGGTCGGTTCAGCATAATGCGTATGGGTCATGCCCAGCGATTTCGCCTTCGCATTCATAGCATTGATAAATGCAGAATAACCGCCCGGATAATGTGCCGCGAGACTGGCCGCAGCCCGGTTTTCTGAGGACATCAGCGCCAGTTGGATCATCTGACGACGGGTAATTTCACTGTTCAGTTTCACGCGGGAGAACACGCCACGCATTTCAGGTGTATTACTGATATCGATATTGATCACTTCGTCGAGTGGCAGATTCGCATCGAGCGTCACCATCGCGGTCATCAGTTTGGTCAGGGAGGCAATCGGCCTCACCTCATCCGGATTTCGGGAATAAATCACTTCGTGGCTTTTCAGATCCACCACCATGGCACTGCCGGAAGCAATTTGAACGATCGGGGCGACGGCCGGCTCATGCTTTGCAGCGGTGGCGGCAGGGGCAGACAACATGCCTGTATTTAAGGCTAATAAGCTCAGAACCAAAAGACGGATTTTCACATGCATTGCTCTGTATTTAGAAAGTTGTCATTAAGATATGTCGTAACAGCGGGCGGAATTATAAGTGAGGCGAAAAGTCTTAGCACCCGCAATTTTCAATTCTATTTGTCACAAAGTCTGTCACCACCACCCACAGACCGTGGAACGACGAGTAAGTGAACACTTGCGTAAGAATGCACTGAAAAAATAAAGGGACGCTCAGAAAGCGTCCCTTCGAAATACACAGGTGAATATTATTGATTGTCGATCAGATAACCAATTTCCTTCGACGTCTTCAGCACGCGCACTTCAGTAAATAACTCTGTCGCCTCTTCGTACTCTTTACGCAAATAACTCAGCCACTGTTTGATGCGCGCAACGTGATACAAACCGGTATCGCCCTGCTTTTCCAGACGGGTGTATTTCTGCAACAACGTTATTACCTCCGGCCACGGCATACGCGGTTCGTTGTACTTAACCACACGGCTGAGATTCGGAATATTCAGCGCACCGCGCCCGAGCATCACGGCATCACAACCGGTGGTGTGCAGACACGCCTGGCCGCTTTCGTAATCCCAGATTTCACCGTTGGCGATCACCGGAATACTCAGGCGTTGACGGATTTCGCCAATCGCAGCCCAGTTAATACGTTCCGGCTTGTAGCCGTCTTCTTTGGTACGCCCGTGCACCGTCAGTTCCGTTGCACCCGCCTGCTGCACGGCATCTGCAATTTCAAAACTGTGTTCCAGCGAATCCCAGCCGAGACGCACTTTGACAGTCACCGGTAAGTGAGCCGGCACCGCTTCACGCATGGCTTTGGCGCCCTGATAAATCAGCTCAGGATCTTTGAGTAACGTTGCTCCACCGCCACTGCCGTTAACCAGTTTGGACGGACAACCGCAGTTGAGATCGACACCGTAAGAGCCCAGTTCCACCGCACGGGCGGCGTTTTCGGCCAGCCATTGCGGATACTGACCGAGTAGCTGAACGCGCACTAACGTGCCCGAAGGCGTGCGGCTGGCATGATGTAATTCAGGACACAAGCGATAGAAGGATTTGGCGGGAAGCAGCTGATCCACCACGCGCAAAAACTCGGTGATGCACAAATCGTAGTCGTTTACTTCTGTGAGAAGTTCACGAACCAGAGGATCAAGCACACCTTCCATCGGAGCCAGTAATACGCGCATCACAGTTCACCCCTTAAAAATGACGCGCAAGATTACCGCAAGGCCCGCCGCCGGGCAATTACCCCTGAGACAAATCGCCGCTTAATGAGGTTTTCGCCCTGCCCTGCAAGCGTCGGACTCTGACGGAGCGCCAGGCAATCCACACCGCCAGAAGCGCAGGCACCGCAAACAGCAGGAACATCCAGAATGCCGCGCTGGCTGCACCGCTATCCCCCTTATCAACACCCGCAAAGTTAGCCACCGTTCCGGCTAACGCCGCGCCAAGCGCCGCCGCAAAAGATTGCACCACGGTTATCGACGCACCGGCTTTTTCGCGATCCTCTTCCGGTGCCTGTTGCAGAACGCGGGTCAGCAAATGCGGCCAGCCGAGGCCAATCCCAAAACCGGCCAGCGTCAGCCCGAGCACCACGCCACTGATATTCAGCCACGGCAGGCCGAAAGCGACCGGTACGGTGAACAACAGTAAAAGCAAACCGGCAGCCAGGATCAGTGGCCCGCAGATAATCGCGCCATCCGCGCGACGGCCTGTCCAGCCGGAACTGGCCACTTCACTTAATGTCCAGCCCGCGGCCGCAGCGGCAGTGATGTATCCGGCAGCCAGCGGGGTCTGACCGTGTAAATGTTGCAGCAGATACGGCACAAACAGTTCGCAACCGAGGCCGATAATCAGCAACGTCATCACCAGATACAGGCCATAGAGCGGTGAGGAACGGCGTAAAGCGTTGCGCGGCAGCAGTCTGACATCCGCCGTAAATTCGCGGTGGCGCAAAATTAAAATCATCACCACCGCGACCACGAAACCGAGCAAGTTAATCAGCCCTGATGAAGACAGACTGCCCGCCGATACCACTAACACTGCGCCGGTCAGTAAGGCCAGTTGCATCAGTGGCAGCGGTTCGTCCGGCTGCCGGTCGTGCCGGGATTTTGGCAAAATCCGCCAGACCCACACCCCGAACAGCGACGTGACCGGCAACAGCAAACCAAACGCCCAGCGCCATGCGTGCAGTTCGGCGAAAATGCCCCCTACCGCCGGGCCGACCAGCGTGGCAATGCCCCACATCGCCGAAATCAGCGCCATGGCGCGCGGCCAGAGAGATTCTTTAAACAGGAGGTTGATCATCGCGTAGGAGAGTGCGAACAGGAATCCGCCCCCCAGCCCCTGCAGCGCCCGTCCGAGCAGCAGCACCGGCATATTCGGCGCGGCGGTACAAATGGCGGCACCGGCAATAAAAATAGCGGTCGCCATCAGATAGCTGCCACGCGGCCCGGCGGTGCGCATCAATCGTGCAGAAAGTGCTGAGCCGAGAATGGAACACACAACATACAGCGTAGTGTTCCAGGCATACCACGCCAGCCCGCCGATATCCTGCACAACGGAGGGTAAAATCGTGATGACGATGTAGCTGTTAGTCGCATAAAGCGCGACACCTGCGCTCAGGGTAATGGCACTGCCGCGGTTTTCGGCGCTGAATAAATCCGCCCATCCGTTCTGACTTCCCGACATTTTCTCTGCATCCCTTTGGTTTGTACTGTCCACGCATTGAAGCGTGCTGTGGTTATGATATGATTAAAACAAGAAATAACTTGGAATATTTTTTACGTAATCTAGAACCCGTCGAGGCAATATGTCAAGCAATGACCTGGAAAATAAAAATGACGTACGGCAAAGCGTCGCAGAGCGCTTACTGATGCTGCTGAAAACCCACGGGGAACTTCAGGCCAGCGATGCCGGCCATCTGCTGGGTACCACAGGTGAAGCCGCGCGCCAGCAGTTTGTGAAGCTGGCGAAGGAAGGACTGGTGGAAGCCAAATCTGTCTCACAGGGTGTCGGACGTCCGGCGCAGTTCTGGCAACTGACCGCCGCCGGTCATGCGCGATTTCCCGATGCCCACGCTGACCTCACCGTACAACTTTTGCAACTGATCCGCACCTCTCTGGGGGATTCTGCGCTGGATCAGCTCATCACCTCGCGGGAAAAAATCACGCAGGAACACTACCGCCAGGCGATGCTCGGGGCGGTGTCGATGGAAGACAAATTGCAAAGGCTGACGGATATCCGTACCCGTGAAGGCTATATGGCGGACTGGAAAATGCAGGAGGATGGCAGTTATCTGTTTGTCGAAAATCACTGCCCGATTTGCGCTGCCGCAGCCACCTGTCAGGGATTTTGCCGTGCGGAACGCGATGTATTCAGCGATGTGCTGAACGCCAGTGTCGAACGCACCGAACATATTTTGCAGGGTGCGCGCCGTTGTGCGTACGTGATTCGTTAGATTACCCGCGAAAAAAAACCGCCTTCAGTGAAGGCGGTTTGATTGCATTACAGGGGATCCGGAAACTTATTTGTTGCCGGTGCCTGCATTGCCGGTGCGTCGCTGGCCTGCATGGGCAGGACGCGAACGTGCCGGACGGTTCTCAGCTGAACCACGGTTTTCTGAACCCCGGTTTTCAGACGTACCGCTGCGCTGACCGTTACCGCCCTGACGCGGAGCGCCTGAACGTGGAGCACCCGTACGCGGTGCGCCAGGACGCTGGCCCTGACGTGGCGCGCCACGACCACCACCACCGCCGCTGCCCTGACGACCATTGATGATCGGCTCAGCTTTGATGCTCGGATCGGGCTCGTAACCTTCCAGTGCGATGCGAGGAATTTCACGTTTCAGCAGACGCTCGATATCACGCAGCAGTTTGTGTTCGTCCACACACACCAGAGAAATCGCTTCACCGGTGGCTTCCGCACGACCGGTACGGCCGATACGGTGAACGTAATCTTCCGGTACGTTTGGCAGCTCATAGTTCACCACGTGCGGCAACATATCGATATCCAGGCCACGTGCAGCGATGTCTGTTGCCACCAGAACACGGACGGAACCGGCTTTAAAATCAGCCAGTGCACGGGTACGTGCGCCCTGACTTTTGTTGCCGTGAATAGCAGCAGCCGTGATGCCATCTTTATTGAGTTGTTCGGCTAAATGGTTTGCACCATGTTTTGTCCGGTTGAACACCAGCACCTGTTTCCAGTCGCCTTCACCGATCATCTGAGACAGCAATTCTCTTTTGCGTTTCTTATCAACAAAATGAACGCTTTGTTCAATTTGCGCAGAAGCGGTGTTACGACGCGCGACTTCGACAGAGGCCGGGTTGGTCAGCAACTTGCTCGCCAGACCTTTAATCTCATCAGAGAACGTCGCGGAGAACAGCAGGTTCTGACGCTTGGCAGGCAGTTTTGCCAGCAGGCGACGGATATCGTGAATGAAGCCCATGTCCAGCATGCGGTCGGCTTCATCCAGCACCAGAATTTCAACCTGAGATAAATCAACAGCACGCTGATGTTCCAGATCCAGCAAACGACCCGGCGTTGCGATCAGCACATCCACACCACCGCGCAGTTTCATCATCTGCGGGTTGATGCTCACACCACCAAATACCACCAGAGAACGCAGGGTGAGGTATTTGCTGTAGGCCTGTACGTTTTCACCAATCTGCGCCGCCAGCTCACGGGTTGGGGTCAGGATCAGCGCACGAACCGGGCGACGTCCTTTGAATTGCGCGTTGGTATGGCTGAGCATATTGAGCAGCGGCAAGGTAAAACCAGCGGTTTTACCGGTACCGGTCTGCGCACTCGCCATCAGGTCACGCCCTTCCAGCACGACAGGAATAGCCTGACGCTGAATAGGCGTAGGTTCGCGATAGCCCTGTTCTTCAACAGCACGCAAAATTTCGGCACTTAAGCCGAGGGAATCAAATGACATATAAGGAAAAGCTCCAGTCCACTCTAACCCGAACGGGGTTCGGTGCAGTTTCAAGAGTGGATGATCAGACGAGGCAAATGAGGCATTACCACGAGGATTCGGCACAAACTGCAGTGCGCCAGTTGGGGCGATAGTAGCACAAAACGCCGCTCTGCGTGAAGTTATCTCCTTCTGGCCTGTAACTGATGGTTACAGCCGCAGACTCTGGTAACAGTTTCAGGCCGCATAATCTGCCGCGATAATCCGAAACTTTGACACAGGATAATCAATTATAAACCTGATGAATGGGTTCCCACTTTTTGCGTCCCACTTCACAGATTTGATTGCTATGCTTCTTTTCTCTCACTCCTCTGTCCATAAGGCTACATCGCTGCAACATGGAAACCTGGAAAGTAAATTTAATCTCCGTCTGGCTGGGTTGTTTTTTTACCGGCATGGCGATGAGTCAGATCCTGCCTTTTTTACCCCTTTATATCGAACAACTTGGCGTAACGTCTCACGAATCCCTGAGCCTGTGGTCAGGGCTGGTATTCAGCGGCACGTTCCTGGTTTCCGCCATCGTTGCGCCGTTGTGGGGCAGTCTGGCTGACCGCAAAGGCCGCAAACTGATGTTGCTGCGTGCCGCGCTGGGGATGGCGATTGTCATGATGTTGCAGGGGTTCGCCACCAACGTCTGGCAGCTTTTCATTCTGCGCACACTAATGGGCCTGACGTCCGGGTATATTCCCAACGCGATGGCGCTGGTCGCCTCGCAGGTCCCGCGCGATAAAAGTGGCTGGGCGCTCGGCACGCTGTCTACCGGTCAGGTATCCGGCGTGATTATCGGCCCGCTGCTCGGCGGCTTTATGGCTGACCATCTCGGCCTGCGCACGGTGTTTTTCGTCACCAGCGGCATGCTGTTTATCAGCTTTCTGATCACATTATTTTTGATTAAAGAACGCGTGGTGCCGGTCACCAAAGCCAACCGTCTGAGCGGCAAAGCCGTATTTACTACGCTGCCCTACCCGTGGCTGATTGTCAGCCTGTTCGTCACCACCATGATGATTCAGCTCGCCAACGGTTCCATCAGCCCGATCCTGACGCTATTTATCCGCGAACTGTCATCGGATACCAGCAATATCGCCTTTATCAGTGGCGTGATTGCCGCCGTACCGGGCGTTTCCGCGCTGATGGCCGCCCCGAAACTTGGCAAGCTCGGCGACCGCATTGGCGCGCATCGCATTCTGATTGCCGCGCTGGTTTTTTGCTTCATTCTGTTTTGCCTGATGGCACTGATTAATACGCCGACCCAGCTCGGGATCCTGCGTTTCATGCTCGGTTTCGGCGATGGCGCGCTGATGCCTGCGGTACAGGCGTTGCTGGTGAAATACAGCAGTGATCAGGTCACCGGCCGGATATTCGGTTACAACCAGTCTTTTATGTATCTCGGGAATGTGGTCGGGCCGCTGATTGGCTCAAGTGCCTCGGCACTGCTTGGCTTCCGCTGGGTGTTTATCGTCACGGCAATACTGGTGCTGTTCAATACGGTGCAGGTTTGGTGGAGTTTTCGGCAGGTGCCGACGGGGCGGGTCAGGTTTTGATTTGCTCCTCCCCCTGCGAAGGGGGAGCCCGGGAGGGGGTTTTAAGGGCTGACACCATTATCCCTGCACACTTCAGCTTTCATTTTTTGATCTTAATACCCCACCCCAACCCTCCCCTTCGCAAGGGAGGGAGCTAATAAACCTAACCTGTCAGCATAAAAAAAGGGACACTTCTCAGTGCCCCTCTCAAACGTTTGAAATCAAAAAACCTTACCGGCGGTTGCCGAAGATCCGCAACAACATCAGGAACAGGTTGATGAAATCGAGATACAAGGTCAGTGCGCCAACAATCGAGTATTTACGAAAGTTATCGCGGTCATCCGCTGACAACTGCGCACCCATATTTTTCAGCTTCTGCGTGTCATACGCCGTCAGACCGACGAAGATCAGCACACCGGCGTACGAAATGATGTTCGCGAGGCCGGAGCTTTTCAGCCACATGTTCACCAGTGATGCCAGCACCAGACCAATCAGCGCCATGAACAACATGCTGCCGATCCCGGTCAGGTCGCGCTTGGTCACGTAACCGTAGACACTCATTGCGCCGAACATACCGGCAGCGACGATGAACGTTCCGAAGATTGAATCGCCGGTGTAGACCAGAAAAATGCTGGAAAGCGTCAGACCGGTCAGTGCGGAATACAGCATAAACAGGCCGGTGGCGACCGTGCCGCTCAGGCGATTCACCATGCCGGAAATCACGAACACCAGCGCCAGTTGCGCGATGATCAAGCCGAAGAAAGTAATCTGGCTGGAGAAAACAAAGCTCATGATTTTTTCAGAGCCGGAAGCGTACCAGGCCACAAATGCGGTCAGCAGCAAACCACAGAACATCCAGCCATACACTTGCGCCATGTACGCCTGAATGCCGGTATTCGCGCGTTCAACAATTGAACCGTTACTGCGTGGATATCGATCCATGATGATTACCCTTTTGCATGGAGGATGAAAAATGAGGCCAAAACAGCCTCCCGATTTGTAAAGCGTATCACAGATAGAGAGAAAAGCATGGGAGGTCTGCGTGTGGTTGAGGCGCTATTTACCAGCGCGCCGCCGCCTCTTTATCACTGTCGCGGGCATCGACCCAGCGATCACCCTCTTCTGTGGCTTCACGCTTCCAGAACGGCGCGCGGGTTTTCAGATGATCCATAATGAATTCATTGGCTTCAAAAGCCATGCCGCGATGTGCGCTGGTCACGCCGACAAACACAATTTCATCGCCCGGATACATGGGTCCCACACGGTGATAAACCGAGACACGTTGCAGCGGCCAGCGGGTACGGGCTTCAGCAACAATCTCAGCCAGCGCTTTTTCGGTCATGCCCGGATAATGTTCCAGCGTTAAGGCGCTGACATGATTACCCAGATTATGATTACGCACTTTGCCGGTAAAGGTGACCACGGCACCGTCGGCGTCCGATTGCGCCAGCCAGTTGTACTCATCACCCACGCTGAATGGCGCGGCATCAACAACAATTTTCGTCTGATCCATCTCAGCCCCCGGTGACCGGCGGGAAGAACGCCACTTCATCGCCCGCACGCAGCGGATGCGCCATCGTGGTCAGCGTCTGGTTAACCGCCACCAGTAATTTCCCGGATTCCAGCGCCAGTGCCCAGCGGTCGCCGCGTCCGGTGAGCGAAGCGCGCAGCTCCTCCACCGTGGCGAAATCAGCAGGGAGTTGCAGACCGGAGGTGCCGGTCAGTTCGCGTACCTGCGCGAAGAACAGAATGTCGATCATACTTCCACCTTACCTTCCGCCTTAAAATCTCCTGATTTACCGCCGCTTTTCTCCAGCAGGCGGATCGGGCCAATCACCATATCTTTCTGCACGGCTTTGCACATGTCGTAGATAGTGAGGGCCGCCACAGAAGCCGCCGTCAGCGCTTCCATTTCCACGCCGGTTTTACCGCTCAGACGGCAGCGGGATTCGATGCGCACACGGTTATGTTCCGGCTGTGCTTGCAGATTCACTTCCACTTTGGTCAGCAGCAGCGGATGACACAATGGGATCAGATCCCAGGTTTTCTTCGCCGCCTGAATGCCAGCGATACGCGCCGTAGCAAACACATCACCTTTATGGTGATTACCGTTGATGATCATCGCCAGCGTGTCAGCGGCCATTTCAACAAAAGCTTCGGCACGGGCCTCGCGGACCGTTTCGGCTTTACCGGAAACATCCACCATGTGAGCGTCGCCGGACGCATTAATATGGGTCAGTTCAGACATACTTATTTCTTCAAATGTGGAGTGAAATTGCACGGCCCCTGACGGGCATCGAGCTGCGCTTCAATAATGTTGTCCCAGGCGGTCTGGCAGGCGCGGGTTGAACCGGGCATAGCGAAAATCACCGTCTGGTTGGCGATGCCGCCGATGGCGCGCGACTGAATCGTCGAGGTGCCGATATCTTCAAACGACACCATGCGAAACAGCTCGCCAAAACCTTCGATTTCACGGTCAAACAAAGGCTTCAGCGCTTCCGGCGTATTGTTGCCCGCGTTAAAACCCGTGCCACCGTTGACCAAAATCGCCTGAATCTTTTCATCCGCAATCCACGCAGATACAACAGCGCGGATGCTGTAAATGTTCTCTTTGACAATTTGCTGCGCGACGACATGATGGCCGCCTTCGGTCACCGCTTCTTTCAGGTAATGCCCGGACGTGTCTTCAGCGTCGGTTCGGCGGTCAGAAACCGTCATGATCGCGACAGATAAAGGCAAGAACTCTTTACTGGCTTTGCTCATCAGTTTGCTCCTTAAACGATCAGTACCGGATTTAACCGCCGATAAACGACAGATTCTGGGTAATTCCGGTATTGCCTTCATGCAGGAAGTGGGTTTGTTTTTTACGGCTGAGGCCGCCCTGAATGCGGTCCATCAAATCGTCCTGTTGCATGTCGTCGGCTAATAAATCCCGTAACGGAATGCCTTGCTCGCCGAACAGACACAAATGCAGATTGCCGAGGGCAGACACACGCAGCCGGTTGCAACTGGCGCAGAAGTCTTTTTCGTACGGCATGATCAGACCGATTTCACCCAGATAATCCGGATGACTGAAGACTTGCGCGGGGCCATCGCTGCGTGAGCGAAGTTGTAACTGCCAGCCCTGACGCACCAGTTGCTCGCGCAGCACTTCGCCGGACACGTGGTGTTTGCGGAACAAGTCGCCGCCGTCGCCGGTTTCCATCAGTTCAATGAAACGCAGCTGGATCGGACGGGTCTTTATCCAGTCGAGGAAGGTATTCAGGCTGGCGTGATTGACATCGCGCATCAGCACGGTATTGACTTTCACCTTGCTGAAACCGGCGTCAAAGGCCGCATCTATACCCGCCATAACGTCGCGGAATTTATCCTGGCCGGTGATGGCGTGAAACTGGCGGGCGTCAAGACTGTCAACGCTGACGTTGATGTTGGTCAGCCCCGCATCGCGCCATTTCGCAATATCACGTGCCATGCGGTAACCGTTGGTGGTGACTGCCAGCGTTTTGATGGAGGGGTTTTCGCGCACTGCGGCAATGATCTCGCAGAAATCGCGGCGCAGCGACGGCTCTCCACCGGTCAGGCGCACTTTTTCCGTTCCCAGACTGGCGAACGCGCGGCTGACCCGACGGATTTCATCGAGCGAGAGAAAGCTTTTATTGCTGTGTCCGTGCGGCTTGTAGCCATCCGGCAGACAATAGGTGCAACGGAAATTGCACACATCTGTGATCGACAGCCGCAAGTAATAAAACTTGCGGGCAAAAGCATCAGTAAGTTGAAGCACCTTAACACCTTTCCAGATACGGGAGATGCGGGCATTTCTGCCATGCACCCTGGTGACTTTCGTCACGGCCAGGGCTCCATATTGTTTCTGTGGGAACGACGTCAGAAAGGCAACTTAGGAACCAGGGCTAGGAGTTGATTCATGCCGTCCATAGCGGATCGAGAATGAATACGGGGGTAACAGGGGATATTCTAACGCCGCAAAGTCCTGAACGCCAAGATGGTTTTTCGTTATGCATTTTGATACATAACGATTTTTTACGAAAAAAGGCTGCATTTTCAACGCTGAAACTGCCCGGTTTTTAATGTCCTGAGAGTGGCGTGAAGGGATAACATCTTGTTGCAAAATTAGGTAAAATCCGCCGCAGAAAACGATGTAAACCCGCCGCTCCCCATTTGAAAGGAAAACCATGCGCAACCGAACATTAGCTGACCTCGACCGGGTGGTGGCATTAGGCGGAGGTCACGGGCTGGGCCGTGTGATGTCTTCACTCTCGCTGCTGGGTCCGCGCCTGACCGGCATTGTGACGACCACCGATAACGGCGGTTCGACTGGCCGTATCCGCCGTTCCGTTGGCGGCATTGCCTGGGGCGATATGCGCAATTGCCTGAATCAGCTGATCACCGAACCGAGTCTGGCGTCGGCGATGTTCGAATACCGTTTCAGCGGCCAGGGCGAGCTGGATGGCCATAATCTTGGCAATCTGATGCTGCGCGCGCTGGATCATCTCACCGTGCGCCCGCTCGAAGCGATCAATCTGGTACGAAGCCTGCTGAAAGTCGACGCAGAACTGATCCCGATGTCAGAACAGCCGGTCGATCTGGCGGCCATTGATGCCAATGGTGAACACGTCCACGGCGAAGTCAACGTCGATAAACTGGCACAAATTCCGCGCGAACTGCGGCTGGAACCCCAGGTGTCCACCACCCGTGAAGCGTTACAGGCCATTGCTGAGGCAAATCTGATCCTGATCGGGCCGGGGAGTTTCTTTACCAGCCTGATGCCGTTGTTACTGATGAATGATCTGACAACCGCGCTGCACCGCAGCCGGGCGCATATCGTGTATATCGGAAATCTGGGGAAGGAACTGAGTGTCGCCGCCGCGTCGCTGACGCTGGATGACAAACTGGATATGATCGAGAAACGCATCGGCCGCCGCGCTGATGCCGCGATTGTCGGGCCGAAAGTCAAAGTCGGCGGAAGCGCCACTGAACATCTGATTATTCAAAGCCCGCTCGAAGCCAGTGATGTGCCCTATCGTCATGACCGCGACATGTTGCGCATGGCGATTGAAGAGGCGCTGCAAAAAATGATCTGATTGATAAACATCAGGTATAAGAAAGGCCGCGCGATGCGGCCTTTTTTGCGTCCGAAAACTGAATTTACTGCCAGTCAGCCAGGATTTCCGCAGTGGTTTTTACCGTTACCGGATTTCCCGGCACAGATAACTCACGCCACACTTCATTATGCTGCCCGATCAGTTGCTGCGCCGTCGCGTGTGTGCGATCGCCGGTAGTGTGCGCATCTGACGCAACCGTCACGGCATAGCCTTTGCTGGCAGCGATTTTGATGGTGGTGTCTACGCAATAATCCGTTGCACAACCGCAAAGGGTAAAACGGGTCGCATTCAGTTCCTGCAGAACGTTATCGAGTGAAGTGCGGTAGAAGGAATCACAGGCGGTTTTAGTCACAGAAATCGCGCCTTCCGGCTGATGTAATTCCGGTAATATCTGCCAGAATTCGCTACCTTCGGTCATGTCACCCTCAGCGTGCTGAATGAAAATAACCCGCCCTGCCCGGTCAATCAGCTGATTAATGCGCTCAGCCCGTCCGCTGCGGTCATAACGCGGGGAAGCGAACACCCCGTTTTGCATATCCACCACGATAAGAACATGTTGCTCTGACACGATCCTTCCCCTCAAATGAACAGAATGAAATGCGCCTAAATTACTTTTTCACCAGCGGATGATTATTCCACGGGCTGTCGGCAGCCGGTTTGGCGGTGCTGACTTTTGGCTTTTGCGCAGCCTGTGCTGAGAGCGGTGTGCGGCGCTTGCTGCGGGTCATATCCGGGCGCAGATGACCTTCAATGAAATCCAGATACAGCGTTTCCACTTCCTTACGCGCCCACGGCGTGCGGCGCAGAAATTTCAGGCTGGATTTCACACTCGGGTCGCTTTTGAAGCAGTTGATATTCACCTGCGAGGCCAGCGCCGGCCAGCCAAAGTTATCCACCAGCGTTGTCAGCAGTTTTTCCAGCGTGACGCCGTGCAGCGGATCTTTCGCTGCGCCAGGGTTTTGTGGTGTATCAGTCATTGGCTCGCTCTTCGTTAAAATGTCTGGGTCATGATTTTTAAGCCGCGCAGTCTACCACCCTTCTCGTTACGAAATCGCAATAAACTGCTCACGCAGGGCATGCAACTCGTCGCGCGTGTTGGCCGCCTCTTCGAATTCCAGATTTTGCGCGTGCGCATACATCTTGCTTTCCAGCTCTTTGATGCGTTGCTCCAGCGCTTTCGGCGTAAGCGATTTGAAGGTTTGCGCCGCTTCGGCATCGCGTTTGTCTTTGTTCTTTTTGGTTTTCGGCTGACCGAGTTGCAGGATGTCGGAGATTTTCTTGTTCAGCCCCATTGGCGTGATGCCGTTTTCGAGGTTGTACGCTTCCTGTTTGGCGCGACGTCGTTCGGTTTCTTCAATGGCGCGGGCCATTGAATTGGTAATTTTATCACCGTACAGAATCGCTTTACCGTTGAGGTTACGCGCCGCACGGCCGATGGTCTGGATAAGCGAACGTTCAGAACGCAGGAAGCCTTCCTTGTCCGCATCGAGAATCGCCACCAGCGACACTTCCGGCATGTCCAGCCCTTCGCGCAGTAAGTTGATGCCGACCAGCACGTCAAATTCCCCCAGACGCAAATCGCGGATAATCTCCACACGCTCGACGGTATCGATATCAGAGTGCAGGTAACGCACCTTCTCGCCGTGTTCTTCCAGATACTCAGTCAGATCCTCGGCCATACGCTTGGTGAGCGTGGTGACCAGCACACGCTCGTTAATCGCCACACGCTTGCGGATTTCAGACAGCAGGTCATCAACCTGCGTGGTTACCGGTCGCACTTCGATGATCGGATCCAGCAAACCGGTCGGACGCACGACCTGATCGACCACATCGTCACCGGATTTCTCCAGCTCGTATTTGCCCGGCGTGGCCGAGACATAAATACTTTGCGGCGCCAGGGCTTCGAATTCCTCAAAGCGCATCGGGCGGTTATCCAGCGCTGAAGGCAGGCGGAAACCGTATTCCACCAGCGTTTCTTTACGCGAGCGGTCGCCTTTGTACATGCCGCCGATTTGCGGAATGGTGACGTGCGACTCATCGACAATCAGCAGGCCGTCAGCCGGTAAATAATCAAATAGCGTTGGCGGCGGCTCGCCCGGCCCGCGGCCAGACAGATAACGTGAGTAGTTTTCGATACCGGAGCAATAACCCAGCTCGTTCATCATTTCGAGATCAAACTGCGTACGCTGGCTGATGCGCTGTTCTTCCAGCAATTTGTTGTTGGCCAGCAACACTTTGCGGCGATCCGCCAGTTCGACTTTAATTTCTTCCATCGCCTGCACAATACGTTCGCGTGGCGTGACGTAGTGGGTTTTCGGGTAGATGGTGAAACGCGGCACTTCATGCTGCACCTGGCCTGTCAGCGGATCAAACAGCGAAAGGCGTTCAACTTCCTGATCAAATAACTCAATGCGCAGCGCCAGATCGTCCGATTCCGCCGGGAACACATCAATCACTTCGCCACGCACGCGGAAAGTACTGCGCTGGAAAGCCTGATCGTTGCGTGCATATTGCAGTTCCGCCAGACGACGCAGGATCGAACGCTGATCGATAATCATCCCTTTGGTCAGGTGAAGCATCATTTTCAGGTATAAGTCCGGGTCGCCCAGACCGTAAATCGCAGAAACAGAGGCCACCACAATGACATCGCGCCGTTCGAGCAGCGCTTTGGTAGCAGAAAGACGCATCTGCTCGATGTGTTCGTTCACCGAGGCGTCTTTTTCGATAAAGGTATCGGAGCTCGGAACATACGCCTCAGGCTGATAATAGTCATAGTAAGAGACGAAATATTCGACGGCGTTTTCCGGGAAGAACTCTTTCATCTCACCGTATAACTGTGCGGCCAGCGTTTTGTTGGGGGCAAGCACCATCGTCGGACGGTTCAGATCCGCAATCACATTCGCCACGGTAAAGGTTTTTCCTGAACCGGTTACCCCGAGCAATGTCTGGTGCGCCAGTCCGTTCTCCAGCCCTTCTTCCAGACGGCGTATCGCCTCAGGCTGGTCACCTGACGGTTTAAATTCGGAATGCAGTTTGAACTCTTTACTCATGACGGGCTACCTGACTGAAATGGGAATGCATAGGGCCGTGCGCGCTGAACGGGTGAACAGTTTGCGGAAAAATAGTATGAAAGACTTCGCGATTTTTGCCAGCCCTGATTTTACCTTCGCTATAATACTGTATATAAAACCAGCTTCCAATCGATAAAAAGTGTTGGCGTTTTAACGTGCTGTCGAGGCTGCACTTTTTTAGGATATGACGAATGAGAATTCTCACCATGAGATGACATTTTTTCCCAAAATCCGCATTCCCTCCATTTTCTGACCACAGGTTGACGAAGATTGACACAACTATGACGAACGAATTACGGCTGTATTGCTTTTAACTAACTCGTTGATTAAAAACAGTATCATTAAAAAGCTGCGAATACGGGCAAACTAAGCGGAACCCGCATGCTGACTCGTCTGTAGCAACTTTTCTCACTCTCATGCACAAGGTTATCCACAGGAATAGTGGATAAGTCCCAGCACGCCCCGCGCTGCGGGAGTTGGTAAAAAACTGAATTTTGCCTTCCGTGGGTCTGAAAGGTCTTTTTTAGTTATTTTTTATCTTTTTTATCTCCTTATTTATGCCTATTTTGCCTAAATTTCTGGGCTGATGTTTCTTGCAAAAACCAAAAGTGCATCTCACCAGAATTTTTTGCTCACGTTTGTCCATGTGTTTGCACCAAAAACAGTGAAGACGGCACTGGCAAAGTGCAGGTCACCGTGGACTACTCCTTATGGGGTAATCTCAAAAACCTCAGAAATGCTAATGAATAATCCGAAATCATCAGCGGCGCGCCTGTTAACACCCCTGTAACTTCTCTTTCCCTGGCCGTTTTTACAAACTTGGCCTGAGAGTTGCAACGTCTCTGCATGTGGAGGTTGCGACAGCCGGAACTGCTTTTTTCGCCCCGCCATAAAAAATGAGAATTCCCCTGCTTTCAGGCAGGAAAAATCATTTTTAGCGCAAGGAAATGCCCCTTAACCCCATTTATCACTGATTAAGGGGGATTTATCTGTAATTGATGCTGTCAGGTTAGCCGTCAACAAACGGAATTAAATTCTGCGTTGGGGCATTAACAGCGGAACATAAATGTCAGAAATATGACAGTGGCCGTCAAAATGAAGTTCAGCGGAAGGCTCCGTGCGGGAGGGAGGTCTGATGTTAAGTGTAAAATCAGTTAATCAGTATTATGGGCAAAAACATATTCTGTGGGATATCAATCTCGAACTGTACCGCGGTCAATGTACCTGCCTGATCGGGCGAAATGGCGTGGGAAAAACCACGCTGGTGAACTGCATCATGGGGCATCTTCCGGTGAAAAGCGGCGCCATCTCCTGGCAGTCGCGTGACGAAGAGCCGCAAAGTCTGCTGAATTTGCCGGTCGAAAGCCGCGCCCAAATGGGGATCGGTTATGTGCCACAGGGACGGCAGATTTTTTCGCAGATGAGCGTCGATGAAAACCTGCAAATCGCCATGATGGCCAGCCGGAATAAGACCCGTCGCGTGCCGGAAGAGGTGTATGACCTGTTTCCGACATTAAAGGAGATGGGGGCGCGCAAAGCCGGTGAGCTCGATGAAAGCCAGCAGCAGCAACTGGCAATCAGTCGTGCGCTGGTTCAGGAACCTGAATTACTGATTCTGGATGAACCGACCGAGCACACCAGCGCATCGATGGCGGCAAACATGGGCAATATCATTCACCGCCTGAACCGTGATCTCGGCCTGACATTGTTGCTGGTCGGTCATAAACTGCCGTTCATCCGCAGCGTTGCCGACCGGTTCTGCCTGGTCGACGGCGGACGCAACATCGCACAAGGCACACTGGCACAGCTTGACGATACATTAGTCAAAAATTATCTGACCGTCTGACGTCTCATGCCGTGAGACGGTTAAGATGAAGATACTGTCCCAAATTAACGTCAGTTCCGGCACTCAGGTACGGGATCTCGCCCAGCAAAGGCGCAGGCAGCATACGCGTGAGCGTATCCATGTATGCCTGATGATGCTTCCCCGTTTCCTGTACGTCGTTAGCTATCCAGCCCGCCAGATGCAACCCGCTTTGTGTGATGGCCTGCGCCGTCAGCACGGCGTGGTTAATGCAACCCAGCCGCATGCCTACCACTAACACTACCGGCAACTGCTCGGCGATAACCCAGTCAGCAAAGGTATAATCTGCCGTCAGCGGTGTGTACCAGCCGCCTGCGCCTTCCACCACCACCCAGTCCGCCAGCGGTTCGAGATGACGTAATCCGTCTGATAGCACCCGCGGATCAATCAGCCGTTTTTCCAGTTCGCTGACGATATGTGGCGAAGTCGGTTCGATAAAGGTGCAGGGGTTCACTTCGTCATAACGCAGCCCGACGGTGCTGTAAGCCTGTAACGCCAGCGCATCACTGTTGCGCGGGCCTTCGCCGGTCATTTCACTGCCGGATGCCACCGGTTTGTATCCGGCTGTTTTGTGTCCTGCCTGCGCGGCAGCCTGCAAAAAAGCGGTGGTCGCGACGGTTTTACCAACTTCAGTGTCGGTGCCGGTAATAAAGTATTTTTGTTTCATGATTTATTTTAATAAAAGCCTGGTGTTGGTTCTGGCTCCCTCCCCTGCGAAGGGGAGGGTTGGGGTGGGGTATTAATGGCAACTCTGACTTTCAAGTTGCCTGCAAAACCCCCTCCCAACCTCCCCCTTCGCAGGGGGAGGAGTTATTTATCGGGGGATCAGTTCTTCGACCTGCAAAATGCCGTAGACCAGCCGGTAGTTGAGCGGCAGGATGCCGTCGCGGCGGGCATAGTGTTTGTCCAGCAATTGCAGGCGTTCGCGCCCGCCCAGACCGCCGAGGCGGCCATTTTTGATGTGCGTCGCACCGATGCCTTTCAGCGAGCGCAGCAGCGACATCACATCGGGGAATTGAGCAACATGATCGCTGAAGGTCACATCATGGCGATACGGCGCGCAGGCTTCGGCGATTTTGTCCGGCGTCAGGAACTGATTCACGTGACGTCGGCCATCGACCTTCATCCATGCTGCGGCCAGCTCATTGAGCGAACCTTCTGCCAGCGTGGAAAACAGCACCAGCCCGCCGTTGCGGGTGACGCGGTGCATTTCTTCCAGTGCGCGTGGCAGTGCGTTACACCACTGCACCGCCAGATTGCTGAAGCAGATGTCGACCGAGTTGTCGGCAAACGGCAAACGTTCGATGTCGCCCGGCACGTATTCATCAGCAGAATCCAGCTCACGGGCGCGATTTAACATGCCCTCAGAGAGATCCAGCGCAATGACATTTTTACCCTGCGCACGCCAGTAACGGCTGAAGTGGCCGGTGCCACAGCCCGCATCGACGACAATCTTGCCGGCGTCTTGCAGATACGGCGCAGCCAGCGCCAGTAATTCCTCACCCACATCACGCTGCAACTGCGCGGCGTTTTCGTAACTGATAGCGGCACGACTGAACGCATCGGCCACCGCTTGTTTGTTCACTAATTCAGTGACTGCACCCATCAAGGGACTCCAGCAAAAAATCGATATCTTCCGGCTCATGCGCCGCTGTCAGGGTAATGCGCAGTCGCGCACTGCCCGGTGGCACCGTCGGTGGACGGATGGCGCTGACCCACAATCCGCGATCGCGCAAGGTGGATGCCAGATCCAGCGCGGGCTGGTTTTCACCCACAATCACCGGCTGGATCGCCGTCTGTGAACCGGTCAGCGGATACGGCAAACCGGCGGCACCCGCGCGAAAACGGGCAATATTGGCGGCCAGTTTATCACGCAGACCGTCATCCTGCCGGACTCGTGCCAGTGCAGCCTGTAACGCGCACACCTGCGCGGCGGGCATCGACGTGCTGTAAATCAGATGGCGGGCAAACTGCAACAGGTAATCGGCGGTAGCATCATCACACAACACCGCCGCGCCGCTGCAACCGAAAGCTTTTCCGAATGTGACCACCAGCAGTTCCGGCCGGATGCCCTGTTGCCAGCAACTGCCGCGCCCTTCTTCACCGGTAACGCCCACACCGTGCGCGTCATCAACCATCAGCCAGCTACCGTGCGCTTTGGACAAGCTATGCAGATCAGCCAGCGGCGCGGCGTCACCGTCCATACTGAATACACCTTCGGTCACCACCAGCGTTTCACCGGCTACCGGTTTTTCCAGCAGGCGCTGCAGGGAATCCGGCTGATTGTGGTGAAAACGCCGCAACTGCGAAGGTGCATGGGCTGCGGCTTCCAGTAAAGACGCGTGACTGAGTTTGTCGGCCAGCACGCGATCCTCAGCCTGCATCAGCGCCGCGAGAATCGCCTGATTCGCTGCAAAACCGGAGATAAACAGCAAAGCCCGCGGATATCCCTGCCACTGCGCCAGTTGTTGCTCAAACGCGGCATGCGCCTCGCTGTAACCGGTGACGTGTCCTGAACCGCCGCTGCCGACACCGTATTTAGCCGCGCCCTGCTGCCACGCGGCGATCACCTCAGCGTCCTGACTCAGGCCGAGATAATCGTTACCGGAAAAATTCAGATAACGCCGCCCGCCCTGCGTCAGAAAACGCGCACTGCCGCCCTCATTCGGCTGCCGTACACGAAATGCCGCCGCCTGTTTGCGCGCCGCCACCGCGTCGTTGATCCGCGTTTGCCAGCTCACCGGTTATACCGCAGCGTTGTAGAACTGTTCGGTATCGGCGTGGACCAGCTGCTCGGCAAGCGCGGCCTGCTGCTGGTTATCGCCCATTTCTGTTTCAAATGACTGCGGGTTAAGCCCCAGCTTGCCGAACAGAATCAGGTCTTTATCTTCTGCCGGGTTTGGCGTGGTCAGCAGTTTGCAGCCGTAGAAGATGGAGTTGGCACCGGCCATAAAGCACATCGCCTGGGTCTGCTCACTCATCTGTTCGCGACCTGCGGAAAGGCGCACATAAGATTGCGGCATCATGATGCGCGCGACTGCGATCGTGCGGATGAAATCAAACGGATCCACATCGTCATTATCCGCCAGCGGCGTACCTTTCACTTTCACCAGCATGTTGATCGGCACACTTTCCGGCGGCACCGGCAGGTTCGCCAGTTGCATCAGCAAACCGGCGCGGTCTTTGACGGTTTCACCTAAACCCACAATGCCGCCGGAACAGACTTTAATGCCTGCGCCGCGCACTTCCGCCAGCGTATCCAGGCGTTCCTGATAGCTTCGGGTCGTTATGATGCTGCCGTAAAATTCCGGCGAGGTATCAAGGTTATGGTTGTAGAAATCCAGCCCGGCGTGCGCCAGACGCTGTGCCTGCGTAGTGTTCAGCGTGCCGAGGGTCATGCAGGTTTCCATGCCCATTTCTTTCACGCCCTGCACCATCTGCTCGAGGTACGGCATGTCACGATCGTGCGGGTTTTTCCACGCCGCGCCCATACAGAAACGGGTTGAACCGGCGGCTTTCGCCTGTCGGGCAGATTCGAGCACCTGCTCGACTTGCATCAGACGTTCAGATTCCAGCCCGGTTTTGTAACGGGAACTTTGCGGGCAATATTTACAGTCTTCGGGACAGGCACCGGTTTTGATCGACAGCAAGGTGCTGACCTGAACCTGTCGCGGGTCAAAATGCTGACGGTGAATTTGCTGCGCTTCGAACATCAGCTCCAGGAATGGCTTATCGAACAGGGCCTGCGTTTTTTCCAGCGTCCAGTGGGTGCGGGCAGTCATTGCGACTCCTTTAAAAAGTGTTCAGTTGTATTTTTTTCATAATCCGTAAACCATTTTTAATTTGTTTTGGTTTACCGTCAACGTTAAAGTTATTTTTTAGTTTACAGCTTAGCCTCAGGATTCGTTTATGACCCCCGCCGATATTGAATTCGACCAGCGCCACATCTGGCATCCGTATACCTCTATGACCAAACCGCTGCCCGCCTATCCGGTGGAATCCGCGTCCGGCGTGATGTTGCAGCTGGCTGATGGCCGCAAACTGGTTGATGGCATGTCGTCCTGGTGGGCGGCAATCCACGGTTACAACCATCCGCAGTTGAACCAGGCGGCCATCGAACAAATCGGAAAAATGTCACATGTGATGTTCGGCGGGATCACCCATCCGTCGGCGGTTGCGTTGTGCCGCCGTCTGGTAGAAATGACCCCCGCCGGGCTGGAATGCGTGTTTCTGGCGGATTCTGGTTCGGTGGCCGTTGAAGTAGCACTGAAAATGGCGATGCAATACTGGCAGGCGCGCGGTGAAAAACGCCAGACGTTGCTGACCCTGCGCAATGGCTATCACGGCGACACCTTTGGCGCGATGTCAGTCTGTGACCCGCAAAACTCGATGCACAGTTTGTATCAGGGTTATCTGCCACAGCATCTGTTCGCCGATGCGCCGCAGAGCCGTTTTGACGGGGAATGGGACGAGGCGGATATCGCGCCATTTGCCAAAATGCTGGACGAAAATCACCGCAAAATCGCCGCAGTCATTGTAGAACCCATCGTTCAGGGGGCGGGCGGGATGCGGATTTATCACCCGTTGTATCTCAAACGCGTGCGTAAGTTATGCGATGAATATGGCGTGTTGCTGATTGCCGATGAAATTGCCACCGGATTTGGCCGCACCGGCAAGCTGTTTGCCTGTGATCACGCCGGGATTTCGCCGGATATCCTCTGCCTCGGCAAAGCCCTGACCGGCGGCTACATGACACTTTCCGCCACGCTCACCACCCGCCATGTGGCACAGGTGATCAGTGACGGCGAGGCGGGATGTTTCATGCACGGCCCGACATTTATGGGCAATCCGCTGGCAGGCGCGGTCGCGAGCGCCAGCCTGCATTTACTTGCGGAAAACCGCTGGCAGGCGCAGGTATTGAGTATTGAGAAACAGCTGAATGCCGGTTTACAGCCGCTGGCCGCACATCCGGCAGTCGCCGATGTGCGGGTGCTCGGGGCGATTGGTGTGGTGGAAATGCGCCAGCCGGTAGACATGGCGCAATTGCAGAAGCATTTCGTCGGTCAGGGCGTGTGGATCCGCCCGTTCGGCAAGCTGATTTACCTGATGCCGCCGTACATCATTTCACCTGAAGAACTGAGCAAACTGACCGGCGCAATCGCCAGCGCACTGGCTGCGCTTTACTGATTAGCCTGTGGTGACTAACCGGTGTGAGGTAGATAACAGCGCGCTCAGTTTTTCCCGGCTGAGCCGCGCTTCTTCATTAAGAAAATCAATTGCCACTTTCAGCGCAGGGGTCGGATTTTCCGGATACAGCAACGTATAAGACGCGCCGCTTGCCACGCACAACGGGAACGGCGCAATCACCCTTCCCGCCTGCAAATCATCTTCAATTAATGTCAGATCGCCTATCGCCACACCGTAGCCCTGTAACGCCGAATTGATCGCCAGATCCAGCGTATCGAAATGCTGTGATTTGGCTGACGGCAATCCCTGTACGCCCTCCTCCCGCAGCCACAACAGCCAGTCGCGACGGTCACGCGTCGGGTGAAGCAGCGTTTTATCGGCCAGATCCGCCACTTTCGTTTTCCCTTTATGACGCGGCAAAAACTCCGGCGTACACACCGGCGTCAGCACTTCATCAAACAGATGATGCGCCCGGCGCTGTGATTCCGGCGGACGACCAAACACTACGGCAGCATCAAAATGTTCATTGCTGAAATCCACGCCGTGGGCGATGGAAGCTGTCAGCTCAATCTGCATATCCGGCCTGTCGTTTTGTAGCTGGATAACACGCGGCAGCAGCCAGCGCATGGAACAGGTCGGGCATTTAATGCGTAAGGTATCCGGATGCGAACCCACGCGTTGCAGGGCTTCTCCCATCAGCGCCAGCGCCTGTTGTACCGGCGGCAACAACTGCGCCCCGCGCGGGGTCAGCGTCAGCCCGCGGGCCTGACGTAAAAACAACGGATAACCCAGCGTGGCCTCAAGTCCGGTGATCTGGCGACTGACCGCGCCCTGGGTAATGTGCAGCAACGCCGCCGCGTGTGTCAGATTCAAGGTTTGCGCAACCACGGCAAAGGTTTTCAGCACGTTGAGCGAGGGTAAATTCAGATACGGCAGTTCAGGAGAAAAACTCACAGTTACCTCGTCAGAAACGTTATAAAGCCATGACTTCAGATCATAACGAGTATGACAAACTTTCCATTGTCGGCACAGGGGAACTATTGCTTAATCATTCAACACCCGTTTTTACCTTCTCATGGCCACCCGGCCTGCTTTTTGGGGAAAATGCTATGAAGAGCGCCATGTCGCCCCTGTCAAAATTACCTGACGTCGGCACCACCATTTTTACCGTTATCGGCCAGCTCAGCGCTGAACATAACGCCCTGAACCTGTCACAGGGGGCACCGAATTTCTCATGCCAGCCCGCGTTAATCGACAGCGTCGCAAAAGCCATGCGCGAGGGGCATAACCAGTACGCACCAATGAGTGGCGTGGCGGCATTACGCCATGCGTTGTCCGCCAAAGTCGAAGCGCTTTATGGCTGCAAATATGATGCCGACAGCGAAGTGACGGTGATTGCCAGCGCCAGCGAAGGCCTGTATTCCGCCATCAGCGCCCTGGTACATCCGGGCGATGAAGTCATTTATTTCGAGCCGTCATTTGACAGCTATGCACCGATCGTCCGTTTACAGGGCGCGAAGCCGGTAGCTATCGGCCTGTCGCTGGATGATTTCAGCATCGACTGGGATCAGGTCGCCAGCGCGATCAACAGCCGCACGCGAATGATCATCATCAACAGCCCGCATAACCCGACCGGTGCCATTTTCACTGAATTTGATATCGAACGACTGACCGCGCTGACCCAAAACACCGACATCGTGATTTTGTCCGATGAAGTGTATGAGCACGTGGTGTTCGACGGCGAGCGCCACGAAAGCATGGCCTGCTATCCGCAACTGGCTGAACGCAGCGTGATTGTGTCGTCTTTCGGCAAAACCTATCACGTCACCGGCTGGCGTGTGGGTTATTGCCTGGCACCGGCAGAACTGATGGATGAAATCCGCAAAGTGCATCAGTTTATGGTGTTCTCTGCCGATACGCCGATGCAGGTCGCATTCGCCGAAGCGCTGGCTGACCCGCAAAGTTATCTGGGACTGGCCGATTTTTATCAGCAAAAACGCGACCTGCTGGCCGAAGCCCTCAGCGAATCCCGCTTTGAATTACTGCCAAGCCGTGGCAGTTTCTTTATGCTGGCGCGTTTTAGTCATTTCAGTCCGCTGACCGACGACGAATTTGTGCTGAGCCTGATCCGCGATCATCAGATCGCGACCATTCCGCTGTCAGCCTTTTACAGCAATAACCAACCAACAGGGCTTATCCGTCTGAGCTTTGCCAAAGATAACGACACGTTGTACGAAGGCGCACGCCGGTTGTGTCGCGTCTGAACCTTTGTATTCATCTCAATAACGCCGGGGAATTGTGAATAATGAAAAAATTGAAAATCGCATTGCTGTTAGGTTGTGCCGTCGCGTCTTTCTCCGCACTGGCGGACGGTTCCACGCTCAAATTTGGTCTGGAAGCGCAATATCCACCGTTCGAATCGAAAAGTGCGACCGGTGAATTACAGGGTTTTGATATCGATCTGGGCAACGCCGTCTGCGCCGCCGCCAGTGTGAAATGCGACTGGTACGACACTTCTTTCGACGGCCTGATTGCGGCCCTGCAGGCGCGTAAATTTGATGCGATTAACTCGGCGATGAACGTGACGGATAAACGTCGTCAGGCGATTGATTTTACCAACGTGATTTACCGCGTCCCCACCAAACTGATTGCGAAGAAAGATTCCGGCCTGCTGCCGACCACGGAGTCGCTGAAAGGCAAGCATATCGGCGTGTTACAGGGGTCGATTCAGGAAAGTTATGCGCAGGCACACTGGGCACCGAAAGGCGTAGATATCGTCTCTTATCAGGATCAGAATCAGGTGTATCTGGATCTGTCATCCGGTCGTCTCGACGGCACATTAGTGCTGGCCCCGGCCGGTCAGACCGGTTTCCTGTCGCGTCCGGACGGTAAAGATTACGGCTTCGTCGGTGACGCCGTACGCGATGACAAAATCCTCGGCAGCGGCATCGCCTTCGGCCTGCGTAAAGGCGATACCCAGTTGAAAGAAAAGCTGGATACAGCGATCGCTAAAGTGCAAAAAGATGGCGTGGTGAAAGAGCTTTCGAAGAAATACTTTGGTGATATTGATGTGAGCGTGAAGTAAAGCCGCCAGGAAGACAGGTTTTACTTTTGCGCCTCCCTCTGCGAAGGGGGAGGCCGGGAGGGAGTTTTTAAGGGCTAACACCTTATCAAAAAAACCTCAACCCATTGATTTTGCTTTAATACCCCACCCCAGCCCTCCCCTTCGCAGGGGTGGGTGCCACTTAATACTCAGAATTCACAATGACTTCTTCTCCAAACGCACCGGCTTGTGGCAATGGTTTGTAGCTTGAGTTAGAGGCGCGCAGTACGCGAATGCCCCTCGCGCTCACGGCCTGAGCGGCAGTGATATCATTGTCAGAGTCGCCATAAAACACTTTAATTTGCTTATCTTTCAGCCACTGCGTTTTTGTGTTCTGACCGGCTTTGTCACCGGCGAAAATAACCGCATTCACTTTGTCCTGCGGGATCTGGAAATCGTTCTGCAGCGTCTTCGTCACGGTCTCAGTTTTGGTTTCGCTGCGGCCGGTCACGAAGTAAATGCTGTCGCCGCGTTTGAGGTGCATGGCAATCAGCGCCTTCGCCACGTCTTTTGGCATGCTGAAATCATCCCAGCCGTTGTTCATTTTCTCCCAGAATTTCGGGTTCTTCAGATAATCCTGTTTTCCGGGGGAAAACTCGACCTGCCCGCGGTAAAAGCCCGGCGAGGAAAACAACACCGTGTCATCGATATCAAAACCGACAGCTATTGGCGGGCGGCCGTTCAGGCTGTTTTCAATTTGCGCGACCGACACCCAGTGAACCGGCGATTGCTGCGCGAGTTGCGCGACATTCACACCCGGATAAAGCGGTGCAGACGTAGCTTCCTTAGCGACAGCAGCCTGATTCAGGCTGAGCAACAGGAAAACGGCACTCAGTGCCAGAGGAGTTTTACGCATTAGGATCCCTTTTTTATGCTTATTAATCTTGCAGATAAAGTGGAGCAACGGGTCAAAAATCTTACCGACCATACCTGTGCAACCTGCAGATTTAAAGGAATTTTCCGGCAGATGTCATAGGAAAAGATGATGGTCACATTTCAGGGAAAAATCGCAGGCTTTATTCAAACATGGCATAAAGCGCTTGGTTCGAAAACTGTTTAGCGTCCTATACTTATTCCCAATTACGTTAGCTTTTAACTTTCTTATAAGAAAACGAAAAGGAATGACTATGCCCCAGTTACAGTCTGAAAACCGCCGCATCGTGCTGGCTTCACGCCCTCACGGCAAACCCGTCGATGACAATTTCCGTCTGGAAAAAGCGCCGTTACCGCAGGCCAGAGACGGTCAGTTATTGCTGCGTACCGTGTGGCTTTCGCTCGACCCGTATATGCGCGGACGTATGAGCGATGCGCCTTCTTACGCTGCGCCGGTACAAATCGGTGAAGTGATGACCGGCGGTGCGGTTTCCCGCGTGGTGGAATCGAAAAGCCCGGATTTTAAAGCCGGTGATTTCGTGGTCGGCAGCACCGGATGGCAGGATTATTCCGTGGCCGACGCCAAAGCCGTGAAGAAACTGGAAGGCGCGGCACTCAAACAACCTTCCCTTGCACTCGGTGTTTTAGGCATGCCGGGCTTCACCGCCTTTATGGGGCTGCTGGATATTGGCGAACCCAAGCCGGGGGAAACGCTGGTCGTCGCTGCAGCGACCGGGCCGGTCGGCTCGCTGGTCGGACAAATTGGTAAAATCAAAGGCTGTCGCGTGATCGGGATTGCCGGTGGTGAAGAGAAATGCCGTTATGCCGTTGAACATTTCGGTTTCGATGAGTGTCTCGATCACCGCGCCCCGGATCTGGATAAACGCCTGAAAGCGGCCTGCCCGGACGGCATTGATGTGTATTTTGAAAACGTCGGTGGCGCGGTGTTTGATGCCGTATTGCCGCTGCTCAATACCAAAGCGCGTATTCCGTTGTGCGGACTGGTTTCCCAATATAACGCGACCGGTCTGAAAGAGGGTCAGGATCGCCTTTCCCTGCTGACCGGCACCATTCTGAAGAAACGCATGCGTGTGCAGGGCTTTATTATTTTTGATGATTACGGCCATCGCTATCCGGAGTTTGCAAAACAGATGAGCGAATGGTTTGAACAAGGGAAAGTGAAATTCCGCGAAGATATCGTGGAAGGATTAGAGAATGCACCGCAGGCGTTCTTTGGCCTGCTTGAGGGTAAAAACTTTGGCAAACTGGTCGTTCGTGTCGGTCAGGACTGATTACTCCTTAACTAAAGCTGACGGCGTCCACAGGAGGTAACATGAAATTACTGATTGTATTGACATCACACGATAAGCTCGGCGAAACCGGTAAGAAAACCGGTTTCTGGCTGGAAGAATTTACCGCGCCGTATTACGAGTTTCTGGATGCAGGCGCCGGGCTGACGCTGGCCTCGCCGAAAGGCGGACAGCCACCACTCGATCCGAAAAGTGATGAGCCGGATGCGCAGACCGAAACAACCGAACGCTTCCGCAGTGATAAAGATGCGCAGAAGGTGCTGGCGAACACGCACAAACTTGCTGATGTTAACGCTGATGACTTCGATGCCATTTTCTATCCGGGTGGTCACGGACCGTTGTGGGATCTGTCTGAAGACCCGCATTCCATCGCGCTGATCCAGGCTTTCTGGGCAGCGGGCAAACCGGTTTCTGCGGTCTGCCACGCGCCGGGGGTGTTGCGCAATGTGCTGGTGGAAGATGGCACGCCGCTGGTGAAAGACAAGCGCGTAACCGGCTTTAGTAACAGCGAAGAAGACGCGGTTGGCCTGACCGACATCGTGCCTTTTTTGGTTGAAGACGAGCTGAAGAAAAATGGCGGCGATTACAGTAAGGCGGCGGACTGGCGGCCTTATGCCGTCACCGATGGCAAACTGATCACCGGTCAGAATCCGGCCTCTTCCAGAGCGGTCGCGCAGGCATTACTGAAAATGCTGGGCGGCGGCGAGGTCGGCAAGTAATCTGCCCGTGACTATTTCATCATCTGAAGAGGGTTCTATGGCATTTACACTGACCAGTAATGATTTGCGCGATGGCGACAAAATGCCGGAAACGCAGGTTTTTAACGGCATGGGCTACAACGGCGACAACCTTTCGCCGCATCTGGCCTGGTCCGGTGCCCCCGCGGGCACCAAAAGTTTTGTGATAACCGTTTATGACCCGGATGCCCCGACCGGCTCCGGCTGGTGGCACTGGGGCGTCGCGAATATTCCGGCAGACGTCACCGAATTGCCGCAAGGCGCGGGCTCCGGCAAAGGCGGTTTACCTGCCGGTGCCGTGCAGACCCGCACCGATTTTGGCAAAGCCGGTTATGGCGGCGCAGCCCCTCCGCAGGGCGAACACCATCACTATCATTTCACCGTATACGCCATCGATACAGAAACGCTGGAAGTCGATGAGAATGCCAGCGGCGCGTATCTCGGCTTCAATGTGCATTTCCATACTCTCGGCAAAGCATCACTGACAGTGATATACAGCTGATTCCTGTGGTATAAAAGACGCAGAAAAGGTGGTCAGTTTTACTGGCCACCGTTTTTTTATTGCGGCGATGACCGCAACATTGAAAAAAAAGAACAATCTTCTTCATCAAGGAGTCAGTCACAGTGAAAATTTCCACCCTGTCGCGCGCGTGCGCTATGTTGTCTGCCAGCCTGATCCTGGCGGCATGCAGCAGCAGCCATCAAGGCTTATCCAGCCAGGTTGCTCCGGGCACCGCGTCACTGCCCGTGTTATCAGCGGACGAAGCGGCCAATTTTACAACGAAAAATTATCTGGCCTTTGGCGGCCCTTCTTTGCAGGTTCAGCAACAGGGCTGGTTCCCTAAACTGGCCAGCACTGACGGTGTGAACACCCATTTCGTGGTCGGCCCGCAGTTAGGCACCGACGGCGCAGAATACTCTAACGTTCAGATGGCGGTAAACGCGGCACTGGCTGTGCGTAACCACGGTGAACGTATCTTCATTAAAATCCTGCCAGGCACTTACAACGGCGCCGTTTACATCCCGGCGGGTTCACCACCGGTCACCTTATTCGGCGCGGGCAACAGCTCTGCTGATGTGACCCTCGCACAAGGTCTGGAAGCCGCAGCGGCACCCGCCACTTACCGTTCAACCGTCAGTCCTAACGGCCAGTTCCTGCCGGGCGATCGCGCGTTCTATATGTTCCAGAACTGCGCCACCCTGACCACTGAAACCATCGGCACCGGCTGTACCGCGACCGTGTGGTCACAAAGCAACGGTGTGCAGATTCAGAACCTGACCATCGGCAATTCCCTGCTCGATACTGTTGACGGGGGCGATCATTCCGCCGTTGCGCTGCGTACCGACGGTGACAATGTGATTCTGGATAACGTGCGCCTGATTGGCCGCCAGAATACCTTTATGGTGAACACCGCCAACATCCACAACCAGACTGACAACAGCCGTTACAGCCGTGCATACGTGCATAACAGCCTGATCGTGGGTGATGTGGATTACGTATTTGGCCGGGCGAATGCCGTCTTTGACCACGTTGAATTCCACACCGTCAGCAGCCGTGGCGTGAAACAGGCGTCTGTCTTTGCGCCAAACACGCCAGCAGCTGCACCGTATGGCTTCCTGGTGATCGACAGCAACCTGACCGGCGACCGTGGCTTCGAGCAGGCAGCGAAAGCGAAAATGGGTCGTGCGTGGGATGCTGATGGCGCAAGCAGCCAGCTGGTAATCCGCGACAGCAGCTTCGACAACAGCTATGACCAGATGAATCCGTGGGGCGCCTCTGTCTTCTCCGGCCAGCCATTTGCCGGCAACGTGCCAAAAGATGAGAAACAACAGCGCAATCTGAATGACACTAACTTCAACCGCCTGTGGCAGTACAACAACGTGCTGACACAGCCTGCGAAGTAATTCAGTCTGATGCCATGAAAAAACCGCCGGGGTTGCCTCCGGCGGTTTTTTTTCGTTCTGCGGACTTCGTTCTGCGAAAATGTTACAACGCTTCGTTGCCCAGACGGAATACCGACACCGTGCGTTCCAGATTCACCGCCTGCTCATCGAGCGAAGCCGCCGCACTGGCAGACTGCTGAACCAGCGCCGAGTTTTGCTGGGTGACGGTATCCATCTCTGCCACCGCCTGCGCAATCTGACTGATGCCGCGACTTTGCTCGTCAGACGCCGATGCGATCTCATGAATGATTTGCGTGACATGACGGACAGAGCCGACGATTTCTTCCATGGTGTCACCCGCTTTGCCAACCAGCACAGAGCCGTTATTGACGTTAATCACCGATTTACCAATCAGCCCTTCAATCTCTTTCGCCGCCTGCCCGCTGCGCTGCGCAAGGCTGCGGACTTCGCTGGCGACCACGGCAAAACCGCGGCCCTGCTCCCCTGCCCGCGCCGCTTCAACCGCAGCATTCAGCGCCAGAATATTGGTCTGGAAAGCGATGCTGTTGATGACCGTGGTAATTTCTGAAATCTGCTTCGAACTGACAGTAATCTCTTTCATCACGCCCACGACATCGGCCACCAGTTTACCGCCCCGCGCTGCCGTATTCGCCGCATCTGAGGCCAGCTGACTGGCCTGTGCGGCATTGTCGGCGTTCTGTTTCACCGTTGAGGTCAGTTGTTCCATGCTGGCCGCTGTTTGCCCCAGCGCTGCCGCCTGCTCTTCGGTACGGGCTGACAGATCGATATTACCTGCGGCTATTTCGCCCGAAGCGCGGGTCACCTGCGTTACGCCTTCGCGAATGTCACCGATGATGCCGTGCAGGTTCTGGTTCATGGTTTCAATGGCGCGGCTCAGTTGCCCCACTTCGTCAAAACTGTGGCTGGTGGCATGGGTAGAAAGATCACCGGCAGCGATACGTTCTGCGGTTTGCAGCGTGCGGCGCAGAGGAAGTGTCAGCTGACGGGTCATGCGCCACGAAATCAACACACCGGCAACCACGGTCGCCACAATGATCACCAGCATTTCAGAAATGGTGCGCGTCACTTCGTTATGCAGATTGTTCATCTCATGATCGAGCAACGTGTTAGACGCAGAGGTCAGGGCCAGCCCGGCTTCGGCCAGCTGCGCGGTGATTTTTTCCGCATCGCTGCCTGCCGGAGGATTCAGCGTGTGCTGCCAGCTTTCACGATAACGGCGGATATTTTCCGGCATGGTTTCCACCAGACGCTGGTCTTGCGGATCCCAGGAGTACGCCTCAACATCAGCCTGACGGGCTTCCAGTTTATCCAGCGCCTGGCGGTTTTCTTCAACAAATCTGGGGTCTTTGCTGGCCATATATGAAAGCCGGGTAAATTTGGCATCGCTCAGCAAATCGTTAACGGTCTTAAGCAAGGACGCTTTTTCAGCGCGTTGATTGATGCTGGTCAGATGGTAGACACCGGACACAGCGATAAAGGATCCCAGAAGCAACACCAGCGCAAATCCTGCACCGAGCTTGCTGGCAATTGTGGCATGGCGAACCCGGCCAGCGATCCCTGAAAGTACATTCATTTTCTTCTCCCTGATAACCAAAAGGACTGACTCTGAAGTGGCAACGCCACCGAAGAATGAGTGAATAACGGGAGAGTTATCGACCAGCAATGTTCAACATTTATAGAAACATTAAAATATTTCTTATCAATAGCACGTATAGCACAGGAAATAAAAAAGCCCCTTATTACAGGGGCTTGATCATTATTTCAGAGCGGTATTATTGATCAGTTAAAAATAAATCATTAGGTAAACTAACCAGTAAACAGCCGTGATTAATTAATTTCCAGAATGCTTACCCACATCGGGCCTTTACCCACTGCGTAGGTTTTCAACGTCGTCAGCTGACCGTTTTGCGGATCAATTTTCGCCACTTCAATCGCATCCGATTTCTGCCCTGCGGTGATCACATACTGGCCGGAGTGATCAATATTGAAACCACGCGGCTGTGTCTGGGTGGCGTGATGCCCGGCCAGCTCAAGCACGCTGCCATCTTCTGAGACGGTCAGCACAGAAATCAGGCTGGCAGTACGGTCTGAGGCATACAGGAATTTGCCGTCCGGCGTGATGTGCAAATCGGCCGCCCAGCAGGTACCGGTGAAATCAGCGGGCATAATCCCCAGTGTCTGCACCTGACGGTATTCGCCGCTGGTGACGTCTTTCTGGTACACATCCACGCTGCTGTTCAGCTCATTTACACAGTAGGCAAAATGATGATTCGGGTGGAATGCCATATGACGCGGGCCCGCACCCGCTGCGGTTTTCAGCTCCGGCGCGTTATGCGGCGTCGCTTCGCCGTTCACACTGAAGTCAAACTGGCGGATACGGTCTTCTTTCAGCGCCGGGATCATCAGCACCTGATTGGTCGGGTCAATATTGGCTGAGTGCGGAGCCTGGATGTTTTCCAGCACCTGCACCGGGGCCAGCGCGAGGCCTTTTTCATCCAGCGGATGAATGCTGACATTGTTAAAACTGTAGGACGCGGAGAACACAAAACGCCCCTGAAGGTCTATACCCAGATGCGTCGGACTGCCCGGCAGAGGTGCCATCGCGGCTTCTTCCAGTTTACCTTCATGGTCGATGCGGTAGGTCAGCACGCCGAACTCAGGACGTACGCCGACGTAAAGACGATGACCATCGGGATGAATCACCATCGGCTGAACCTGTCCCGGAACGTCCACCGTTTGCAGCAGGCTCAGTTCACCATTGTCTGCCAGACGAAAAGCGTGGATTTGCTGGCTCTCAGGGCTGGCAATGTAGACAACTTGCTTCATCACATCTCCTTATTAAGACTGAATGAGTCGTTATGTTTTTTACAGCGTAGCTCAGGTTAGCACGATACGACGGCACCTTTAGTGCCGGATACCCGGTTTAATTAGCAGGCTAAAAAAGGTAATATGGCGATAATTTCCCCTTATTCCCCCTCACTTACGATGGACTGCTCATGACTTATCGCATTATTGCCCTCGATCTCGACGGGACGCTGCTGGACCGCCAAAAACGTATCCTTCCAGAATCCCTTGCCGCACTGGCCGATGCCCGTGCACAGGGAATCAAAGTGGTTGTCGTGACCGGACGCCATCATGTCGCTATCCATCCGTTTTATCAGGCATTGCAGCTCGATACACCTGCTATCTGCTGCAACGGCACCTATTTGTATGATTATCAGGCACGTAAGGTCTTAACTTCTGATCCGCTGGATCCGGTCAAAGCAAAAAAAGTGGTCGACTTGCTGGAATATCACGGCATCCACGGTCTGTTGTATGTCGATGACGCCATGCTGTATCAGCAACCGAGCGGCCACGTCAGCCGGTCCATTGCCTGGGGACAAACCCTGCCGGAGCATCAGCGTCCGAACATTATTCAGGTGAACAGTCTTCGCGAAGCCGCTGATGATGCGCAGTCGATCTGGAAATTCGCCACCTCACATCAGGATCTCGATGCCCTGCATACGTTTGCCTCGCAGGTTGAAAACGAGCTGGGTCTGGCCTGCGAATGGTCATGGCATGATCAGGTAGATGTGGCGAAAGGAGGCAACAGCAAAGGTCGCCGTTTGCAGGAATGGGTCGAATCGCAGGGTATGAGCATGCAGGATGTGGTGGCGTTCGGTGATAACTACAACGACCTGAGCATGCTGGAAAATGTCGGTCTGGGCGTGGCGATGGGCAATGCCGCAGATGCTATCAAAGAACGTGCCGCACTGGTGATTGGCGATCACGAAACACCCGGCATTGCTGAGGTTATCCGCAATAAAGTCCTGAACTAACCTTTAACGACGCACCTTCCTCTTTCGCAGAGGAAGGTGTTTTTTTTGCAGGATAATCAGTCGCTTTTCAGCGTCTTATTTCTGACCGGCCGCACGGCGCGGGTAATTAATTGCTGATTTTCGTCGAAGTACCGGCTGGGCCAGATCACCGACGGATGGATATCCAGAGCCTGAGCAATGATCAGTTCCCCTTTCGGCCACGGACGCGCCAGCGCATTGGCCAGTGTGGATGAGCCTAAACCGGCTTGACGCGAGACCGCCGCCAGTGAGGATTTTTTCTTACGTAATGCAGCAATGATATCTGCCGGATGCCAGTCATTTTCCATTTTTATCCCTCTTCCTTATGTTGTTTGTTCAACTATCTGAATTGTGAATTACACTGACATATAACGATGTCCAGTAACTCTAAACAACAATAATGTTAAGTGATGCTAAACATAACGTCAATACAGTTTCTATGGTTATTGATAATGATCCCACATCGACTGAAATCCGCACGGACAAAAGCCAGACTTACGCAGGAAAAATTAGGTGTTTTAGCCGGAATAGATGAGAGCACTGCGCGTTCGCGGGTGTCGCAATATGAAAACGGCACGTACAGCCCGAACTTCGACACCATGTGTCATTTCGCCCGGGTGCTTAACGTGCCGGAATGCTATTTCTATATTATTGATGACGCGTTTGCCGAAGAGGTTCTGGTGCTTTACGCCGCCTTTAACCCGTCAAAAAAGTAAGACGCAATACGATTAACGACTGACCGACACACTTTTGATCTGCGCATACAACCACTGGCCTGCGCGGATCATCAGTTCGTCCCTCGCCCACGGCGAGATCCGCGCCCAGATGATGTGATCGGCCATCGCCAGTTTGACCTCCACCTGATTCCCCAGATCCAGACATTCGAGCACTTTCGCTGGCAGAATATTGCGGATACTGCTGTTGTTAGCCGTCGGTTGCAGCACCAGCGAAACGTCCGTGGAATTCACGCGAATGCGCAACGCCGTGCCGGGCGCCTCTTCGACTTTACTGATCCATAAACGCTGATCGCCAATGGCCAGTGCGGTCATTTCATAGCGCGGATGATGTTCCAGTACGCTGACATTCAGCACGCTGCTTTGCTCTTCTTTCGGCAGCCACGGCCGCATCACATTGCTCGCCCACACGTCTTCCAGCGTGCCCATCGCCAGCACTTTACCGCCGTCGAGCACCAGCACTTTTTCCGCCAGACGTAAAATCTCATCGAGGCTGTGCGTCACATACAAAATCGGAATGCTGACTTCCTGCGCCAGACGCTCCAGGTAAGGCATCAGTTCGCGTTTACGCGGGATATCGAGCGCGGCCAGCGGCTCATCCATCAGTAAAATTTCCGGTGCTGTCAGCAGCGCACGACCAATTGCCACCCGCTGTTTCTCGCCACCTGAAAGCGTGAGCGGGAAGCGATCCAGCAAGGGGGCGATACCGAGCAACCGCACGATGTTATCGAACTGTCCGCGCATCGACGGCGCCATGCCGTATTGCAGATTACCTTTCACGCGGTAATGCGGGAACAGTCGCGCATCCTGAAAAACATAACCGACGCGGCGTTTTTCTGGCGGCAGGAAAATGTTGTTTTGCTTATCCGATAAGATGCGGCCGTTCAAGGTAATGCGGCCACTATCAGGTTGGGTCAGGCCGCCGATCGCATTAATCAGCGAGGTTTTTCCTGCGCCTGACAAACCAAAAATGGCCGTTATCCCCTGCGCCGGTAAGGTCTGCGACACCTGTAATTCCAGGCTGCCCAGCGTCTGGCTGAAATCGAGTTCAAGCATGTCAGCCTCCCAGCCGGATACGGCTGCGTTTTGCCAGCCAGTCAGAAATCAGCAATGCCGCCAGAGACAGCAGGATTGCCAGCACGCAAAGCCGTGCGGCAGCGCCTTCCGCGCCCGGCGTTTCAATCAGGGTATACATCGCCAGCGGAATGGTGCGGGTCTCACCCGGAATATTCGAGACGAAGGTGATCGTTGCACCAAACTCGCCCAGCGAACGGGCAAATGCCAGCACCACGCCGGCAATGACGCCCGGCACGGAAAGCGGCAGTGTGATGGTGAAAAAGACCCGCCACGGAGAAGCACCGAGCGTGCGGGCGGCGAGTTCAAGTTTGGGGTCAACCGCCTCCAGCGACTGGCGTATCGCCCGCACCATCAGCGGAAATGCCACCACAGCCGAGGCCAGCACTGCACCATGCCAGCTAAAACTGAAGCTGAAACCAAACCATTCGTACAGACGCTGGCCGATAAAGCCGCGTCGCCCCATCACCACCAGCAGCAAATAGCCAATCACCACCGGCGGTAATACCAGCGGCAAATGAATAATACTGTCGAGCAGGGACTTGCCGGGAAAGCGGCCGCGGGCGAGGACCCACGCCATCAGAATACCAAGCGGCAGACTGCAAACAACGGCCAGGCTCGATACTTTCAGACTAAGAAGTACCGCCTGCCACTCATATTCACTCAACATCATGTCGGTTTCTTAATCCTGAATTTATGTGTCGCAGAGATAAAATATCGGCAAAAATTTCGCAGGCTTTAATTTACGTCAAAGTATAGAGAATCACACATGGGGAAAGAAACCGGGATGGACAGATAAAACCTTCTGGCGCAGCGCAGGCTTTATCTGTTTTCAGCAACAGCGATGAACTTAGCCGCGAGGCGTGAAACCGTATTTTTTGAAGATTGCAGCCGCTGCCGGGGTTTTCAGATAATCATAAAAACCGCTGACGGTGGCATTTTCGTGCCCTTTCACCATCGCCATCGGATACTCAACCGGCTTATGGCTGGAGGCAGGGAAAATACCGATCACTTTCACTTTTTTACTGGCGACGGCGTCAGAACCATAAACTATGCCCACTGGCGCTTCTTCGCGTTCAACCAGCGCCATGGCCGCACGGACGTCGCTGGCGCGCGCCAGTTTAGGTTCCAGCGTGCTCCAGGCCCCCAGTTTTTGCAGCGCTTCTTTGGCATAAATCCCGGCCGGGACATGATCAGGGTCCCCCACCGCCAGGCGGCTGTCGCCCGTCAGTTTGGTCCATTCAGTTTTCTCAGAGATGTCGACTTTGTTGATTTTGCTGTTAGCCGCAGAAATCAGCACCAGTTCGTTGCCCAGCAACGTGTAACGGGTGTTATCGACCATCTGCTGCTTGCTGATGGCATAATCCATCCATTGCTGATCGGCAGAAATAAACAAATCTGCCGGCGCGCCCTGTTCAATCTGGCGGGCCAGTGTCGAAGATGAGGCGAAGGATGAGACCACCTGCACGCCTTTTTCTTTCTGGTATTGGGTGGCGATATCCTGCAAAGCATTGGTGAGTGATGCAGCGGCAAACACCGTGATTTTCTCTGCTGCCTGCGCCTGAACGCCAAGCCCTGCGACCAGAATGGTTGCGGTGAATACTTTACCCCATTGATATGTCATCGTTTTCCTTCGCCTTTATGAAGAGATATTTCGCTATGTAATCTTTAATATAGCGCGACGAAAAACGATGTCATTCATTTTTATGAGTCAGGAGGAGATAACCTATGTTTTTTTGATCTGAACTATAAAAAGAAAACCCGGAAAAAAGAAAACCCGGCGCAAGGGCCGGGTTCCGGAAACAAACAGTCTCATTAATCAGTAATGAGGTTTCTCACGGGATTCTTTAGAGTGGCCCACGTGAGAGATGATGTTGAATACTTCGCCCAGCCCCCAGATCAAGCCCAGGATCACAGCGATGAAGACCGGCACCATGATGGCAGCGAAAATCAAACTTTCTAATAGTTCTAACATGATAGCCTCACTTAACTGGCTGAATCGCCCTGAGGCGATGTTGGACTTCGTACATGAAGTCAAAAACGAAAAATCAAACTGTTGCGGATAATAACAGCACGGGACGGTAATTACTTTAGCATTTAGCCAACTTGCCTGCCTGCAGGTTTAGCGGCGACAATAAGCCATGATTCTAACAAGGAAGCTGCGATGCAAGCCGAAATTCTCTTAACCCTTAAACTTCAGCAACGTTTGTTTGCCGATCCGCGCCGTATTGAATTACTGCGACAGGTGCGCCACACCGGTTCAATCAGTCAGGGGGCTAAGCTCGCGAACATCAGTTACAAAAGCGCCTGGGATGCCATCAATGAAATGAATCAGCTTGCCGATCAGACGCTGGTCGATCGCAGCACCGGCGGGAAAGGCGGTGGCGGCGCAGTGCTGACACCTTACGGCGAGCGCCTGATCCAGCTTTATGAATTACTGGCGCAAATCCAGCAAAAAGCCTTCGACGTGCTAAAAGAAGATTCGCTCCCTCTCGACAGTTTGCTGGCGGCCATTTCACGTTTCTCCCTGCAAACCAGCGCGCGCAACCAGTTCTTCGGCAACGTGATTGAACGCGATAACAGCACCGTTCAGCAGCATATTGATGTCCTGCTGGCTGACGGCAAAACAAAAATCCGCGCCGCGATCACTGAACAAAGCGCAGACCGTCTGGCGTTAACGCCCGGCAAGGAAGTGCTGGTGCTGATCAAAGCGCCCTGGATCACCCTTGGCTTCACCGCAGAAAATCCGCATAACGCCTTGCAGGGCAGTGTCACCCACATCCAGCGCGGTGAAAACAGCAGCGAAGTGCTGATGAAACTGCAAAGCAGTGAAATTCTGTGTGCGACGGTACCGAATGCCGAAGCCGATAAACTGGCTCTGAAAAACGGTCAGAGCGTTTACGCGCAGTTTGATGACGACAAAGTGATCCTGGCCACCCTGTGCTAAAAGCAGTATTTAATCAGTATCTTGCAAAATCAGCGTTTTCATTTTGCAGATTTGTCAATTGACTTGCGAAGGTGCAGCGCTTATCCCTTGTTTTATAATCATTTGAAAATGAGAGATTAAGATGTCGTCGTTACATATCTCGCAAGGCGTTTTCCGTCTCAGTGATACCCGGACCCTCACACTTTCTGATCTGAATATCCAGCAGGCCGACAGCTGGGCGTTTGTCGGCTCAAATGGCAGTGGAAAATCCGCACTGGCACGAGCGCTGGCAGGCGATTTAACCCTGCTGAAAGGTACCCGGGAAAACAATTTTCCGCATATTGTGCGTCTCTCATTCGAGCAGTTGCAGAAGCTGGTGGCCGATGAATGGCAGCGTAACAACACCGACTTACTGAGCGAAGGTGAAGACGATACCGGCCGCACCACCGCTGAAATTATTCAGGATGAAGTGCGCGACCCTGCCCGCTGTGCTGCCCTTGCCGCGCAGTTTGGTATTGAGAAATTGCTCGACCGCCGCTTCAAATATTTATCCACCGGCGAAACGCGCAAGACTCTGCTGTGCCAGGTGCTGATGCAAAAAACCGATTTGCTGGTGCTGGATGAGCCGTTCGATGGCCTCGACGTCAACGCCCGGGCGCAACTGGCACAGTTGCTGGAAACCTTGTCCGGGGAAGGTCAGACGATGGTGCTGGTGCTTAACCGCTTTGACGACATTCCTGCATTTGTGAAAAATGTCGGCGTACTGGCTGACTGCACGCTGGCCTCGGTGGGTGCGCGCGAACAGGTGATGGCTGATGCGCTGGTCGCTCAACTGGCACACAGCGAAAGCCTGAACGGCATGGCTGTGCCGGAAGCAGAAGATCCGACAGCCCGCGTCAGTCCGCCTGCCGACAGCCCTTTGATCGTACTGCGTGACGGCGTGGTGCAGTACAACGACAAGCCGATCCTGCACAATCTGAGCTGGCAGGTCGATCACGGTCAGCACTGGCAGATCACCGGCCAGAACGGTGCCGGGAAATCCACCTTACTGAGCCTTATCACCGGCGATCACGCACAGGGCTACAGCAATGATCTGACGCTGTTCGGTCGCCGGCGCGGCAGCGGTGAAACCATCTGGGACATCAAACGCCATATCGGCTACGTCAGCAGCAGTCTGCATCTGGATTATCGCGTCAGCACCAGCGTGCGCAATGTCATTACTTCCGGTTTCTTCGATTCGATCGGCATTTATCAGGCGGTATCTGACCGGCAGAGATTGCTCACCTCGCAATGGCTGACACTGCTCGGACTGGACGGCGATGCCGGTGATAGCCCGTTCCACAGTTTATCCTGGGGACAACAGCGGCTGGCGCTCATCGCCCGCGCACTGGTCAAGCATCCTGCGCTGTTAATTCTGGATGAACCTTTGCAGGGGCTGGATCCGATCAACCGCCAGCTGGTGCGCCGTTTTGTCGATATTCTGATCGGCGAAGGCGAAACCCAGTTGCTGTTTGTTTCTCATCATGCGGAAGATGCGCCGGAATGTATTACTCACCGGCTGAGCTTTATTCCTGATGGCGAAATCTACCGTTATCAGATTGACGCGCTGTAACGTTATTTTGCTTCGCCTTTGCGGGAATCATCAGCGCAGTCACGACACCAGCCAGCGCCAGTGCCGCCAGCAATGAAAATCCGTTTTCAATCCCCTGCTGGCCGGGGTTATTTCTCAGTAGCAGAATGAGCAGTGCAAGTATCACTATGGTACTGCTCACCCGAACCCAATCTCCCAGCAGGATTGCATAATGGTATTCGTCCCCGGTGAGCAGATCCCTTTCTGCCGCGGCGGCGTGGCGAACCATACCCGCCCCGAATCCGGTCAGTAACATCCCCGGCAGCAGCACCGGCCAGAACGAGGGTGTCATCGCCATCCCCTCCAGTCCGCCCGCCACAATCATAAAACCCCACAGCAAGGTGCGGGCAGATGTCATTCTCCGCCCGAGCTTTTCGCTGAGCGCTTTGCCCGGCAGCATTATCAGCAATAAGGCAACAAAGCTGAGAATAATGCCCGGTACGCCCAATCCGTAAAGCTGATACATCGCCACCGCCAGCATGAACCACGTGGCATAAGTGACCGCCGTGACGAAAATACGCGTCCAGAGGCTTATCTGTAACAGCAACGACGACCGCAGATGATGTGGCAGTAGAGGTTCGGGGTGATAACGTTCGCTGATGATAAACAGTACAAAAAAGAGTGCGGCAGCCCCCGCCAGCGAGTGGGACAGCGGTGTGTCCAGACCGTAAAAGGCGACGCTCAGCAGTGTCAGCGTCAGGTTCAGCACAAACAGCGTGCCCAGCGCAGAAGCCAGCAACGGCATGGGTAATTTTTTGGCGTTCATAGCAAGTTCCTTTATCAACATTCATCGGCTCAGTAGATGAATACGTTTCATCTTCATCGTGTTGATGAAAGAGCTTACACCGCCTATTTTAGCTAACTCAAAGTCATAGATTTCAGCAATGGATGAAAATAACTCATCATGAAGAAGATCCGTTTACCGCCGCTGGGTTCGCTCAAAGCGTTTGATGTCGTGGCGCAGCAAAGGAGTTTCAAACGCGCTGCAGAAGATATCGGCGTGACGGCCACCGCCATCAGCCATCAGATCCGTGTGCTTGAAGAAGCACTGGGCACGGCGGTGTTTGAGCGCAGCGCCCGTGAGGTCAGGCTAACCGCTGCGGGGAAAATTCTGCGCCACGCCACCCGGCAGGCATTTGCCGGATTACAGGCAGCCGTCGAAGAAATCCATCACGCCGGGTTGCCTGCGGCACTGACACTGACCACCACGTCCAATTTCCTGACGCACTGGCTGGTGCCACGGCTGGCGGACTTAAAAGCCGCTGCGCCCGAAATGGATTTACGCCTGCACACCGGCATTGAACTGGTGGATTTAACCCGTAATACCGTGGATGTGGCGATCCGTTACAGTGAATCCGCCAATGAAAGCCTCGATTCAACGTTGCTTTATCACGACACTTTTGTGCTGGTTGCCAGTCCTGCACTGGCGCTGAAAACGATGGAAGATCTGAAAGAGGTGACGTTGTTTCATGTAGAAAACCGTCATATTCCCCATCCTTCTCCCGACTGGGAAAACTGGAAAAAACACGTTGGTCCCGCGCAATTAAATACCGACAGCGGCCTGCGCTTTACAGATGAAACCCATGCCATTCAGGCGGCAATTGCCGGTCAGGGCGTGGCGATTGTCAGCAGTTTGCTGGCCCATGACTTCATTGAAAAAGGCATTCTGACCACGCCATTCCCTCAATATCTTCCCGGCGCAAACTATTATCTGGTGACCGCAAAAGAGAAAGCACTGCGCGAGGACATCGTGACGCTCCGCCGCTGGTTACTGGACAAAATGTCGGCATTTCCCCGGCTGGAGTCTGAAAATGAGCACGGAAAACTGATTCAGACAAAGCATAAATGTTAGTGTAATCGATTACACAACCCATCCTTTCTGGATTGCTGCCAGCTGCAGAAGGCTTTCTGCATGGCACGCAGCACCTGTTGAGTCATGTTGAAAGGTGGTAAACTGTTTGTGTAAGCGATTCCATTTTATTGGGGATGGATCACCTTTTTCAGCCTTGCAGCGTGATATCGTTGCATCAAGATAATCATCGGGGAGCTCTTATGTACGTCTTAGTCACAGGTGGTAGCGGTTACATCGGTAGTCATACTTGCGTGCAACTGATTGATGCAGGCTTTACGCCAATCATTCTTGATAACCTTCATAACAGCAAAGTCAGCGTACTGGAACGCATCCACAGCCTGACCGGCAAAACGCCGCTGTTCTACGAAGGTGATATTCGCGACCGCGCGCTTCTCGATAAAATTTTCAGTGAGCACCCTGTTCATTCCGTCATTCATTTCGCTGGCTGGAAAGCCGTGGGTGAATCGGTGGCAAAACCGCTGGCTTATTATGACAACAACGTCACCGGCACGCTGGTGCTGGTTGAAGCCATGCGTGAAGCTGGCGTTAAAAACCTGATTTTCAGCTCTTCGGCGACCGTGTATGGCGATCAGCCAAAAACGCCTTACGTTGAAGATTTCCCGACCGGCAATCCGTCCAGCCCGTATGGCCGCAGCAAACTGATGGTCGAGCAAATTCTGCAGGATGTGCAGCGTGCAGAACCTGAATGGAGCATTACGCTGCTGCGTTACTTCAACCCGGTCGGCGCACATCCGTCTGGCCTGATGGGTGAAGATCCCCAGGGCGTGCCAAATAACCTGATGCCATTTATCGCGCAGGTAGCGGTAGGCCGTCGTGAGTCCGTGGCGATTTTCGGCAACGATTATCCGACCCCGGACGGCACCGGCGTGCGTGATTATATCCATGTGGTGGATCTTGCCGACGGCCATCTGGCGGCAATGAAAACCCTGCACAACAAAGCGGGCGTACATATTTATAACCTGGGCGCGGGCTTCGGCCACAGCGTGCTGGATGTGGTAAATGCCTTCAGCAAAGCCTGCGGCAAGCCCGTGAATTACAAGTTTGCACCGCGCCGTGAGGGCGACTTACCGGCTTACTGGGCGGATCCGACCAAAGCGGCGAAAGAGCTGAACTGGAAAGTCACCCGAACGCTTGAAGACATGGCCAACGATACCTGGCTATGGCAGTCGAAAAACCCGCAAGGCTACCCGGACTAAGGTGCACTAAGGAAAGTTTATGACCACGTTTAACCCGATTGATCACCCGCATCGCCGCTACAACCCGCTGACCGATCAGTGGGTGTTAGTCAGCCCGCACCGCGCCAAACGTCCGTGGCAAGGCCAGCAGGAAGCCGTTTCGCAGGAAACGCTGCCTGCGCATGACCCGGACTGTTTCCTGTGTCCGGGCAACACCCGTGTGACTGGCGATGTGAATCCGAAATACACCGGCACGTTTGTGTTTACCAATGATTATGCCGCGCTGATGCCGGATACCCCTTTTGCGCCGGAAAGCGACGATCCACTGATGCGCGTTCAGAGCGCACGCGGCACCAGCCGGGTGATCTGTTTCTCGCCGGATCACAGCAAAACGCTGCCACAACTGTCGGTTGAAGCCCTGACGGAGATCGTCAGAACCTGGCAGGAGCAAAGCGCGGATCTGGCAAAAACCTATCCATGGGTGCAGGTTTTCGAGAACAAAGGCGCGGCGATGGGATGCTCCAACCCGCATCCGCACGGTCAGATCTGGGCCAACAGCTTCCTGCCTAACGAAGCCGAACGCGAAGATCGCCTGCAACGCACCTATCTTGAACAGCAAGGTTCGCCGATGCTGCTGGATTACGTGCAGCGCGAACTGGCTGACGGCAGCCGTACGGTGGTCGAAACCGAACACTGGCTGGCGGTGGTGCCTTACTGGGCAGCGTGGCCGTTCGAAACCTTGCTGTTGCCGAAAGTTCACGTCAAACGCATTACCGAACTGAGCGATGCACAACGCGGTGATCTGGCGCTGGCGCTGAAAAAGCTGACCAGCCGTTATGACAACCTGTTCCAGTGCTCTTTCCCGTATTCGATGGGCTGGCATGGCGCGCCATTTACCGAAGACGACAACGAACACTGGCAGTTGCACGCACATTTCTATCCGCCGTTGCTGCGTTCAGCCACGGTGCGCAAATTTATGGTCGGCTACGAAATGCTGGCTGAGACCCAACGCGACCTGACAGCGGAACAAGCCGCCGAGCGTCTGCGGGCGGTGAGTGATGTCCATTATCGTGAGGCCAGAGAAAAATAATGAAACTGAAGACCAAAACCCTGGAAATCTTTGCCGATAAATTCGGCTACCCTGCCACCATTACCATCAAAGCACCGGGCCGTGTAAATCTGATCGGCGAACATACCGATTACAACGACGGTTTCGTGCTGCCATGCGCCATCGATTATGAAACAGTGATTGCCTGTGCACAGCGTAATGACCGCACCATCCGCGTGATCGCCGCCGATTTCGATAACGACGAAGACAGCTTCTCGCTCGACGAGCCTATTTTGCACAGCGATGCGCACCCGTGGGCCAACTACGTGCGTGGCGTGGTGAAGCATCTGATGCTGCGTAACAAAGATTTCTCCGGCGCGGACATGGTGATCAGCGGCAATGTGCCACAGGGTGCAGGCCTGAGTTCATCCGCATCGCTGGAAGTGGCGGTCGGTCAGGCGCTGAAATCATTGTACGATCTGCCGCTGGACGGCGTTGCGCTGGCACTGAACGGTCAGGAAGCGGAGAACCAGTTTGTCGGCTGTAACTGCGGCATTATGGATCAGCTTATTTCTGCGCTGGGCAAAGAAAATCATTCACTGCTGATCGACTGTCGCTCGCTGGAAACCCGTGCAGTGTCCATGCCGAAAAACGCCGCGGTGGTCATTATCAACTCCAACGTGAAACGCGGTCTGGTGGACAGCGAATACAATGCCCGTCGCGAACAGTGCGAAGTGGCGGCACGCTTCTTTGGCGTAAAAGCGCTGCGTGACGTTGACCCTGCCCTGTTCTTCTCCATTCAGGATGAGCTGGATCCGGTCGTTGCCCGCCGTGCACGTCACGTCATCACAGAAAATGACCGTACGCTGGCAGCAGCTGACGCGCTGGCCAGTGGCGACCTGAAACGTATGGGCGAACTGATGGCAGAATCTCACGCCTCAATGCGTGATGATTTTGAAATCACCGTGCCGCAAATCGATAAGCTGGTGGAAATCGTTAAAGAAGTGATTGGCGATAAAGGCGGCGTGCGCATGACCGGCGGCGGCTTTGGCGGTTGCATCGTGGCGCTGGTGCCGGAAGACATGGTGGAGAAAGTCCGTCATGCCGTTGAACAGCAATATCACGCGCGCAGCGGTCTGAAAGAAACCTTCTACGTTTGCACAGCTTCCCAAGGAGCAGGCATATGTTAAAACCTGAAAACACGCAACTGGCGCCCGATGGCCAGCCGTTTGAACAGGTTACGCTACAGAATGCGGCAGGTGCCACCGCCACATTCATGGACTGGGGCGCGACCTGGTTATCCTTTACCCTGCCGCTGACAGATGGCTCCACGCGTGAACTGCTGCTGGGCTGCCAGTCGCCGCAGGAATACATGAACCAGAGCGCGTATCTGGGCGCGACCGTCGGACGTTATGCCAACCGTATCGCCCGCTCGCAGTTTGATATCGACGGCAAACCGCATCTGGTGGTCGCCAATCAGGGCGTGCATCAGCTTCACGGCGGGCCGGAAGGTTTCCATGCGCGTCGCTGGACTATTCTCGAACAGACCGCGCAGAAGCTGACGTTCCAGCTATTTTCGGCCGACGGCGATCAGGGTTATCCGGGCAACATGACGGCGAAAGTGCATTACCAGCTGACTGACGATAACCGTCTGGAAATCCGTTACGAAGCGACGGTTGATAAGCTGTGCCCGGTCAATCTGACCAATCATGCCTATTTCAATCTCGACGGCGAAGGCACTGATGCGCGCCAGCACAAGCTGCAACTGTTTGCGGACCGTTTCCTGCCGGTCGACAGCGATGGCATTCCCTGTGCGGATCCGACCCCGGTTGAAAACACCGGCATGAATTTCAACGCAGCCAAAACGCTGGCGAAAGATTTCCTCACCGACCGCGACCAGCAACGCGTGAAAGGCTATGACCACGCCTATCTGCTCAACCGCACCTGCAACAGCGGCAGCAATCCGGCAGCGCATTTGTGGTCTGCCGACGGCAAAGTCAAAATGACAATGTTTACGTCTGCGCCCGCCGTGCAACTCTACAGCGGTAATTTCTTAGGCGGAACACCGAACCGCAGCGGCGGTGAATACGCCAGTTACAGCGGTGTCGCGCTGGAAAGCGAATTTCTGCCGGACAGCCCGAATCACGCCACCTGGCCGCAACCGAGCTGCTGGGTCAAGCCGGGTCAGACTTATAAGTCCTCGACGACGTATCAGTTCTTCGCGTTGTAATTCGTTCAGGACAGGGCTTCAAGGCTCTGTCCTTTTCCCAAACTTCTTCGAATTTGTGACTGACTGCGCATCTGCTTCCGCACTTTCTCAGCTAAACATCTAAACTCAGAGGGTGTCCTGCATAAAAGGACGTTTATTAAGGAGTTTTGATATGCGTTTACCTGTTGTGCTATCCCTGCTGGCAACGCTGTGCGCGGCGGGTTCCGCTCTGGCGGCGGACCCGGTTAAAGTCCCTTCTCCTGCTCAGACTGAGCAACGCCAAAAAATGACCGATTGTAATCAGCAGGCCACTACGCAGTCCCTGAAAGGGGATGAACGTAAAAAATTCATGAGCAATTGTCTGAAAGCAGAGGCTAAAACTGACGATAAAATGAATCCTCAGCAGATGAAAATGAAAACCTGTAATGCCGATGCCGCGAAGCAAAATCTGAAAGGCGATGCGCGTAAATCCTTCATGAGTACCTGCCTGAAAAAAACCAGCTGATCACGCTGACCTGCTTGTACAAAACGCGCTGTCAGGGTGACCTTCTGCGCGTTTTGTTTTACATCGTCGCAGCAAATTCGTTATGTTTAATACAAACAGCGTCCCGCAAAGATTTCCTGAGGAAGTTTCAGATTGCTGAGTGGGATGCCCAGACCCTATAATGATAACTGTTATCATTGAAAATTGAGTTAACTGAGGAGTTTAGCTATGGCTGTAACCAAGCTGGTGCTGGTAAGACACGGTGAGAGTGAGTGGAACAAAGAAAACCGCTTTACCGGTTGGCATGATGTTGAACTGTCCGATAAGGGCCGCACCGAAGCAAAAGCTGCTGGTCAGCTGCTGAAAGACGAAGGCTTCCAATTCGATTTTGCATACACCTCTGTGCTGAAACGTGCCATCCACACACTGTGGAGCGTTTTGGACGAACTGAACCAGCCATGGCTGCCAGTTGAGAAATCCTGGAAACTGAACGAACGTCATTACGGTGCGTTGCAGGGTCTGGATAAAGCAGAAACTGCACAGAAATACGGTGACGAGCAAGTTAAACAATGGCGTCGTGGTTTTGCTGTGACGCCACCAGAACTGGATCGCGCTGACGAACGTTTCCCTGGCCACGACCCACGTTACGCTAAACTGACTGCGGCAGAACTGCCAACGACAGAAAGCCTGGCGCTGACCATCGAACGCGTCATCCCTTACTGGACTGAAGTGATCAAACCACGCATCGCCAGCGGCGAGCGCGTCATCATCGCGGCACACGGTAATTCCCTGCGCGCACTGGTTAAATATCTCGACGACCTGAGCGAAGAGGAAATTCTGGAACTGAACATCCCTACCGGTGTTCCACTGGTTTACGAGTTTGACGAAAACTACAAACCAATCAAACGTTACTATCTGGGTAATGCCGACGAAATCGCAGCGAAAGCAGCGGCCGTGGCAAACCAGGGTAAAGCGAAGTAATTTTGCGTTTTCTGCATTAAGCAGAGCGATTAGAACAGGCACGCGCAAGCGTGCCTTTTTTGTATCTGAACCTAAGGAGAAACTGATGCCAGTCAGACTCGCGTCACCCGATGAAGCAGAAACGCTGTGGGAAATACGGAATCAGGCTATCCGCCACGGATGTAAAAATACCTATGGCGCAGACATTGTGATGGCGTGGACGCCCGAACAGATGCCTGCCGGATATCGCAAAGCTATTGCGGAGAATCCTTTTTTTGTCGGACAGGTGCACGGGCTGGAGACACCGGCGGCAACAGGTTTTCTCGATCTGAAAAATGGCAGTGTTGAAGCGATTTTTACGTTGCCGGAATTCGAAGGCAAAGGACTCGCCACGCAAATTCTTGCTGCCATAAAAGCGGAAGCCAAATCGCGGGGATTCACAGCACTTACGCTGGCTTCCACACCGAATGCTTTTGAATTTTATAAGAGGAACGGTTTCAGTCTGGTAAAAGAGAGTCTTTACCGCTCTGAGATGGCGAATGCTGATTTGCGTTGTATGGATATGCGCTGTGAACTGTAGGGCATATTCAGGCAAGAAAAAGCCCCGCGAAAACGGGGCTCAGAAAGGTATTCTCAGAAGATGAGATTAACCACGGCGCGCTTTGACAGCGTTAGCCAGGCTGCGCAGCAGCACTTCGGTATCTTCCCAGCCGATACAGGCATCGGTCACACTCTGACCATAAAGCAGAGGTTCACCGCTGTCGAGGCTCTGATTCCCTTCGACCAGATGACTTTCGACCATCACGCCCATTACCGCCTGTTCGCCACCCGCAATCTGACCACAAACGTCTTCACACACTTCCATTTGCTTTTTGAATTGCTTACTGCTGTTGGCGTGGCTGAAATCGATCATAATACGGGCTGGCAGTCCGCCTTTTTTCAGGCCTTCTTTCACTTCCTGCACATCCTGAGCGCTGTAGTTTGGCTTTTTGCCGCCGCGCAGAATGATATGGCAGTCGTTATTCCCGCTGGTGTTCACGATAGCGGAGTGACCCCATTTGGTGACAGACAGGAAGCAATGCGGCGCGCCAGCCGCGTTGATGGCGTCGATCGCCACTTTAATGGTACCGTCGGTGCCGTTTTTGAAACCAACCGGGCAAGATAAGCCGGAGGACAACTCACGGTGTACCTGAGATTCCGTGGTACGTGCGCCGATGGCACCCCAGCTCATCAAATCCGCCAGATATTGTGGCGTAATCATGTCCAGGAACTCGCCCGCCGCTGGCAGACCGCTGTCATTAATATCCAGTAACAGTTTGCGGGCAATGCGCAAACCGTCGTTAATCTGGTAGCTGTTATTCATGTGCGGATCATTAATGAGCCCTTTCCAGCCCACCGTAGTGCGCGGTTTTTCAAAATAAACACGCATCACCACTTCCAGCTCACCTTGCAGCTCTTCACGCATTTTCAGCAAACGGGCAGCGTATTCTTTCGCGGCTTTCGGATCGTTAATGGAGCACGGCCCGATGACGACAAGAAGGCGATCATCGTTTCCTTTCAGTATCTTATGAATGGCATTGCGAGCCTGAGAAACTGTTTTTGCCGCTTTGTCAGTGGCGGGAAATTTTTCGAGCAGGGCAACCGGAGGTAAAAGTTCTTTGATTTCTTTAATGCGTAAATCGTCGTTTTGATAATTCATAACTGTTCCATTCGGGTGTTCATAAGAGACAAAGCGAAACGCTGACCGCGTTCAATCTAGCCGTATTGAATGTCAGTGTAAACCTGCTTTTACACTTACGATTCGTCTCATTTTGATTTAGGACATAATTTATTTAGCTAGGCTTTTATCAGGCACATGAAAAACGACCATGGACCTTTAACGAAACAATGGAGATGAACATTATGAAAAAGCTCGCAATCATGTTACTGACCGCAACCATGGCGCTGACCACCGGCGCTGCTTATGCTGCCGGCGAATCCTCAGCCAGCGATAACAATGGCCAGGCAAATCAGTCCGGCTCGCCGGGTTCAATTCAGAAAATTGCGCCAAAAAGTGTGAGCAACGATCAGATCAACAATACCAGTAAACCTGTGAATGAAGTGAATACCAAAACGGATACCACTACGCATCACATGAGCAAAGACAAACAGCATAAGAAAACCATGTGTAAAGATGGCCGTTGTCCGAATCAGACCCCGGGCACAACACCGTCGAAAGAAACCGGTAACTAATCCCGTCACGGTTGCTCACACAGGAGGAACTTTGTTTCCTCCTTCTTCCTTAACTTCCCCTTCTTGCAACACGTTATGATTACGCTATTGTGATTGTCTCGGTTCATCATTTTTGTGAATATAATTATGTCTTTTTCCCTGTTACCACAGGACAAAAACAGTCGCCGTTTGTTGCTGGCTTTCCTCGTTACTGTGATTTTCATGGTGGCCGAAGTGATTGGCGGGCTGATCTCCGGCTCTCTGGCGCTTCTGGCCGATGCAGGACACATGCTGACTGACGCCGCCGCTCTGCTTGTCGCATTGCTTGCCGTACGCTTTGCTAAACGTAAGCCGAATACCCGCCATACTTTTGGCTATTTGCGCCTGACGACCATGGCGGCCTTCGTCAATGCCGCTGCGCTGCTGGTGATTGTCGTTCTGATTGTCTGGGAAGCCATCGCGCGATTCTTTAATCCGCAGCCGGTGATGGGCACCACTATGCTGGTGATCGCCATCGCTGGCCTGTTTGCCAATATTCTGGCCTTCTGGCTGCTGCATCAGGGCCAGGAAAAAGCCAACATTAATGTGCGTGCCGCCGCGCTGCATGTTCTGGGTGATTTGCTGGGGTCAATTGGGGCGGTCGCTGCGGCGCTGATCATCATGTATACCGGCTGGACACCTGTGGACCCGATTTTATCAGTGCTGGTTTCCTGCCTGGTGTTAAACAATGCCTGGCGGTTGCTGCGGGAGAGTTTCCATGAGTTGCTGGAAGGCACACCGGAAGAGATCGATATCAATAAACTGCGCCGGGATTTATCGCTGAGTATCCCGGAGGTGCGTAACGTGCATCACGTTCACGTCTGGCAGATTGGTGAACAGCGTCTGATGACGGTGCACGTGCAGGTTGTTCCACCGCACGATCACGACGCGCTGCTTTACCGCATTCAGCACCATTTACTGGAAAAATGCCGCATCGGCCATGCCACGATACAGATGGAATATGGCCAGTGTGAAGCACCGGATTGTGAGATGAATGAAATTCCGGTGACCAGCGCCGGGCACGATCATCATGGTCATAGCCATGCACATCATCACCACTGATTCCTCAGGTCAGAACCAGAAAGCAAAACGCCTCCGTTATGGAGGCGTTTTTTATGGTCGCAAAATCAGGCCGGTTGCAAAGGCTGAGAACCGTTTTGCTTTGCACTTTTGATCCACAGCCACGAACCGTTCAGTGCAATCAGCGTCAGCAGCACGTATTCAAGCGCCATCGCATAAACGCCCTGATAAGCGAAAATCGCGACGCTGATGACATCAATGATGACCCACAGCAGCCAGTTCTCGACATATTTTCGGGTCATCAGCAGCATTGCCACAATCGACAACACCATCATTGACGAATCCCAGAACGGGAAGGCATCAGGTTGCAGTTCAGGCATCTGCACATTCAGCCCCAGCGCCTGCATCAGATTCACCGCCACTAGCGTCAGGGTGGCAAAAACGCGGTCAATGTTGAAGGTCATCAGCAGAATGCCTGCGATGCACACTACGCCCCATATCAGCGCTTTACCACGCGGCAACCAGCGGATCTGCAATTCAGCTTCCTGATCGGCTGTCTGACGACTCCAGGCATACCAGCCGTAGATATTCGCGGCAAAGAAGAAAATCTGCAGCAGCAGGCTGGCGTAAAGCTGGATCTGGAAAAAGATGATCGCAAACAATGTGACGTTGATCAGACCGAAAGGATAGTTGATCAGCTTTTCTTTGCTGGCGTACCAGATGCAGAGCAATCCAAAAAGGGTGCCTACAGCTTCAATCCACGACAGGTCATATCCGCCCTTTCCAAGCGGTATATGAACCAGAATATTGCTGGTACTGAAAAAATCCATCATCACATCCTTTTCCTTTTATTGTCAGTCACAAGACATTATCAGTCACAAAAAATGCTTACAGCGCTTTAGCCTGCGTCCGTAATCTAAGTTGGGCAGCAAAATCCAGCATGCGATTCAGGGGGATCAGTGATTTCACACGCAGCGCTTCGTCAACCTCGATAGCATGTTCCGTGCCGCCGTGTTCCAGACCTTCAGCAATGGCTTTAAGGCCATTCATCGCCATCCACGGACAATGCGCGCAGGTTCGGCAACTTGCGCCCTCACCCGCCGTCGGCGCTTCAAACAATTCTTTGTCCGGGCACGCCTGCTGCATTTTGTAAAAAATGCCGCGGTCAGTGGCAACGATCAGTTGCTTCTGAGGCAACGTTTTTGCCGCCTGAATAAGCTGACTGGTAGAACCGACCGCATCAGCCATATCAACGATCGCCTGAGGAGACTCCGGATGCACCAGAACAGCGGCGTTCGGATACAAGCCTTTCATTCGGGTCAGGGCCTGTGTTTTAAACTCGTCATGGACGATACAGGCGCCCTGCCAGCACAAGACTTCTGCCCCCGTCTGCTTACGGACGTAATTTCCGAGGTGCCGGTCAGGTGCCCAGATTATTTTTTCACCCAGACTATCGAGATGTTCAATCAGCTCAACCGCAATGCTTGAGGTCACGACCCAGTCGGCTCTGGCTTTTACTGCTGCTGAGGTATTAGCGTAGACCACAACGGTGCGGTCGGGGTGCTGGTCGCAAAAATCTGAGAAAGCCTGCCCCGGGCAACCCAGATCCAAAGAACATTCAGCGTTGAGGGTTGGCATCAGCACGGTTTTTTCCGGGCTGAGGATTTTGGCCGTTTCTCCCATGAAGCGCACACCCGCGACAAGCAGGGTCGAAGCAGGATGCTGGCTGCCAAAACGCGCCATCTCTAAAGAATCCGCGACAATACCACCGGTTTCTTCAGCGAGCGCCTGAATTTCAGGATCGGTGTAATAATGCGCCACCATCACGGCATCACGTTCCTTCAGCAGTTTTCTGATCTTCTCTTTATAGAAGGTCTTTTCATCTGCAGTCAGCACGGCGGGTTTCGGAGGGAAAGGATAAACCGTCGCATTCAGATCCAATGTTTCGCTCATACTCGTTATCTCATTCAGTCAGGCAACTTGCCCGGATAGCCATAAGCCACAACAGATCCCACCCGGGAATCCTTAGTTTTGTATGCTAAACAAAATACCGCAAAAAGCAGGTAAAGTCGTCCAAATAATAGACGCAGGGCTTAAAATGTTTACTGGACTTAAAAGAGTCTCGAACAAGACGCGCAACGGGGGAACAAAAAGCGAAGACTTAAGAAAAAATGAGGTCTTTTGGGACTCACATGCGAAAAAAGCGCCAAAAGGCGCTTTTCTCTGAATTTTGCAATTTAGATGGTTTCACTAAAAAAGTGGTGGGCCGTGCTGGATTGACTCGGTTTCACCTCGCCCTGCGGGCAACGCTGCGCGTTGTCGTCTCGCTTCGCTCGGCTCGAACTTGTGGTTCTCATCCTGCACTGCTTCACTACATTTTCCACTTTGAAAGTGGTGGGCCGTGCTGGATTCGAACCAGCGACCAATTGATTAAAAGTCAACTGCTCTACCAACTGAGCTAACGGCCCATCTAAATGCTGCGTACTGCTTTAATTTTGGCTTTCAAAATCTTCAGGAAATTCCACGTTAAAAGTGGTGGGCCGTGCTGGATTCGAACCAGCGACCAATTGATTAAAAGTCAACTGCTCTACCAACTGAGCTAACGGCCCTTCCTGAATACTTCTTATTGCCAGCGTGTCTTGCAGTTGGTGTGCAAGCCACATGCAATGCTGATTTAGATTGGTGGGCCGTGCTGGATTCGAACCAGCGACCAATTGATTAAAAGTCAACTGCTCTACCAACTGAGCTAACGGCCCATCTAAACCTGCTGCATATTGCCTAAATCTCTGACAGCGTTAGCCGTTTGGAGTTGTCTGGGCAACGGCGGCATATATTACTTATTTAACTTTTCAGTGCAACTTTAATTTTCAGAAAGAGTGCTAACTGATGGCGTTTCACACACTCAAGCCCAGAAAATGCACGATATGTACATTTTCCGGACCTGAACGAGGAACTATTTTGCAGATAAACGTTTTTGAGCTTGTTTTGCCGCATCGGTATTTGGGTACTGTTTCACGACCTGTGCGAAGACGGCTTTGGCTTTATCAGCCTGCCCTTTCTCCTGCATGATCACCCCAACCTTGAACATTGCGTCAGAACTTTTTGGAGACTTAGGGTAGTTTTTGACCACAACTGCAAAATAATAGGCAGCATCGTCTTTTTTACCCTTGTTGTAATACAACTGTCCCAGCCAGTAATTGGCATTAGGCTGATAAGTTGAATCAGGATATTTTTTTACGAAACTCTGAAAAGCCGCGATGGCTTCATCATACTGTTTCTTTTCCAGCGCCAGTGAAACTGCAGCATTGTAGTCACTGTTCACGTCACCGGTGCTTGCCGGGGCTTGTGCAGCACCCGCATCAGGCGTTGTGGCAGCAGAACCGGAAGCGTCACCTGTGGCTGCTGCAGCACCCGTGCTGGCGGCTCCGGCAGAACTCTGGCTTAAGCTGTCCAGTTGATTAAAAATCTGCTTCTGGCGATCACCAAGCTGACTCAACTGATATTGGTTCTCCTGGATTTGACCACGAAGAGTATCCATATCACGTTGGGTATCAGAAAGTTGTTGCTGGAGTTGAGTTAATAGCTGGCTGTGAGCGTTAGAAATACGCTCCAGAGAGGTGACCCGATCTTCAATCGAGCCTGAGCCGACATTACTGATTGGCGCTTGGGCAGTAGCGGCCCATGGGACCGCTACGCCAACCAGTAACGACAGACTCAACAGGTGAGTTCTGAAGTTACTGCTCATACTACTCTCTTAGTATACCAGTACGGCACGACGGTTTTTAGCGTATGCCGCTTCGTCATGGCCCAGTACAGCTGGTTTTTCTTTACCGTAAGAAACGATAGAGATTTGGTCAGCAGAAACGCCTTTGCCTTGCAGGTACATTTTAACAGCAGTAGCACGACGTTCGCCCAGGGCGATGTTGTACTCTGGAGTACCACGTTCGTCAGCATGACCTTCTACAGTCACTTTGTAAGACGGGTTGCTACGCAGGAAAGCAGCGTGCGCGTCCAACATCTGAGCGAATTCAGAAGACACATCGTATTTGTCCAGGCCAAAGTAAACGATGTTGTTTTTCTGCAGTTCTTGCATCTGCAGACGAGCTTGCTCTTCTGAAGACATGTTTGCGTTTTCAGTGCCTGCGCCAGAGTTCAGACCCATACCGTTGGATTGGTCGTTGTCTGCGTTCTTGTGAGAACTACAAGCAGCTACTGCCAGTACAGGCAACGCCAGCATCAGCCCTTTCAGCACTTTATTCAGTTGCATCTATTCGATCCTTTTATAATTTTTTGCCATACATAGTTTTTCTATGCATTACAGATACGGCGACCAGGCAGGAAATTTGACCTGTCCATCAGTTGCCGGAAGACGCGCTTTGAAGCGCCCATCAGTCGATACCAACTGCAATACGGAACCCAGTCCTTGAGAGGAACTGTAAATTACCATGGTGCCATTTGGTGCGAGGCTAGGCGTTTCATCCAGGAACGTGTCCGTCAATGTTTGAACGGCTCCCGTTGCCAGATCTAGTTTAGCGATGTGCTGTGTACCGCTGGCGCTGCTCACCATAACCAGGAACTTGCCATCTGTACTTACATCAGAGTCCTGATTCTGCGAGCCTTCCCAGGTCAGACGCTGAGGCGCACCGCCATTAATGTTGACTTTATAAACCTGCGGACGACCGCCCTGATCCGACGTGAATGCCAGATTCTGGCTGTCCGGGAACCAGGTTGGTTCCGTATTGTTGCTACGTCCGTTAGTCACCTGACTAATCTGGCCAGAAGACAGATTCATCACATACAGGTTCAGGCTACCGTCTTTAGACAGTGCGAAAGCCAGTTTGCTGCCATCCGGAGAGAAAGCAGGTGCACCGTTGTGACGAGGGAATGAAGCAATCTGCTTGATTGCACCGTTTGCCAGCGTCTGAACCACCAATGCTGAACGACCGCTCTCAAAGGTGACGTAAGCCAGTTTGCTGCCGTCCGGAGACCAGGCCGGAGACATCAGAGGCTCAGGTGAACGGTGAACGACAAACTGATTGTATCCATCGTAATCCGCTACACGCAGTTCATACGGGAATTTCCCGCCGTTAGTCTGCACGATATAAGCGATACGGGTACGGAATGCGCCTTTAATACCGGTCAGCTTTTCAAACACTTCATCGCTGGCGGTATGGGCGGAATAACGCAACCATTGTTTGGTCACTTTGTACTGGTTTTGCGCCAGCACGGTACCTGGTGCGCCAGAGGTATCCACCAGTTGGTAAGACACCACATAGCTGCCATCGGCTGCAGGCTGAACCTGACCGATAACAACAGCATCAATACCCAGCGCGGTCCAGGCAGCAGGAGTCACTTCTGCGGCGGAGGTTGGCTGCTGAGGCATACGTGATGCATCAATAGGATTGAATTTGCCGCTGTTACGTAAGTCAGCAGCAACGATACCACCCACATCTTCAGGTGGTGTACCCGGGCCAGCCCATTTGAATGGCACAACGCCAATCGGACGACCTGTATCTACCCCTTGGGTAATTTCAATGCGAACTTCTGCATGAACCACAGATGCCCACATCATCAAAAGGCCGAACGCTACTCGAAATGCCTGCTTCATTGTATCTCCCTTATCTGGACGTATCTGCCCGCGATAATTTAGCAGAATTTTAACAAACCAACGCACACAAAACTAGAATTACACCCTGCAAACCATCGTAAAAATCTGAAAAGTTATCATTTTCATCTTTTATTGAGGTTTGAAATCTATCGGAGCATTTTTAAATACTTCATAGACGGCTTCAGAAGGCGGTTTCGGGAACTTCGCCTGTCGGGCTGCAGCCAGCGCCGCCTGACACAGTGCAGGATCCCCACCTTCTGCCGACACACTGATTAATGAGCCATCAGGGTTCATTTTAACGCGCAACGCACAGGTTTTGCCTGTATAAGATGACGCGTCATAGAATCTGCTCTCGATGGCAGCCTTAATCTGGCTACCATAGTTCGCAATATCAGCCCCGGATGCCCCCGCTTTTTTCTGAGTCCCCTTCCCTGAAGGAGCAGAAGCGCCGCCACCTGTTGCGCCTTTCGGTGCATTTTTGGAGTCGGCAAGGCCATCAAATAAGTTATTCGCATCAGCGGCTTCTTTGGCTGCTGCGGCGGCGGCAGCTTTTTTATCCGCTGCAGCTTTCTTGGCAGCAGCGGCAGCTTCCGCTTTTTTCTCTGCGGCAGCGGCAGCTTTTGCATCGGCGGCGGCTTTGGCATCGGCGTCAGCTTGTGCCTTCGCATCAGCCGCGGCCTGAGCTTTTGCCTCAGCAGCAGCCTGTTTTTTGGCTTCTGCGGCCGCTTCTTTCTTAGCGTCCGCTTCGGCTTGTTTCTTCGCTGCGGCGGCAGCGGCGGCGGCATCAGCCGCTGCTTTTTTCTGCGCATCAGCTTGTGCTTTAGCCGCTTCTTTCGCAGCATCTGCTTTCGCCTGAGCGGCCGCTTTGGCCGCTTCAGCCTTCGCTTGTGCGGCAGCAGCTTCTGCCTGTTTCTGCTGTTCTTTCGCCTGCTCAGCGGCTTGTTCAGCCTGCTTCTGCTGCTGGGCCTGTTCCTGAGCCTGCTGCTTGGCATTTTCCTGCGCTTGCAGACGCTCTTTCTCAAGTTCTTTCAGGCGTTGCTGTTCTGCGGCCTGTTTCTGTTGCAGCTCTTCAGCCTGTTGTTCTGATTTTTTCTGACGCGCTGCGGCAGCACGTTGGGAATCAGCCTGTTGCTGCTGCTGACGGTTGTACTGATCGACCACGGCACTTGGATCAACCATTACGGCAGAGATATCGCTACCGCCACCGCCGCCACTCATGCTGGTATCTTCGTCCAGCGATCCCCAAATCAACAGGGCTATAATGATGATATGCAGAACGACCGAAACAATAACGGCGCGTTTGAGCTTATCGTTTTGTTCAGTTGCAGTTGCCTTTACCAAAATAGATTTCCCAAGACAGGATTACTAAAAACCCGGTTTCCTGTATTGCCTGTCATACTTTTAACAAGCCAGAGAATGCCGGGTTTCAAATAAGTGTTACAAATTACCTATCCTCAGATAGGTTGTGTCATCAATCCGACAGACTTCACGCCAGCCTGATGCAGCATGTTCAGCGCCTTAATAATTTCATCATAAGGCACATCTTTCGCACCACCGATCAGAAATACCGTCTTCGGATTGGCCTGAATACGGCTGGTCGCTTCCGCGATCACCTGCTGTTCAGGCAATTGTTCCATACGCTGATGGTCAACCACGATGGTGTATTGACCCACGCCAGACACTTCAACAATCACTGGCGGATTATCATCGCTGGACACCGTTTTAGAATCCGTTGCGTCAGGCAAATCAACTTCCACACTCTGGGTAATGATGGGCGCTGTTGCCATAAAAATCAGTAACAGAACCAGCAGTACGTCCAGCAGCGGAACGATATTGATCTCCGACTTACCTTCGCGACGGTTACGACGACCTCGTGAACGAGCCATACTCTCCCCCTTTAGTTACTGCTGGTTTCGCGAGAGAAAGCCTGACGGTGCAGGATAGCCGTGAATTCTTCCATGAAGTTATCGTAGTTTTGCTCAAGCTTGTTCACACGCTGGTTCAGGCGGTTATACGCCATAACAGCAGGAATGGCGGCAAACAGACCAATCGCGGTGGCGATCAGTGCTTCTGCGATACCCGGAGCAACCATTTGCAACGTTGCCTGTTTCACAGAACCTAAACCGATAAAGGCGTGCATGATCCCCCAGACTGTACCGAACAGACCGATATAAGGGCTGATAGAACCGACAGTACCAAGGAACGGAATGTGAGTTTCAAGTGATTCGAGTTCACGGTTAAAAGAAATACGCATCGCACGTGAAGAACCTTCAATCACGGCTTCTGGCGCGTGGCTGTTGGCACGATGAAGGCGGGCGAACTCTTTAAAACCGGAATGGAAGATCTGCTCTGCCCCGCTCAGGGTTTCGCGGCGGCCCTGACTTTCCTGATACAGACGGGAAAGTTCGATACCGGACCAGAATTTATCTTCGAACGCTTCTGCCTCGCGGGTGGCGGCATTCAGCACTTTGGTGCGTTGAATGATGATCGCCCAGGACGCGATAGAGAAGCACACCAGGACAAGCATAATCAGCTTGACCAGGATGCTGGCCTTCAAAAATAAATCAAGAATGTTCATGTCAGTCACTGCTTAAACTCCGCGACAATAGACTTAGGAAGCGCTCGGGGCTTCATTTGGTTTGGATCAATGCATGCGATCAACACTTCTGCAGAACTCAGAAGGTTTCCATGCGAATCAAGAATTCGTTGTGCAAAAGTAAGAGAAGCTCCGCGAATGGACGTAATCTCACTCTGAACATCCAGCAGGTCATCTAAGCGAGCTGGTGCAAAGTATTCGACCGTCATGCGGCGGACAGCAAAAGCGACGTGTTCACTCAGCAACTGCTGCTGGTGAAAATTGCGTTGGCGCAACATCTCTGTGCGAGCCCTTTCATAAAAGGCGACGTATCGGGCATGGTAGACCACACCTCCCGCGTCTGTGTCCTCAAAATAGACACGAACCGGCCATCGGAACAACGAATTACTCACTGTACATCCCGTAATGCAATTTGACGGCACTACTATACGCAAGAGAATTGGGGTTGGGAATGGGTAGGATTGCTGGAATGAAAATAATTATGGGCCAGCACGGCCCATAAGAAAATTACTGTAAATTTGTCTTTTTTTTATGCAAAAAATCAGCTGAAAAAGTAATAAAGTCCTGCAGCTAGCGCAATCATCGCCAGTAATGGCGAGAAGAAAGCCTTCCAGACTGATTTATTCGGGCGAAATCCCAGGCCGTGGATCACGCCACTGCACACAGCCCATATCAAAATGAGCCCATGCCAGACTTCAAGCTGACTGGTCGACGAGGCAAACATGCCCGGTTTCCAGAAAACGCAACCGGCCAGTATCAGTGACATCACAAGCGAAAGGGCCCGCAAGGGGCCCTTGTCTGTGATGGCGTAGAGTTTATCCACGATCACACTCATTATTACTTCTCTTCTTTAGCCGCTTTATTGGCTTCGCTGTGTTCAAACGCCAGCGCGGTAATGATACCGAATGAGCAAGCCAGTAAGGTGCCGAGGATCCAGGCAAAATACCACATGGTGTTCTCCTTAATACAACGAATGCTTGTTGTTCTCGATGTAGTGTTTATCGAGGCGCCCGAACATCTTGTAATACGCCCATGAGGTGTAAATCAGGATGATTGGCACAAAGATACAAGCGACAACGGTCATCACTCTCAGCGTCAACAGCGTCGATGTCGCATCCCACATTGTCAGGCTGGCATTCGGTTCAGTGATAGAAGGCATCACGAACGGGAACATAGTGATACCGGCAGTCAGGATCACACAGGCGATAGTCAGTGAGTTACTGATGAACGCCAGCGCGGCTTTATTCATGCGCGAGAACAAAATGGTCAGCAGCGGCAAAATCACACCTAACGCAGGAATTGCCCACAGGCCCGGCGTCTTGTTGAAGTTCGCCAGCCATGCACCCGCTTCATGAGACACAGTTTTGCGCAGCGGGTTAGACGGGCCAGCGTGATCCATAACGGATGTCACGGTGAAGCCATCAATCCCTTTCACTAACCAGATACCCGCCAGCAGGAAGCACACCATCATCACCAGCGCAGAAATCTGCGACGCGGTACGGGTACGCAGGTGCAATTCACCCACAGTACGCATTTGCAGGTAGGTAGCGCCCTGGGTGATCAGCATAGTCAGGCTCACCAGACCGGCCAGAATGCCGTACGGGTTCAGCAGGCCAAACAGGTTACCGGTGTAGAACAGACGCAGGTCGCTGTCGATATGGAACGGAACACCCAGCAGCAGGTTACCGAACGCCACACCGAACACCAGTGCAGGGACGAAACTGCCGATAAAGATGCCCCAGTCCCACATGCCACGCCAGCGCGGGCTCTCGAGTTTTGAACGGTAGTCAAAGCCCAGCGGACGGAAGAACAAGGCGCACAACACCAGCACCATCGCGGCATAGAAGCCGGAGAAAGCCGCTGCGTAGACCATCGGCCAGGCAGCGAACAATGCGCCACCGGCCGTAATCAGCCAGACCTGGTTGCCGTCCCAGTGCGGGGCGATGGCGTTAATCATCACGCGGCGGTCAGTATCGGTTTTACCGATAATGCGCACCAGGATGCCTACGCCCATATCAAATCCATCGGTGACGGCGAAGCCGATAAACAGCACGCCAATCAGCACCCACCAGATGAACCGTAAAACTTCATAATCAAACATAAGTGGACTCCCTATTACCGAGCTTGCTCAAGTGGCGCTGAAGTTTGTTCATAATGATAACGGCCAGTTTTCAGGCTGCTTGGGCCCAGGCGCGCATATTTGAACATCAGGAACATTTCAGCGACCAGGAACAGGGTGTACAGACCGCAGATGAGGATCATCGAGGACAGTACATCACCCACAGTCAGTGAAGAGTGTGCAACCGCAGTCGGTAACACTTCACCAATCGCCCAAGGCTGACGGCCATATTCAGCCACGAACCAGCCCGCTTCGACAGCAATCCACGGCAATGGCAGGCCGATGAATACCGCGCGGTGTAACCAGCGTTTCTGACCAATCTTGCCGCGCAGGACGGTATAGAAGGACAGCGCAATCAGGACGAACATCAGGATGCCGCAGGCAACCATGATACGGAATGCGAAGTACAGAGGCAGAACGCGTGGAATAGAATCTTTGGTAGCTTTCTGAATCTGTGCGTCAGTCGCTCCCGCCGGGTTGTCGGTATAGCGTTTGAGCAACATACCGTAGCCCAGATCCTGCTTAGCATTTTCAAAATCGCTGCGGACTTTCGGGTCAGTATTGCCCGAACGCAGTTCTTCCAGCAGGGTGTACGCTTTCATACCGTTGCGGATACGCACTTCATGTTGCGCCATCAGGTCTTTCAGACCAGTAACCGGCGTATCCACGGAACGCGTAGCAATCAGGCCGAGCAGGTAAGGAATTTGAATGGAATATTCATTTTCCATTTTGTCCTGATTAGGCATGCCGAACAGCGTGAAACTTGCCGGTGCAGGTTGGGTATCCCACTCTGCTTCGATAGCCGCCAGTTTGGTTTTCTGTACGTCACCCATTTCATAACCGGATTCATCACCCAGTACGATAACGGAGAGCACTGCGGCCAGACCGAAGCTTGCAGCGATAGCAAATGAACGCTTCGCAAAACCTACGTCGCGGCCTTTTAACAGGTAGTAAGAGCTGATAGCCAGAATGAACATCGCGCCAGTCACATAACCAGACGCTACGGTATGAACGAATTTAACCTGTGCGACCGGGTTCAGAACCAGCTCAGAGAAGCTGACCATTTCCATACGCATGGTTTCGTAGTTGAAGGTCGATGCAATCGGGTTTTGCATCCAGCCGTTCGCCACCAGGATCCACAATGCTGACAAGTTTGAGCCAAGGGCAACAAACCAGGTCACTGTCATATGCTGAACTTTAGAAAGACGGTCCCATCCGAAGAAGAACAGGCCCACTAAAGTGGATTCCAGGAAGAACGCCATTAAACCTTCAATCGCCAGAGGCGCACCGAAGATATCACCGACGTAATGTGAGAAATATGACCAGTTAGTCCCGAACTGGAATTCCATGGTTAAACCGGTTGCAACGCCCAATGCAAAGTTAATTGCAAAAAGTTTGCCCCAGAATTTGGTCATATCTTTATAGATTTGTTTGCCGGAAAGCACATAAACCGTTTCCATAATTGCCAGTAAAAACGCCATACCCAGCGTTAATGGGACAAATAGGAAATGGTACATGGCTGTTAAAGCAAACTGTAAACGCGACAGTTCAACGATATCAAACATCTTGACCCCTTGCTCCTCGGAGGAAGACCCCAAATTGCGATCTCTGACGAACCGGTTGCCGGAACGCCTCATGACTACCAGTATTCAAATGTGTGCAGAACAGAGAGCCAGCATTCAGTGCGAGTAACGCTGTCAGCGGGACACTCTGAACCCGGAAAAAGCGCGAACAGCGGGCCTGTAACAGGCTGATGAACGGGCAAAATCACGGGAAAAATAATCATACAAAAAACGGATGGTTACAGGAGCATTATGTTACGCCAGTAATCCCACACATTAAATAGGTTTTTTAGTGACCCAAAGCGGATTTCCGTGTACAGGTCAATTTAAGAACAAAACAGTGATAATCGCTGTAATTGATCTGACGCAATTTAAGCCTATCTCATTGTTTATTTCTATAATGTCTTCATCAATTTCGAAAAAAATATTTCAGGATGTTAACCGTTGGTTTCATTGAGCTTTAAGGGTGGCCCTTATGTTAATTAATTGTGTTTATATGGTTATCGTTAATATTTATTTTGCTACCTGTTTAAACCTAATTATTAACCTTTTATTTCCAATGAACCTATCGTGCTGTGTTAATAAATATAGCTCAATTCAGCGAATGTTAACTATTTCGCTTAAAATAAAAAAGGCCACCCGAAGGTGGCCAACATGTCGAATCTTTTTCTTAAATAAATCGGCTTCACCCGCACCGTAATTTCACCGGTGCGGGTGGGGTAATACTTATTGCGGAAGCAATGATTTCACGGCTTCGCCGATATCGGCCAGGCTGCGAACGGTTTTCACGCCTGCCGCTTCCAGCGCTGCAAATTTCTCATCAGCAGTGCCTTTACCACCAGCAATGATGGCGCCTGCATGGCCCATACGTTTGCCTTTAGGCGCAGTCACACCCGCGATATAGCCCACAACCGGTTTAGTCACGTGTGCTTTGATGTACGCGGCAGCTTCTTCTTCCGCGTTACCACCGATTTCACCGATCATCACGATCACTTCAGTCTGTGGATCTTCCTGGAACAGCTTCAGGATATCGATGAAGTTAGAGCCCGGGATCGGGTCACCGCCGATACCGACGCAGGTAGACTGGCCGTAACCGTAATCAGTTGTCTGTTTAACGGCTTCATACGTCAGCGTGCCGGAACGGGAAACGATGCCCACTTTGCCTGGCAGATGAATGTGGCCCGGCATGATGCCGATTTTGCATTCGCCCGGCGTGATAACACCCGGACAGTTTGGCCCGATCATCACTGCATCGCTCTGATCCAGTTTCACTTTAACCACCAGCATATCCAGCGTCGGAATGCCTTCAGTGATACAGATGATCAGTTTAATACCTGCATCCAGCGCTTCCAGAATAGAGTCTTTACAGAACGGTGCCGGCACATAAATCACAGACGCCGTTGCGCCGGTAGTTTCTACCGCTTCACGCACGGTATTGAACACTGGCAAGCCCAGATGCTCGGTGCCGCCTTTGCCTGGCGTAACGCCGCCAACCATTTTGGTGCCGTAAGCGATGGCTTGTTCGGAGTGGAAAGTCCCCTGGCTACCGGTGAAACCCTGGCAGATAACTTTGGTGTTCTTGTTGATTAAAATCGACATTATTTCCCCTCCACTGCCGCGACAACTTGTTGAGCCGCATTCGTCAGGCTGGTCGCTGCAATGATGTTCAAACCGCTGTCTGCCAGTTTTTTGGCACCCAGCTCGGCATTGTTACCTTCAAGACGCACCACAACCGGTACGCTGACGCCCACTTCTTCCACCGCGCCGATGATACCGTCGGCGATCAGGTCGCAACGAACGATACCGCCGAAGATGTTAACGAAGACAGCTTTGACTTTTTCATCGGACAGGATGATTTTGAAGGCTTCGGTCACGCGTTCTTTGGTTGCGCCACCGCCAACATCCAGGAAGTTAGCCGGTTCGCCACCGTGCAGTTTCACGATATCCATGGTACCCATTGCCAGACCGGCACCGTTCACCATGCAACCGATGTTGCCGTCGAGTGCAACGTAGTTCAGTTCCCACTGCGCTGCCTGAGATTCACGGGCATCTTCCTGGCTGTAATCGCGCATTTCGCGCAATTCTGGCTGACGGAACAAGGCGTTGCCGTCTGCACCCAGTTTGCCGTCGAGGCAGATCAGGTCACCAGCGGTAGTCACCACCAGCGGGTTGATTTCGATCAGCGCCAGATCGCGCTCAAGGAAGATGTTCGCCAGACCCATGAAGATCTTGGTGAACTGCTGAACCTGCTTACCGGTCAGGCCCAGTTTGAAAGCCAGTTCGCGACCCTGATAAGGCTGCGGACCTGCCAGCGGATCCAGTGCCACTTTATGGATCAGGTGTGGCGTCTCTTCTGCCACTTTCTCAATTTCCACGCCGCCTTCTGTAGATGCCATGAACACCACGCGACGGGAGCTGCGATCCACTACCGCACCGAGGTACAGTTCCTGATCGATATCCGTTGCCGCTTCAACCAGGATCTGGTTAACCGGCTGACCGCTGGCGTCTGTCTGGTAAGTGACCAGACGTTTACCCAGCCAGTGCTCAGCAAAAGCGCGGATCTCTTCTTTGCTTTTGACCACTTTCACGCCGCCCGCTTTACCGCGGCCACCGGCATGAACCTGACATTTCACCACCCACGGACCGGCACCGATTTTCGATGCAGCCTCTTCCGCTTCACGCGGGGTGGAACAGGCGAAGCCCGTCGGTGCTGGCAGGCCGTAGCGCAGGAACAGCTGTTTCGCCTGATACTCGTGTAAATTCATGATGTTCTATCCATTCTTAGTAGGAAGGCTTATCAGGGCACAGCGAACTGTGCCGCAGATTTTTCGATCTCTAATCTTTCGCAGTGCCGGGACTAGACGTCCAGCAGCAGACGAGCCGGATCTTCCAGCATCTCTTTAATGGTCACCAGGAAGCCGACCGATTCACGGCCATCAACCAGACGGTGATCGTAGGACAGCGCCAGATACATCATTGGCAAAATCACTACCTGACCATTGACCGCCATAGGACGATCTTTAATGGCATGCATGCCGAGGATCGCACTCTGTGGTGGGTTGATGATTGGCGTGGACATCAGGGAGCCGAAGACGCCGCCGTTGGTCACAGTAAAGTTACCGCCGGTCAGTTCTTCCACTTTCAGTTTGCCGTCACGACCTTTGATCGCCAGCTCTTTGATTTGCTTCTCGATATCCGCCATGCCCAGCGTATCGACATCACGCAGAACCGGGGTCACCAGGCCGCGTGGCGTGGATACCGCGATGCTGACATCGAAATAGTTGTGGTAAACCACATCCTCGCCATCAATAGACGCGTTCACTTCCGGATAGCGTTTCAGCGCTTCAACCACGGCTTTCAGATAGAAAGACATGAAGCCCAGACGCACGCCGTGACGTTTTTCGAAACCATCACCGTACTGCTTACGCAGATCCATGATTGGCTTCATGTTGATTTCGTTGAAGGTCGTCAGCATCGCAGTGCTGTTCTTCGCTTCAAGCAGACGCTCAGCAACACGCTTACGCAGACGGGTCATAGGCACACGTTTTTCACTACGTGAACCCAGAGCCGGAGCGGCGCTGTTCGCTGCCGGAGCGGCGGCTGGCGCGGCTGCCGGTTTCGCGTCTTTGGCTTTCGCCAGATGTTGTTCGATATCTTCACGGGTCAGACGACCACCAACACCGCTGCCTTTAATCGCGCTGGCATCCAGAGAATGTTCTGCAATCAGGCGGCGGATAGCCGGGCTGAGTGCGTCGTTGTTCTCTTCTTCCAGTGCTGCTGTGTGGCGTGCCGCAGGAGTCGCTTCTTTATCGGAGCTTTTCTCAGTGCTTGGCTTACCGCTGCTGTTACCCGGACGAATACGCGCCAGGATCTGACGGGAAATGACCGTCGCACCTTCGTCTTCGATAATGCTGTCCAGGATACCGGCTTCACTCGCCGGGACTTCCAGAACCACTTTGTCGGTTTCAATTTCTACCAGTACATCGTCACGCTCAACACTGTCGCCCGGCTTTTTGTGCCAGGTGGCAACCGTCGCATCCGCAACGGATTCAGGAAGGTCAGGGACCAGAATATCTACGCTACTCATTATCAATCCTTCTTATGTTCCATATAGTTAACTGACACCGACGCGGTTATTTAACGTTCAGCGCATCGTTAACCAGATCTTGCTGTTGCTTCTGGTGAACGGACATGTAGCCCACTGCCGGAGAGGCAGAGGCCGGGCGTCCTGCGTAACGTAAAGAAGCCCCGAAAGGAATCACTTCACGGAAATTGTGCTGGCTGCAATACCACGCGCCCTGGTTCAGTGGCTCTTCCTGACACCAGACGAAATCATGAACGTGTGAGAATTTCTCAAGCACTTCCTGAATTGCCTTGTGCGGGAACGGGTAAAGCTGTTCGATGCGGACAATCGCCACATCGGTTTGCTCGTTTTTGCGACGTTGTTCCAGCAGGTCGTAATAAACCTTACCGGAGCACATCACCACGCGCTTAACCTGTTTCGGATCCAATTCGTCGACTTCACCAATCGCTGGCAGGAAGCTGCCGTCAGCCAACTCCTCAAGCGTAGAAACCGCCAGAGGATGACGCAACAGAGACTTCGGTGACATCACGATCAGCGGACGGCGCATACCGCGCAGTGCCTGACGGCGGATCATGTGGTAAACCTGCGCCGGGGTAGACGGGATACACACCTGCATATTTTGCTCAGCGCAAAGTTGCAGATAACGTTCCAGACGCGCGGAGGAGTGCTCCGGCCCCTGCCCTTCGTAGCCGTGCGGCAGCAGCATCACCAGACCACACATGCGGCCCCATTTCTGTTCGCCGGAACTGATGAACTGGTCGATAACCACCTGTGCACCGTTGGCGAAGTCACCGAACTGCGCTTCCCAGATGGTCAGGGTGCGCGGTTCAGCGGTCGCGTAACCGTATTCAAAGGCCAGCACCGCTTCTTCGGAAAGCACGGAATCCCAGACATTGAATTCGCCCTGGCTGTTATGAATATTGGCCAGCGGCACGTACACGGAACCGTTTTTCTGGTTATGGATCACCGCATGGCGATGGAAGAAGGTGCCGCGGCCGGTATCTTCACCGGACAAACGAATCGGAATACCTTCATCTACCAGCGTAGCGTAGGCCAGATTTTCCGCGCCACCCCAGTCGAACTTCTTATTGCCTTCGGCCATCTCGTTACGGTCGCCGTAAATCTTGGCAACGCGGGATTGCATTTCGATCGCATCAGGCACATGGCTGACACGACGCGCCAGTTCCTGCAGGCGTTTCAGCTCGACCTTGTTCGGATAAGCCTCATCCCACTCATGATTCAGATACGGTGACCAGGTGAAAGTGTGCATGTCATTCTGACGCCACTCTTCCACTACGCATTCACCGGCATCCAGCGCATCGCGGTACAGGTTGACCATTTCCGTGGCATCTTCGAGGCTGGCTACGTTTTGCTCAGTCAGGACATCAGCGTAAATCTTGCGTGGCGTCGGGTGTTTCTTGATCTTGTTGTACATCAGCGGCTGGGTTGCGCTAGGTTCGTCGGCCTCGTTATGGCCGTGGCGACGGTAGCAAACCAGGTCGATCATGACGTCACGTTTAAAGGTGTTACGGAAATCCAATGCCAGGCGGGTCACGAAAGCCACCGCTTCAGGGTCATCGGCATTGACGTGGAAAATCGGTGCCTGCACCATTTTCGCGATATCGGTACAGTAATCGGTAGAACGCGCATCTTTCGGATTCGAGGTGGTGAAGCCCACCTGGTTATTAATGACGATACGCACGGTACCGCCCACTTCATAACCGCGTGCCAGCGACATGTTCAGGGTTTCCTGAACCACACCCTGACCGGTAATGGCCGCGTCACCGTGAATGGTGATTGGCAGAACCATGTTGCTGCGCGCTTCGTCCAGACGGTCACGACGGGCACGAACAGAACCGATGACCACCGGGCTGACGATTTCCAGGTGCGACGGGTTAAACGCCAGCGCCAGGTGAACCATACCGCCTTCGGTTTCCACATCAGACGAATACCCCATGTGGTATTTCACATCACCGGTGCCCAGGTGTTCTTTATGCTTACCGGAGAATTCGTCGAACAGGTCCTGAGGTTTTTTGCCCAGCACGTTGATCAGTACGTTCAGACGACCGCGGTGCGCCATACCCAGCACGACTTCGCGGGTTCCGTTTTTGCCAGCATGACGGATCATTTCTTTCAGCATCGGAACCAGCGCATCGCCACCTTCGAGTGAGAAGCGTTTTGCACCCGGGAATTTCGCCCCCAGATAACGCTCCAGACCTTCTGCAGCGGTCAGCTCTTTAAGAAACGTTTTCTTCTCATCATTGGTGAAACTCGCACGACCTGCCACGGATTCGATTCGCTGTTGGATCCAGCGTTTCTCTTCAGTGTTGGTAATGTGCATGTATTCCGCACCAATGGAACCGCAATAGGTTTGCTTCAGGGCTTTATACAGCTCGCCGAGCTGCATGGTTTCCTTGCCAATGGCAAATGAACCGACGTTGAAGGTTTCCTGGAAATCAGCTTCAGTCAGATGGTGGAACGCCGGGTCCAGATCAGGCACGGCGTCCAGCTTCCACAGGCCGAGGGGATCAAGGTTTGCGTTCTGATGACCACGGAAGCGGAAGGCGTTGATTAACTGCAGCACCTTGACTTGCTTGGCATCCGTTTCCGGATCGCTGATGGAGGAGTTATAACGTGACGCGTCTTTCGCCAGGCGGCGGAAGTAGTCCCGAGTTTGAGAATGGAGTTGCTCTGGTTTCACACCCACTGTTGGTAGCTGTTTAAAAATCGAACGCCAGCTATCGTCAACGGAACCAGGATCGGTTAAGTAGTCTTCATAGAGTTGCTCTATGTAAGACTGGTTTGCACCCGCCAGATAGGAGGAATCCAGCCAGGCCTTCATTGCGCCGTTCTGCATCGTGATCCCTTAAGCTTTGAAGCTTTAGTTTTCGCCGTGGTTAATAATAATGACCGTGATACACCGCGGTAAAACGGTTTTCCATACTAAAACAGTTCGTTGGTTGAGCGGTTGGCTCTTCAAGGAACCTTCAGAAATCCGCCATGCGCGTGACTGATTTTTGAAGTTACCCTGCTTATTTCGGCTGCCTTTCGGGGGATTTTTATCTCCCGGTTTTTGACCCGGCTATCTTACTCCAGTCAGGCGCAACTTTGTTGCACTTGTTGCTACTTTGTTATTAAAAAATTAATTATTTGCTATCCCCACCTCAGTTACCACATTTGTAACTAAAGAAAGCGAAAAACCGGTGGTAACTAAATAACAGCGGGAACCTGAGTTCCCGCTGTGCGTGGCTTATCAATCAGGCACCGCGTTGTAGCAGCATCGATTTAATATGGCCGATAGCCTTGGTCGGGTTCAGCCCCTTTGGGCATACACTCACACAGTTCATGATGCTGTGGCAGCGGAATACGCTGAAAGCATCATTCAGATCGTCAAGGCGCGATTGAGTCTCGGTATCGCGGCTGTCGATCAGGAAACGGTAAGCGGCCAGAAGGCCTGCCGGACCGACAAACTTGTCCGGATTCCACCAGAAAGACGGACAGGACGTTGAACAGCAGGCGCAGAGAATACATTCGTACAAACCGTCCAGCTTTTCGCGGTCATCCGGCATTTGCAAATGTTCACGCGCCGGAGGATTTTTCCCATCATTCAACAAGTAAGGCTTAATCTTCTCATACTGCTTATAGAATTGCCCCATGTCTACTACAAGGTCACGGACAACCGGTAACCCCGGCAACGGACGGATAACAATTTTCTTGCTGCCGTTACGCAACGTCGAGACGGGTGTGATACACGCCAGACCGTTTTTGCCGTTCATGTTGACGCCATCTGACCCGCAAACACCTTCACGGCATGAGCGGCGGAAAGCCAGCGTCGGATCCTGTTCTTTCAGCAAAATCAGCGCGTCGAGCAACATCATATCGCGCCCTTCTTTAGCTTCCAGCACGTAATCTTTCATATACGGCACGTCATCAACGTCCGGGTTGTAGCGATAAATCGAAAATTCAATTTTCATAATCTGTCTCCGCTCCGCCCTAGTAAGTACGCGCTTTCGGCGGGAACGCCGCGCGAAGCTTAGGCTGCATGTTCACCTCACGGCGGGTCATGCTTTCTGTTTCTGGCTGATACAACGTGTGGCACAACCAGTTCGCATCATCACGCTCAGGGAAGTCGAAACGGCTGTGAGCACCACGGCTTTCAGTGCGGTAGTTTGCAGAGACAGCGGTGGAGAACGCAGTTTCCATCAGATTATCCAGTTCCAGACACTCAACGCGCTGGGTATTGAACTCTGAGGACGTATCATCCAGACGGGCAGATTTCAGACGCTCGCGGATCACTTTCAGTTCTTCCAGACCTTTCGCCATCGCATCACCTTCACGGAATACCGAGAAGTTGTTCTGCATGCACGATTGCAGGTCTTTACGGATAGCCACCGGATCTTCACCTGAACGGGTGTTGTTCCAGCGGTTCAGACGCTCCAGAGATACATCAATGTCGTCCTGAGAAGCATCACGGCTTTCGCCCTGCTCGGTGATAGATTCCTGCAGATGCATACCCGCCGCACGGCCAAACACCACCAGATCCAGCAGTGAGTTACCACCGAGACGGTTAGCGCCGTGTACCGATACACAGGCAATTTCACCCACCGCGAACAGACCCGGAATCACTTCATCCTGACCCTGTGCGTTAACACGCAGCGCCTGACCGGTCACTTTGGTCGGAATGCCGCCCATCATGTAGTGGCAGGTTGGGATAACAGGGATCGGTTCTTTCACCGGATCGACGTGTGCGAAGGTACGCGACAGTTCAAGGATGCCCGGCAGGCGGGATTCCAGAACGTCTTTACCCAGATGATCGAGTTTCAGTTTAGCGTGCGGGCCCCACGGACCTTCGCAGCCACGGCCTTCACGGATTTCGATCATAATGGAACGCGCCACCACGTCACGACCCGCCAGGTCTTTGGCATTCGGCGCATAACGTTCCATGAAACGTTCGCCGTCTTTATTGAGCAGATAACCGCCTTCACCACGGCAGCCTTCTGTCACCAGAACGCCTGCGCCAGCGATACCGGTCGGGTGGAACTGCCACATTTCCATGTCCTGCACCGGAACACCTGCACGTAGCGCCATGCCAACACCGTCGCCGGTATTAATGTGGGCGTTGGTGGTGGACTGGTAAATACGGCCTGCGCCGCCGGTCGCCAGTACGGTCGCTTTGGCTTTGAAATACACCACTTCGCCGGTTTCAATGCAGATTGCGGTACAGCCGACGATCGCGCCGTCCTGGTTTTTCACTAAATCCAGTGAATACCATTCAGAGAAAATCGTGGTGCCTTTTTTCAGGTTTTGCTGATACAGCGTGTGCAGCAAGGCGTGACCGGTACGGTCAGCGGCTGCCGCAGTACGTGCCGCCTGCTCGCCACCGAAGTTTTTCGACTGGCCGCCAAACGGACGCTGATAAATGCGGCCGTCTTCAAGACGGGAGAAAGGCAGCCCCATGTGTTCGAGTTCCAGAATCGCTTCCGGCCCGGTTTTACACATATATTCAATGGCGTCCTGATCACCGATATAGTCGGAACCTTTTACGGTGTCGTACATATGCCATTCCCAGTCATCCTCATGGGTGTTACCCAGCGCGACGGTGATACCGCCCTGCGCGGACACCGTATGGGAGCGGGTCGGGAAGACTTTTGAAATCAGGGCGCAAGACAGCCCCATTTGTGAAATCTGTAACGCGGCACGCATACCGGCGCCACCTGCACCGATGACGACAGCATCAAACTCTCTGACTGGCAGATTCATTTACTACGCTCCCCAAACAACAATTGTTCCGTAAAGTAGGTAAACCACTAACACCACGACGATAGCCAGTTGCAGCATCAGCCGGACAGCCAGCGGTTTCACATAGTCCGTTAACACCTGCCACATGCCGATCCACGCGTGTATCAGAATTGAGAGCAGCGCCAGCAGTGTGAATACTTTGGTGATGGAGGAAGAGAAGAAGCCATGCCAGACATCAAATGTCAGTTCCTGAGCCAGAACCACGAAGCCCAGAATATAGAGGATATACAGGGTGAGGATAATTGCGGAAGCACGCAGTAACAGCCAGTCGTGCACACCATTACGCCCTAACGCAGAAACGTTGCTTACCATACGAGAACTCCAGCCAGAATTGACAGCACGACGGTCAGACCGATTGCCACCTGGGCAGAACGGGTACCGGCAGCCAAACTCTCTTCGATATAGCCAAAATCCATCAGCAAATGGCGTACGCCACCGCAAACGTGATAGGCCAGCGCAGTGAGTATTCCCCAAAAGATGAATTTGACGAAGAAGCTATTCATGATGGCGGCAGCATGCGCAAACCCTTCAGGAGAAGAGAGAGACAGGCCTAACAGCCAGAGGAGGATACCGACGGCGACGAAGGTAATTACGCCAGAGACTCGGTGTAAGATGGACGCTATCGCAGTAACAGGAAACCGGATCGTTTGCAGATCCAGATTGACAGGTCTTTGTTTTTTCACGGTTTTGCCCACACAGCTCTTATTATTTTTCCTCCGGTCCGGAGCAGTATGTCAGACAGCACCCTTTCCTTCGTTCTTGTCGTTGTGGATGCGTTGACTTACCGCCTCCCCACAGAACCAATAACGTTGGAAAGCTGAGCTAAAAGCCCAACATTTCACGCGCTCAAACAACGACATCCGATGTGCTTAAACGGCGCAGAAATGTGTTTTCCTTTAAGTCCATTTTCATAAAATCTGAGACAAAAAAGAGAGTGCTGGGTGCTCCTACTTCGGATTGCCCGGAGACCTTGTAGGAGTATAGGTTGATCACATTCCTATTACAATTGCCCTACAAATGCTTTATTCACATTTCTCCGAAACAGTGAGTTAGCTCCCATTTTTCACAAAAGACACGAAATAAATTATCCAGTTTGACATTTGATCAACATTTCCATTACAAATGAACTATCCCTATAGGACTGTGATTCTGCGCACATACCGGCTTCGCCTTCACGCACCAAAATGGTGAAAGTTTCTGAAGAATCAGTGGATCACACAATCGCAATGCAGGGTCTTCCCTGACGGCCCAAGTTATGCAAAAGTGGTGATTGTGTAAATCCTCATACTCTTCACAGGTACTGAGCGACAGAACAGTAATGATTTACCGAATCGTTAACAACGATGAAACGCCGCTTGTTTGTCACAGAGCAGTCTGAGACTGCACTTCGACTCAGCTCTACGTTCCCTTCCCATTCGATCGCAGAGCTAAGGCTGACAATAATAATGACCTTACAAGGCGTCGCTTCCAGGCATTTCTGTTGTTACTGATTTTTAAAAATAAGGCGCTAAGGAGACTGTAAATGGCTGATAAGAAAGCGACACTTACCCTACAAGGTCACGACCCGATTGAACTAAACGTGCTGTCCGGCACACTGGGCCAGGATGAAGTGGATATCCGCACCCTCGGTTCTAAAGGTCTTTTCACTTATGACCCCGGTTTCACCTCTACTGCATCCTGCGAGTCCAAAATCACCTATATCGACGGTGACGAAGGCGTTCTGCTGCACCGTGGTTTCCCGATTGACCAGCTGGCACAGGAGTCCACTTTCCTTGAAGTGAGCTATCTGCTGCTGAACGGCGAAGTGCCGACTCAGAAACAGTACGATGAATTCAAAACCAATGTCACCCGCCACACCATGGTGCATGAGCAAATCACCCGTCTGTTCCACGGCTTCCGTCGCGACTCTCACCCGATGGCTGTGCTGTGTGGCGTCACCGGCGCACTGGCCGCCTTTTATCACGACTCCATCGACGTAGAAAACGAACGTCACCGTGAAATCGCTGCTTACCGTCTGCTGTCTAAAATGCCGACCGTCGCCGCCATGTGTTACAAATATTCTATCGGCCAGCCGTTTGTATACCCGCGCAACGACCTGTCTTATGCCGGTAACTTCCTGCACATGATGTTCGCCACCCCATGTGAAGAATACAAAGTGAATCCGATTCTGGAACGCGCGATGGATCGTATTCTGATCCTGCACGCTGACCATGAGCAAAACGCCTCCACGTCCACCGTGCGTACCGCCGGTTCTTCTGGCGCTAACCCGTTCGCCTGTATTGCTGCAGGTATCGCGTCCTTGTGGGGACCGGCTCACGGCGGCGCGAACGAAGCTGCACTGAAAATGCTGGAAGAAATCAGCAGCGTTGATCACATCCCTGAATTTGTGAAACGTGCAAAAGACAAGAATGATTCTTTCCGCCTGATGGGCTTTGGTCACCGTGTTTACAAAAACTACGACCCGCGCGCAACCGTGATGCGTGAAACCTGTCATGAAGTGCTGAAAGAGTTGGATCTGAAAGACAACCTGCTGGAAGTAGCGATGGAGCTTGAACATATCGCGCTGAACGACCCGTACTTCATCGAGAAGAAACTGTACCCGAACGTCGATTTTTACTCCGGCATCATCCTGAAAGCCATGGGTATTCCCTCTTCCATGTTCACCGTGATCTTCGCGATGGCGCGTACTGTTGGCTGGATTGCTCACTGGAGCGAAATGCATCAGGAAGGTATCAAAATTGCCCGTCCTCGCCAGCTTTATACCGGCTATGACAAACGCGATTTCCATTCTCAGCTGAAAAAATAATTCCCTCCTGTCCTAATATACAAGGCCGATGAATAATTCATTGGCCTTTTTATTTATTCAACCCAAAGAGACCTTAATTATATATTAAGCATAAATTAACGATTCAATATATCAGTACCAATATTTGACGCTTATCCTTCCGTGATATACCATCCCCCGAAATTCACCTGACAATAAACTCATAGTCATCAACAATATGATTCATTGCAATCCGCTAATTAAAAAAGCGTATTAATGAAACATGTAAGATAAACACGCCATTATTAAAACAAAGGACACGTTGACATGGAAGAATATCGGGAACATCCGCATTCATTTAAAAAAACATTATTATCGAGCGCCATATTTAGTCTTTTATTACCGTCTTCTATTGCACTTGCAACAACCACATTTTCAACCGGCATAACCCCTGCTGATGCCTTGAGTTTCGCTACGACAGGTACGGGCGATCACGCTTACACCATCACCGGCGCGGGTACAGAAGTTATTGTTGATGGTGAAATCACTGTCCCTGGAATACCTTCGCCAGTGCCCGTTCAATCCGTAGTTTCCACGACCGGCAGCGAAGCTTATGCATTCAATATTATTAGCGGAGGTAAGTTAATCCTTAATTATGCTGATGTCAGCACAACAGATTCCAGCAAAACATTTAACATTATTACTGGCGCATCAGCCGAAATTAATAATACCGACATCCGTACGGGCAAAGATGACAGCAGTGTTATTTATGTCTCAGATGTCGGTTCGACATTAACAGGTAATGATATACGTATCACCAGTGATGCCGCTCAGGCACAGGGAATTAATATCCAGTCGGGTGCATCGGTGAACCTGGGTAATGTAAACATAGAATTAACTAACGCAAAACATGCGCTCACCGTTTCTGACGCCACATTGAGCATTGAAAATCTCACGGTTAAACAAAACTCTGCAGGTTCCCAAAATGTCATTTATGCGTCAGGTTCCAGCGATGCCAAAAGAACTACCGTTGACATAATAAACGGCAACGTCGAAATGACCGGCACTGACGATATCATGGTGAATAGCAACGCCTATAGCGATGTGACGTTGACAGGCGGGACCTACACCACGACAGGCAATAATAACATCGGTTTTTTTGCCAGTCAGGGCGCAACGCTAACGGCCAAAAATATAGTGCTCAAGACCGAAGGTACCCGTTCAGCCGCTGCTGTAGCCACAGGCTCCGGGGCTATGGCACTTGATACCGCTGAGATCACCACAACCGGTACGGGAAGTAATCTGCTGGTAGCAATGAATGATTCTACCCTTGATGCCAATGCGGTTACGGGGATTTCTGCCGGCGAAGGGGCTTCCGCTGTCCGTTCCTATGCCAACAGCCAGATGACCATCAGCAACAGCGAGTTATCGGCCTCCGGTGCATTAGCAAATGGCATCTATACGCAGGGTTTTGATGCAGAACATCAGGCTATCGTGACGCTGGATAACAGTCTTGTCAGCAGCGCCACCAGCGAGGGAATACTGGCTGCAGGTGCCAATACCCGGATTAACGTGAACAACCGGTCAACCGTGCAAAGCGGAAACGGTATTCTGCTGAGAGCCGGAAGTTTCACAGATACTGATACGGGCGTTACCGCGCAAAGTCAGGTGAATTTATCTGCCAGTAATTCTTATATGGAAGGCGACATCATTGCCGATACCGGCAGTGTTGTGGATGTCTATCTTAACAGCAGCTCTGAATGGCAAGGCATCACCGCCAGTACCAACAGCATTAATATCGACGATTCCAGCCGGTGGACGCTGACCGGTGATTCCACGATTTCGCAGATGAACTCCGGTGGCACCACGTTCTTCACACATAACGGTAATGAATACTCTGAACTTACCGTGAACAGCAATATGACCGGCGACGGCACATACCGTATCAATACCTATCTGGATGACAGCAACTCGCCGACAGACAAGATCCACGTAACGGGCGACATTACCGGTCAAAATACCTTGTTTGTCACCAGCACAGGCGGCAACGGTAACTATACACAGGGCAACGGGATTGAAGTGGTTACCGTGGATGGAACCAATACCCAGGGAACCAATGCCTTCACGCTGGGGAATTCTGTTTCAGCGGGTGCGTTCAACTACGGGCTGCGTAAAGGTGATATCACCACCGGTGAGGGTGAAAACTGGTATCTGAGCACCTGCGCTAATTATGATTGTTCAACGCCGATCCCTGCCCCTACGCCTGATCCAACGCCAGATGATAATCCGGACGCGAATCCTGACGCCAATCCGGATGTGAACCCAACTCCGATGCCATCCGACGACAACCAGCCATGGCGTGAGGAAGTGCCGGGATATATCGCGGCACCGGCGCTGAATATGCAGTATGGCTTTGATGCGATTGGCACTTATCACCAGCGTACCGGTGGTGATGTCCTGCATAAAGACGGCGCATGGGGTCGGATTGTCGGTACTCACACCGAGAATGACGCAGGCCGTTACAGCTATGATACCGATACCTGGTATGCGCAGTTAGGGATGGATCTGATGTGGGATAAAAACGAAGCAAACACCGAACGCAGTGCCGGTATTCTCGTGACACTCGGACGTCAGAATACCGACGCGGAAGACAGCCTTCGCAGCAATAACCCGATATATTCCGTACAAGCTGGCAGTGTAGACAGCGACATCTACAGCCTCGGCGGTTACTACACGCTAAAAGCGCAGGATGGCGGCTACATTGACGCGGTGGGTATGGGCAGCTGGTATAAAAACAGCTATGACAGCACGCATGATGCCGATCAGGACGGTTATGGCGTCGCGTTATCAGTGGAAGCAGGCAAACCCTTTACACTGCATAAAAATCTGAAAATTGAACCTCAGGCGCAGGTGATTTATCAGTATCTGAATCTGGAAGATTTCAACGATGGCATCAGCAATGTCTCCGGCGTATCAACCAGTAATGCGCAGGCACGCGGCGGTGTGCGGTTGTTCATGGATAATCCAACCTGGACGCCTTATCTGACGCTGGATGCCGTCACGACTATTGGCGATGAACCCGAAGTACAATTCGCGACTCAACGGCTTAAAGCGGAATTCAGCGACAACTGGTGGCAGACTGGCGCAGGGCTGGCGCAGGGCTGGCGCAGGGCTGGCGGGCAAACTCAGTGAAAACACCACAATTTATACAGACGTCCGCTACCAGAAAGGATTTGATTCAGATCTGGAAGGTTACAGCGGTAATCTGGGTATCAAAGTGAATTTCTGATTCTGAAAACACTGAGCAAGGGCACTCCGGTGCCCTTTTCTTTTTTATCTTTCAGACCTGACACACCGGACACCAGAAGAATGGTCGCGATGACACACTGGTTTTCATGATCGGATCGCCGCAACGTTCACATGGCTGGCCTGTGCGGCCAAATACCTTAAAACGGAACAGCGCGCCGTGATGCACATTTTCATCCATCGTACCTCGCGTGGCGTACGACAACCGCGCAACAGACAAACAGGCATCGGCCAGCGCATCCCGTTCCGTGTCATTCAGCTCTTTCGGTTTATGATCCGGCAGCAGTTTCGCCAGCCAGAGAATTTCCGCCCGCAGATAATTCCCCAACCCGGCCAGAAAAGCCTGATCCAGCAACATTCCGCCTAACTGCCGGTTGCAGAATTTAGGCGAAAGTAACCGTTCACGTACCTGCACGACTGTCAGTCGCTCATCCAGCACATCCGGGCCGATACGTTGCAGGAACGGATGCTTTTCGATTTCCGCCGTATCGTAAATACTGATTTCGGACGCGCTGTAGAGCAAAATCGCCGCTTCGGTGGTTTCCAGCTTTACCCGCAGCGAGCGTTTGGTTTCTTTCGCCACTTCACCGGCATTGACCACCCGCCAGACGCCGTAAAGCTGATTGTGGCTGTACAACGTCAGTCCGTTGGAAAAGTGCGTCAGCAGGGCTTTCCCCCGCGTTTCAATCGACGTGATTCTGGTTCCACGCAGCGCTGACTGATAAGGTTTCAGGGCCGGAAACGCAAACCAGACATCCGTCAGAGGCTTATTCACTACCGCCGTAGCCAGCACATCGGCCGCACGGCGAATTTCAGGACCTTCAGGCATCAGTGAGTCGCACCCCCGGCAATTTTCAAATCTTGTTCCGTGTGCAGCGCGATGGCGATCGTCAGCTCAAGGGCGTTCAGAACAGTATGTACTGACATACTTGGCGCCCCCGGATGATGCGCGGCCTGTTCAGGCAGATAAGGAATATGGATAAAACCGCCCTTCACCACCTTACAGGCAGGCTGTGCCAGACGGTGCATCAGGCCGTACATCACGTGGTTACAGACATAGGTACCGGCGGTTTGTGACACCGATGCAGGGATCCCCGACTCGCGTAATCCGTTGACAATTGTCTTGATCGGCAGAGTAGAAAAATACGCCGCCGGGCCGTCGCTGACAATCACCTCATCCACCGGCTGATTGCCGTCGTTATCGGCAATACGCGCGTCATCGACGTTGATCGCCACGCGTTCGATGCTGAAATCATTGCGGCCACCGGCCTGTCCGACGCAGATCACCATTTCCGGCAGCACTTCATCGATCGCCGCATTCAGCGCATCAATGGCTTTGCCGAACACGCACGGCAACTGACGAACCACAATCTGCGCGCCCGACAATTCCAGGTCACCCAGTTGCTTTACTACTTCCCATGATGGATTAACGCGCTCGCCGCCAAAAGGCTCAAAACCGGTGACTAAAACTTTACGCATAGAGGTACTCCTCAGATTCTGCAAAAATCAGCCTGCGCTGATCTGAATATCCTGTTCAGCAAACGCGTGCCTTAACCGGCGGGCAAACGTCAGCGCGTGCTCACCATCACCATGCAGACAGACAGTCTCCGCATTAACGGGCACCCAGACACCTTCGCGGCTGAGCACTTTTTGTTGCTGTATCATCGACAATGTCTGATCCAACGCCAGTTCGTCGCTTTCGATCATCGCATCAGGCTGAGTGCGCGGCACCAGTGATCCGTTGTTCTGATAACGCCGGTCAGCGAACACTTCCTGACGGGTTTGCAAGCCAAGGCGTTCACCGGCACGAATTAATTCGCTGCCCGCCAGCCCGACCAGACGCAATGCCGGATCCACCGCATGTACCGCTCGGGCGATGGCATCCGCCAGCACGGCTTCGGTTGCTGCCTGGTTGTACAACATGCCGTGCGGCTTTACATGCACCATGTGTCCGCCTTCCGCACGGGTGATGGCAGCCAGCGCACCCAGCTGATACACCACCTGCACATACACGGTTTCGGCAGGGAGTTGCATGGCGGTGCGGCCAAAATTTTCCCGATCAGGGAAACTCGGGTGCGCGCCAATCGCCACACCGTATTTCAGCGCCCGGCGCACGGATTGCTGCATGGTCTGCGCGTCACCGGCATGAAATCCGCAGGCGATATTGGCTGAACTGACGAGCTGCAACAGCGCCTCATCATTCCCACAGCCTTCGCCTAAATCGGCGTTAAGATCAACAACCATGCAGCCCCCGTTTAATCTGTTCGATAAAGAGTGATTGCTCACGTAAGGCCTTCTGCGCGTCTTCCGGTGTGCATTTGACGAAATGAATCGGTTCGCCCAGGCGGATTTGCGCCAGATTATACAAATCCGCCTCAATAACACAGGCAATACGCGGATAGCCGCCAGTAGTCTGAGCATCGGCCATCAGAACAATCGGCTGGCCACCATGTGGCACCTGCACAACGCCCGGCAATAAGCCGTGCGACAGCATTTCACGGTCAGTTTCGCGTTTCAGGGTATGCCCGTGCAGACGGTATCCCATACGGTTACTTTGCGGGCTGAGCTGCCACGCGGCGCGCCAGAATTCATCGCGCGACTTCTCGCTGAATTCCTGATACTCCGGCCCCGGCAATGCACGAATGCGGTTGCCAAACAGCAACTGTTTAATGCCACCGGTTTTTTGCGGTTGCCGGAACGAATCACCGATGGGCAACATATCGCCATCCTGCAACGGACGCCCGTGGAAACCGCCGAATTTGGCTTTCAGATCGGTACTGCGTGATCGCATAACTTCCGGCACATCAATGCCGCCGGAAACCGCCAGATAGCTGCGCATGCCGCGGGTGGGCATTTTCAGAGTCAGCACCTGCCCCGGTTTCACTTCGTAACACCAGCCGGTCCACACCTCTTTACCATCAAGTTGTGCGTGACAACCGGCGCCGGTCAGCGCGATCCAGCCTTCGCGGTGAAACCCGGCACTGAACTGACCAAGGGTAATTTCCAGCGCAGCCGCATTTTCGTCATTGCCAACCAGCAGATTGGCAGACCGCAGCGCCGGGGCATCCAGCGCACCGGACTGACTGACGCCCTGCTGGCGGTAACCATTGCGGCCTAAATCCTGCACCGTGGACAACATCCCGGCGCGTAAAACCTTCAGCATACGCCCTCCTTCTGTGGCACAAAACGCACGCTGTCGCCCGGCAGCAATAATGTCGGCTGTTCCCGCAGCGGATCAAACATCGCGATGAGCGACTGGCCGATCAGTTGCCAGCCCCCCGGGGTCTCAAGAGGATAAATACCTGTCTGACTGCCGCCAATGCCAACCGAACCCGCAGGCACTGACAGGCGCGGTTCGCCGTGACGTGGCGTGGCAAGTGTCGAAGGCATGCCGCCCAGATAAGGGAAACCGGGCTGGAAACCGAGAAAATAGACGATGTAATCAGCACCTGCGTGACATTCGACGACCTGACGCGGCGTCATGCCGGTATGACGCGCCACGTTGTCCAAATCCGGTCCCTGCGTACCCCCGTAAATCACCGGAATTTCAATCAGCCGCGATTCAGGCTCGATGGCTTCGCTTTCTTCCCACCAGTTTTGCAGACGCTCAATGGCATCCAGCGCCGAACTTTGCGCCTCGGAGAGTAATACCGTCAGATTATTCATGCCGGGAATGACTTCACGCACGCCCGGATACGCGGCTCGATCCTGTAAACGTTGCGTCAGCCCCCAGATCCGTTGCTGGCTTACCAGTGATACCGGGGGTTCAAGTTCCAGCACTACCGCGCGTTCGCCCAGCAGGTAACATCGTGCTCGTTGCACTCAGGCACTCCTTAAAGAAGGGTTGTGGATCATTGGGTTATTCATCGAATCAATAGCGTGAGATTTGTTATCAGTTATGCGTGAAACAGAGTGCTGATGTCAACTCATCTGCCTCTTTGCGCAGGCGACGGAGGTTTCGCCCGCCGCCTGCAACTGCTACTCTCAGAAACGTTGCTGTTTTTTAGCGTTTGGATAACGCCTTCGTTACACAATAGGGATGGCCTGTGAGAAAACCATTAGCACTCTTTTTTCCGCTCTACACCACGACATTACTGATGTTACTGGGTTCCGGCCTGCTGACGACTTACATTTCCCTGCGTCTTTCCGCGATTCATGTCAGCGGCGCGATGATCGGGGCGATCATCGCAGCCAACTACATCGGGCTGGTGATCGGCGGCAAAGTCGGCCATATCCTGATCGCCCGCGTCGGCCATATTCGTGCCTACGTTTCCTGCTCCGGCATTATCACCGCCGCCGTGCTGGGCCATGGCCTGACTGACATCATCCCGGTCTGGGTGGTGCTGCGCCTGATCATCGGCTTATGCATGATGGTGCAATATATGGTGCTGGAAAGCTGGCTCAACGATCAGGCCGAAGCCAGTCAGCGCGGCGTGGTATTCGGCTTTTATATGGTGGCGTCTTATCTCGGGATGGCGCTTGGTCAGGTCGTACTGATGCTCAACAGCGATTTAGGCGTCAGTACGCTTATCGTTATTGCCTTGTGTTTTGCCCTGTGCCTGGTGCCGATTGCGCTGACTACACGCACCAACGTCGGCCATATGTCGCCAGCGCCGATGGAACTGAAATTCTTTATTGGTGCTATCCCCAAAGTGCTGGCTATCACGTTGCTGATTGGCATGGTCGTCGGTTCGTTCTACGGGCTGGCGCCGATTTACACCAGCCAGCAATCGCTGAGCACACAACAAACCGGTCTGTTTATGGCGCTGGCGATTTTCGCCGGGCTGCTGGCACAGTTCCCGCTCAGCTGGCTTTCCGATCGCTATAACCGCAACATGCTGATGCGCATAAACGCCATCCTGCTGGCCGTTACCGCCCTGCCGCTGGCGTTGTTCAGCCACATCTCATTCCCGCTGTTGCTCGCCATTGGTTTTGTCGTCAGCCTGATGCAGTTCACGTTGTACCCGCTGATCGTCGCACTCGCCAATGACATGATCGAACCGGAGCGTCGCGTCTCGCTTTCAGCCTGTCTGCTGATGGCTTTTGGCGTCGGCGCCTGTATCGGCCCGCTGGCAGTAGGCGCGCTGATCGAACCGCTGGGTGGCAATATCCTGTATGCGTTTTTTGCCCTGTGCGGTGCCGGGATTGTGGCACTGAGCCGGACGTCGAAAAAGGAAGAAGAAACACAGATGGCGGTCGATGCACCGGTTCCGCACATCGCCATGCCGGACAGCCTGAGCAGTTCCCCGCTCTCGCCTGCGCTAAACCCGGCGTTTGACGAACAGATGATTCAGGAAACCATGCCCGCACCGGAAAACGTGGTGGAACCGCAGGTTGAGGAAAGCGAAGCCGCAGAGGAAGAAGAAAGCAAGTATCCACCGCAGGGCGCAGACCCCGAAGTGGATACCGGATTACAGCGGGCGTTCACCCTGCTGGAAGACAACGTTTCTGAAGAGACGGTCAAAAGAAAAATTAGGCAGGATTGTCGATGTCGATGAACATGACGTCTAACCCGTGTTCCGCTGCCAGCCATTCGCCCAGCGCTTTCACGCCATAACGTTCGGTGGCGTGATGGCCTGCGGCAAAGAAATGCAGGCCCATTTCACGGGCAATATGAATGGTTTGTTCAGACACTTCGCCGCTGATAAAGGCATCGACGCCAAATTCTGCGGCTTTCTGAATGTAGCCCTGACCGCCACCGGAACACCATGCCACGCGACGGATTTCGGCAGGTGCATTCTGTGAACTGTGCAGCACGTTGCGATCCAGCGTCACTTCAATGCGCTGGCGGAATGCTTCACCGGTCAGTGGTTTTTCCAGCTCGCCCCACGGCAACAGCAGGGCAATTTCCCCCTGCACGTCGATACCGAACAGTTTCGCCAGTTGCGCGTTATTCCCCAGCTCCGGATGGCCGTCCAGCGGCAGATGGTAGGCGTACATGTTGGTATCCGTTGCCAGCAACGTCTTAAGACGGTTACGCTTCATGCCGCGGATTTCAGCCGGTTCGTCTTTCCAGAAATAACCGTGATGCACCAGAACCGCATCAGCTTCGACAGCAATTGCGGCATCCAGCAGATCCTGCGACGCCGTCACGCCGGTCACCACGCGCTGCACTTCACGACGCCCTTCAACCTGCAATCCGTTCGGTGCGTAATCTTTGTAATTGCTGATATCTAGTTTCTGATTAATCAGCTTTTCAAGCTGGAGATTATTCATGGCGTTTCTCGTTATTAATGGATGGTCTACTTGATCTCTAATTTATCACCCTGCGCCATCCTGACAAAATTCACGCCCAGATTATTCCCTTTTTCCAGCTGCGCCATGATCGCCTGTTCAGGATCTGCCCCGGCTTTCAGGCTGGGTTTAACGTGGCTGATAATCACCGTCAGGCCTTTCAGCGAACCTTCGCCACCGGCATATTGTTGCAGCGTTCCCAGCTCTTTCAGCAGCCAGTGCGGCGTCAGATGCCCAAACAGTTTGCTGTCGGGTACGCCATCGGGATACGACGTTTCGATAATCAGCCCTTTCAGCCGTTGTGCTTTCACTTCATCGCCCAGCATGCGCCACACGGTATCGAGATTTTTTGATTTCTCGACTTCATCCGGGCCGGTGTCGCCGAAGAAGGCAAAAGACTGATTATTGCGGCTGACCAGGATCATGCTGGATGGCGTACCGCCGTGACTCAGGGGATAAATACTGCCGTCCAGCCCGGTCAGCCCGAGAGAAAATCTCTGTGCCGGACGCTGCTGGTTGAGGCGATAGGTGCCGATACGTAAACCACTGCCGGAGTCAGTAAAGTTCGGCCAGACGCGACCATTGAAATAATGCTGACGCAGCGTGCCAATGGTATCGGCCATGCCGTAAATCGGTTTTTTGCTGTCTTCCGGCGAGCTGATAATCAACCCTGCAAGATGGTCGAGATGACCGTGACTGATAAAGTATCCGCCAATCAGGTTACGGAAAACCGCGCCCTGCGGGGTCAGCGGTGCGGCATTTTCGGCGGTGACCTGCGGAAAACTGCCTTTCTCCAGCGCCTTGCGGATGCCCGGTAAAACAGAACCGGCATCCAGTCCGAGATAGAGTTTTTGATCGTCACTTCGGATCAGATAGGAGGTGAGGTTACCTTCTTCGACGCCGCCGTTCACGCCGAGCGCCACAACGTCAAATCCCGCGTTGGCCTGGCCCGCCCAGCATGCCAGCATCATCGCCAGCAGGTATTTTTTCATCACATCGCTCCTTGTCGTGGTGAGAGAGTAAAGTCAGTCTGACCGGTTTTTTGCCGCCTCAAACGCCGCGAGCGTGTCTTTTCTCGCCTGCGCGTGATCAATAACCGGCAGCGGGTAGTCTAGCACGCGATGATGTTTTTCCGCCCAGCGATGCGGTTGATGAATGTCTCTTTCCGGCACATCCGCGAGTTCAGGCACCCAGGCTTTGATAAAGCATCCGGTTTTATCAAAACGTTCGCCCTGTGTCGTCGGATTGAAAATACGAAAATACGGCGCGGCGTCGGTACCCGTCGAGGCACCCCACTGCCAGCCGCCGTTGTTGGCCGCCAGATCACCATCCAGAAGTTGCGACATGAAATAGCGTTCGCCTTCACGCCAGTTGATCAGTAAATCCTTCACCAGAAAACTGGCGACAATCATACGCAGACGGTTATGCATCCAGCCCGTCGCATTCAGCTGACGCATAGCCGCATCTACAATCGGATAACCGGTTTTCCCGTCTTTCCACGCCTGCAAATCATCGGGCGCATGACGCCAGCGCACGTTGTCAGTCCATGCAACGAACGGCTGATGCTTGCAAAGTTTCGGCCAGGCGACGATCAGATGGCGGTAAAACTCGCGCCACACCAGCTCATTCAGCCAGCCGAACGCGCCGCCGTCGGTTTTCTCCAGCACGTCCGGGCATTCAGCGCGCAGACGGTTCAGACACTGGCGCGGCGAAAGCACGCCAATGGCCAGATACGGCGAAAGCGAACTGGTGCCGTCGACCGCCGGTAAATCACGTTGTTCGAGGTAATCCTGCACCTGTTCACGACAAAAACTGCGCAGCCGGTTACGCGCGGCTTCCTCGCCAATCGCAAAATGATCGCCGATATCCGCCAGCGGATAATCGAACGGCATCAGCCGGTGTGTCACCACTTTTTCAGCATTTCCTCGTGTCTGTGGCGCAGGCAGCGAACGGCTGTCAGATTCGGTCAGGCGGGATAAAAACGCGCGGCGAAAAGGCGTATAAACCTTGTACATTTCATTATTGCCGGTCATTACCGAACCCGGCGGCAGCAGCAGACTGTCGTCAAAAGCGTGGCAGATGACCGATTCACTGACCGCGTTCTCCAGCGCCGCATCACGCTGACGCTCGTTGATTTCATACTGTTTGTTATAAAACAGCGCATCCACTTTTTCGGTTTTGCAGAAATCTTTCAGCCACGTCACGCTGTCGGCAAAATCATCACACTGGTGGTAATGCAGACCGATGCCACGCTCAGCCAGCGCATGCTGTAACGCCTGAAGATGTTGATAAATAAACATCGCCTGCCGCGGTGCCATTTCATGTTGTTTCCACTGTTCGGGCGTGGCAACAAATACGGCAATAACACGCGCCTGTGGGTCTTCACAGGCCGCATGCAACGCGCGATTGTCGGTTATCCGCAGGTCATTACGGAACCAGACTAAATGCGTGGTCATATTTTCCCTTTTATATCCGTATTAATGTCCGTATCGAAGTTTTAAAGCTTCCGGATAAGGCTCGAAATAACGCTGGTCAGCCAGATAGGCATCCGGGTATTCCGACATGTAATGTTTGAGCAAGGTGATCGGCGCCAGCAACGGCTGCATGCCCTGGCGATAGCGGTCGATCAGGCCCGCAAGTTCCTGACGCTGCGGCGAACTCAGCTGTTTGCGGAAATACCCCTGCACATGCATCAGCACGTTGGTGTGATTGCGACGCGTGGCTTTGTGGAGCAACAGGTTCATCAGCCGTAACCGGTATTCAGTGAAGTAGTCCTCAAGAGAGTCCCACTCTGCCATCGCAGCCACAAAGCGCCCCAGCTCACGATATTCCGGCTGAGAATGGGCCAGCAAAATGAGTTTATAACGGCTGTGAAATGCCATCAGTTTGCCGCGCGTCAGGCCACTTTCGCGAAGCTGGTTCAGTTCAAACAGCGCAAAAACGCGCTCAACAAAATTCTCCCGCAGCACCGGATCGTTTAACCGGCCATCTTCTTCCACCGGCAACCACGGATGCTGTTTCATCAGCTCGGCGGTATACATCCCGATACCGGCTTTTTTGGCATCTTTACCGTTAGCGCTGTACACCCGCACCCGCTCCATCCCGCAGCTCGGGGATTTTGCACAGACGATATAACCGCAAAGGCCGGTCAGCGGCGCCACGCGTTTTTCGGCGTAACTCTGCATCTTTTCGGTGACGTCGATGCTCTCGTCATTGCTGAAACGCATCACGATACTGTCATCCATTTTCACCAGACGCAGCGCCGGACGCGGCGTCGGTAAGCCTATCGCCATTTCCGGGCAGATCGGTTCGAACCGCACATAAGGCGCCAGTTGCTCTACGGCAAACGCCAGACGCTTATGCCCGCCATCAAAGCGGACATTTTCACCCAGCAGGCATGCACTGATACCAATCGGAATTGTTTTCGTCATTGTCGGCGCCTTGTGTCCCAGAAAGGAAAGTAAGAGGTGGCATTGATTCATCACCCTTATGTATAACTTTAGCACAAGTTATACATAAAAATAATATTGTACAAGTTTATCGACAGGCAATAAAAAACCCCGCGGGGAACGGGGTTTCTGGCGCCTCCCCTTCGCAGGGGAGAGAGCTAAATCAGTAAAAGTCTTGGGTCGCCATCTCGGCATGACTCAGCCATACCGGCTTATCGCTGGTTTTCATCCAGACGCGGTGTAAATAGCTGTAAAAACGGGCGCGGTCAGCGCGGAACAGCATAACCGGCAGAGCCAGAACACCGGCAGCGATAACAAAAGCGCGGCGGGCCAGTATGCGGGTCATTGTGTATGGCGTGTAATCATTCATCGCGTTGCTCCTGTGAAATTTGCAAAGTTTTCGGAAACTGTAAGTTGTGAAAAATATACTGCAATTGATGAAATTTTACTACTCATCTGACCACTTTAAAGTGTAAATTTTCGCCAATTTTGGCCTCTCGCTGTAATTGAGTTACAAAATGGTTAAATAAATACGCAATTCAGGTTAACCGCCAATTCCTAAGTCATTGGAATGACAGCAAGGCAGCAGGCGAAGAAATCCCGATGAGCGGACTCAGGTCAGTGATTCGGGTTAGTGAGTGCAGGTAACGCCGCTGTGGCTTTAAGGACGAAGGAATTTTTATACTTTTTTTACACGCAGGAACGCTTTCTTTTCAGGATCTTTTCCCGCCTTTCCTTATTCTCGCCACAACATAAAAACACACCTGTGGAGGTGGATTGTGAGTGTTGGCGTAATCTGCGGCGCATTACTGGTTCTTCTGCTGCTCGGCTATCTGGTTTATGCCCTGCTGAATGCGGAGGATTTTTAAATGGCTGCAACCGGATTCTTACTGATTGCCAGTTTTATGCTGGTGCTTTTGCTGCTGGCAAAACCACTGGGTAACTTTATTGCTCAACTGATTGAAGGACAGCCCGGCGCATTTATTCAGCGCATAGAAAACGGTGTTTTACGCACGTCTGGCAGCAGCAATGCTGAAATGAACTGGTGGCAGTATGCACTGGCGATCATGGTATTTAACATTCTGGGCATTATCGTGCTGATGGCGCTGCTGATGGCGCAAGGCGTATTGCCGATGAACCCGCAGCATTTCGGCGGATTGTCATGGGATCTGGCCTTTAATACCGCAGTGAGTTTCGTGACCAACACCAACTGGCAGGCTTACAGCGGCGAAAGCACGCTGAGCTATCTCAGCCAGATGGTCGGGCTGACTGTGCAAAACTTCCTCTCCGCAGCGACCGGTATCGCCGTGGCGTTTGCCCTGATCCGCGCCTTTGCCCGCCCTTCAGCACACACCATCGGCAATGCCTGGACGGATTTATGGCGCATCACACTGTATCTGCTGCTGCCGGTGTCTTTCCTGCTGGCACTGTTTTTCGTCAGTCAGGGGGTACTGCAAAACTTCGAAGCGTATCAGCACATCACCACACTGGAAGGCCTGCAACAGACCTTACCTATGGGGCCGGTGGCTTCGCAGGAAGCCATCAAAATGCTCGGCACCAACGGCGGTGGCTTCTTCGGTGCCAACTCTGCCCATCCGTTTGAGAACCCGACCGCACTGACCAACATGGTGCAGATGCTGGCGATTTTCATTATCCCTTGTGCCTTGTGCTTCGCTTTTGGCCGCGTGGTCGGCGATAACCGTCAGGGGCACGCGCTGGTCTGGGCGATGTCGGTGATTTTCGTGGTGTCGGTCGTGGTAGTGATGTACGCCGAGCTCAAAGGCAATCCGCACTTCATGGCACTTGGCGCCAGCAGCAATTTTAATATGGAAGGTAAGGAAAGCCGCTTCGGCATTCTGGCCTCCAGCCTGTACGCCGTCGTCACTACGGCGGCCTCGTGCGGTGCGGTCAACGCCATGCACGATTCCTTTACCGCACTCGGCGGTATGGTGCCGATGTGGCTGATGCAGATTGGCGAAGTGGTGTTCGGCGGCGTGGGTTCCGGCCTGTACGGCATGCTGCTGTTTGTACTGCTGACGGTGTTTATCGCCGGGCTGATGATTGGCCGTACACCGGAATATCTCGGTAAGAAAATCGACGTTTACGATATGAAGATGACCGCGCTGGCAATCCTGGTGACACCGACGCTGGTGCTGCTCGGCACGGCACTGGCGCTGGTCACCGACGCCGGTCGCGCAGGCATTTTAAACCCCGGCGCGCACGGATTCAGTGAAGTGCTGTATGCGGTGTCTTCCGCCGCCAATAACAACGGCAGTGCGTTTGCCGGGCTGAGCGTCAATACGCCGTTCTACAACCTGTTGCTGGCAGCCTGTATGTTCTTCGGCCGCTTCGGCGTCATCATTCCGGTGCTGGCGATTGCCGGTTCTCTGGTGATGAAAAAACGCCAGCAGGCAGGCAACGGCACGTTGCCGACATCCGGCCCGCTGTTCATCGGTCTGCTGGTCGGTACCGTGTTGTTAGTCGGTGCACTGACCTTTATTCCGGCGCTGGCGCTGGGACCGGTGGCAGAACATTTGCAGGTCTGGTCAGCACAGTAATGCTGCGTAACTCGTTGAACTGATGAATATAGAGACTAAAAAGATGAGTCGTAAACAACGTGCGTTATTTGAACCCCGTCTGATCCGCACTGCCCTGCTGGATTCGGTGAAAAAACTGGATCCCCGTGTTCAGTGGCGCAATCCGGTGATGTTCGTGGTGTATCTGGGCAGCATTCTGACCACACTGATCTGGCTGGCAATTCTGCTGCACCGGACCGACGGCAGCGCGGCTTTTACCGGCAGCGTGTCGCTGTGGCTGTGGTTTACCGTGCTGTTCGCCAACTTCGCCGAAGCACTGGCGGAAGGCCGCAGCAAGGCGCAGGCGCAGAGCCTGAAAGGCGTGCAGAAAACCAGTTGGGCGAAAAAAATCTACGAACCACGCCCTGAATCGCCGGTGATTAAAGTCGCCGCCGATACCCTGCGCAAAGGCGATTACGTGCTGATCGAAGCAGGCGATACCGTGCCATGCGACGGTGAAGTGCTGATCGGCGGTGCGTCGGTGGATGAAAGCGCCATTACCGGTGAATCTGCACCGGTGATCCGCGAATCCGGCGGCGACTTCTCCTCGGTCACCGGCGGGACGCGCGTCTTGTCAGACTGGCTGGTGGTCGAATGTTCGGCGAACCCTGGCGATACCTTCCTCGACCGTATGATTGCGATGGTCGAAGGTGCAAAACGCCGCAAGACGCCAAACGAAGTGGCGCTGACGATTTTGCTGGTGGCGCTGACGCTGGTGTTCGTGCTGGCTACCGCCACGCTGTATCCGTTCTCGCTGTTCAGCGTTGACGCCAGCCATGCCGGTATTCCGGTCACGGTCACCGTGCTTGTCGCCCTGCTGGTGTGTCTGATCCCGACCACCATCGGCGGTTTGCTGTCGGCGATTGGCGTGGCGGGTATGAGCCGCATGCTGGAAGCCAACGTCATCGCCACCAGCGGCCGTGCGGTGGAAGCCGCCGGTGACGTGGATGTGCTGCTGCTGGATAAAACCGGCACCATCACGCTCGGTAACCGCCAGGCATCGCAGTTCCTGCCCGCGCCGCAGGTGACGGAACAGGAACTGGCCGATGCCGCGCAGTTATCCTCTCTGGCTGATGAAACGCCGGAAGGCCGCAGTATTGTGGTGCTGGCGAAGCAGCGCTTTAACCTGCGTGAACGCGATATTCATTCGCTGAATGCAACCTTCGTGCCCTTCTCCGCGCAGACCCGCATGAGCGGCGTCAACGTCGGTGACCGCAGCATCCGTAAAGGGGCGGTTGACGCTATCCGTCGCCATGTGGAATCCAACGGCGGTACCTTCCCGAAAGCCGTCGAGGGGCTGGTGGAAACCGTGGCGCGTAAAGGCGGCACGCCTCTGGTGGTAGCAGAAGGCGCTAAAGTACTGGGCGTGGTTGAGCTGAAAGATATCGTCAAAGGCGGTATCAAGGAACGCTTTGCCGAGCTGCGCAAAATGGGCATTAAAACGGTGATGATCACCGGGGATAACCGCCTGACCGCCGCCGCCATCGCCGCCGAAGCGGGCGTGGATGATTTTCTGGCTGAAGCCACACCGGAAGCCAAACTGGCATTGATTCGTCAGTATCAGTCAGAAGGTCGTCTGGTGGCGATGACCGGCGACGGTACCAACGATGCGCCGGCGCTGGCACAGGCCGATGTCGCGGTGGCGATGAACTCCGGGACGCAGGCAGCGAAGGAAGCCGGGAACATGGTCGATCTCGACTCCAACCCGACCAAGCTGATTGAAGTGGTGCATATCGGTAAACAAATGCTGATGACACGCGGCTCGCTGACCACCTTCAGTATTGCCAACGACGTGGCGAAGTATTTCGCCATTATCCCGGCGGCGTTCGCGGCAACCTATCCGCAACTCAATGCGCTGAACGTGATGCACCTGACGTCGCCGTCTTCGGCCATTATGTCGGCGGTCATTTTCAACGCCCTGGTGATTGTGTTCCTGATCCCGCTGGCGCTGAAAGGGGTGAGCTATAAAGCCATGAGTGCCGCCGCCCTGTTGCGCCGTAACCTGTGGATTTATGGTGCGGGCGGGCTGCTGGTGCCGTTTGTGGGTATCAAGCTGATAGACGTGATCCTGACCGTTTTACATCTGAGCTGATTTTTAAGGAAGACCATTATGTCCGTTACAAGAATGTCCTATGTGCGTCCGGCTCTGGTGATGACAGTTCTGCTGACGCTGGCGACCGGCGTCGTTTATCCACTGCTGACCACCGGCGTTTCAGAGCTGGTATTTCGCCCGCAGGCGATGGGTTCGCTGATTAAAGACAGCGGCAATAAAGTGATTGGCTCAGAACTGATCGGGCAGAATTTTACCCGCAATGATTACTTCTGGGGCCGTCCGTCCGTCACCTCCGATTCGCCGTATAACCCGATGGCGTCGGCAGGGAGTAATCTGGCGGCCAGTAACCCGGCGCTGGATCAGGCAGTGAAAGACCGCGTGGCAGCGCTGCGCAAAGCCAATCCGCAAAGCCCGGCGACGGTGCCGGTGGATCTGGTGACCAGCAGCGGCAGCGGACTGGATCCGCAGATTTCAGTGGAAGCGGCACAATGGCAGGCTCCGCGCATTGCTGCCGCACGCGGGCTGCCACTGGCGCAAGTGAATAAATTGATTGATGATAATACATCATCACCGCTGATTGGTTACCTTGGCCCCGACGTCGTTAATGTGCTCGGCCTGAATCAGGCGCTGGATGAACTGAAAACCCATTAACCAACCTCACAGGATGATATGACAGAAGATCGCCCCGATCCCGACAGCCTGCTGGCGCTCGCCAACGAGAAGCCACGCGGGCAACTGAAAGTCTTTTTCGGTGCCTGCGCGGGCGTCGGTAAAACTTTTGCCATGTTGCAGGAGGCGCAGCGCCTGCGCGCCACCGGCCTCGACGTGCTGGTTGGCGTGGTGGAAACCCACGGCAGGCAGGAAACACAGGCGCTGTTGCCGGGGCTTTCTCTGTTACCGCCGAAACGCATTCAACACCGCGGACGTCAGGTGCAGGAGTTTGACCTCGACGCTGCGCTGGCACGACGCCCTGCCCTGATCCTGATGGACGAACTGGCGCACAGTAATGCTGCCGGTTCGCGCCATCCGAAACGCTGGCAGGATGTCGAAGAGTTACTCGATGCCGGTATCGACGTATTTACCACCGTGAACGTTCAGCATCTGGAAAGCCTGAACGATGTGGTCAGCGGCGTCACCGGCATCATTATTCGTGAAACGGTTCCCGACCGTCTGTTTGATGGCGCCAGCGAAGTCGTGCTGGTGGATTTACCCCCCGACTCCCTGCGTCAGCGCCTGAAAGAAGGCAAAGTTTATATTCCCGGTCAGGCCGAACGCGCCATCGAACACTTCTTCCGCAAAGGCAATCTGATTGCCCTGCGCGAGCTGTCCCTGCGTCGTACCGCCGACCGGGTGGACGACCAGATGCGCGAATATCGCGATGATCAGGGCATCAGCCGTGTCTGGCATACCCGCGATGCGCTGTTGCTGTGTATCGGTCACGGTGGCGGCAATGAGAAATTAGTCCGCGTCGCCTCGCGCCTGGCAGCGCGCCTCGGTTGCGTCTGGCACGCGGTGTATGTCGAAACCCCGCGTCTGCACCGTTTGCCTGAAGGTCAGCGTCGCGCCATTTTGCGTTCCCTGAAACTGGCGCAGGAACTGGGGGCAGAAACTGCCACGCTCTCCGATCCGCAGGAGGAACAGGCGATTTTGCGTTACGCCCGCGAACATCGTTTGGGCAAAATCATGACCGGCAGACGTCGTGAAAAGCGCTGGAAATTCAGCGCCAGTTTTGCTGATAAGCTGGCGGAAATCGCGCCCGACCTCGATTTAATCGTCGTCGGGCTGGAAGATGCACCGGTCACGCCCCTGCGCAAAGAGCAGGACTCGCGCACGTTTGCTGATCGCTTCAGTCGCCAGTTGTGGGGCTGTGCGCTGGCCGTGGCGCTGTGCGCGGTGATCACCGTGATGTCGCAATGGCTGGTGCCGACGTTCGATCAGGCCAATCTGGTCATGGTGTATCTGCTCGGCGTGGTGATTGTCGCGCTGTTTTATGGCCGCTGGCCGTCGGTGCTGGCGGCGGTGATTAACGTCATCAGCTTTGATCTGTTTTTCGTGCAACCCCGTGGCTCGCTGGCGGTGACTGACGCGCAATATCTGGTGACTTTCGGCGTGATGCTGACTGTCGGCATACTGATCGGGAACCTGACAGCAGGGGTGCGTTATCAGGCGCGTATCGCCCGTCACCGTGAAAAGCGTGCGCAGCATCTGTATGAAATGTCCAAAGGATTGAGTCAGTCGCTGACACCGGAAGCCATCGCTCAGACCAGCCGCCACTTTATTTCTTCCAGTCTGAATGCCAAAACTGCCATTTTGCTGCCACAGGAGAACGGTGAACTGGCGCAGCCTGCGGGTGAAATCACCTCGATTGTGGTGGATGACGCTATCGCCCGCTGGAGTTTCGACAAAAAATTGCCAGCCGGTGCGGGCACGGATACCCTGCCTGGCGTGCCGTACCAGCTTCTGCCGCTGATTGCATCCGGCGAATCACGCGGCCTGCTGGCGGTCGAACCGCCGAATATCCGTCAGCTGTTAGTGCCGGAACAGCAGCGTCTGTTGCAAACCTTTACCGTGCTGATTGCCAATGCGCTTGAACGTCTGCATCTGGCTGCCAGCGCGGAAACGGCACGGCTGGAAACCGAACGCGAACAATTGCGCAACTCGCTGCTTTCAGCGCTTTCCCACGATTTACGTACCCCACTGACGGTGCTTTTCGGGCAGGCGGAAATCCTCACGCTGGATCTGGCGTCGGAAGGCTCGAAACACGCACCGCAGGCCAGCCAGATCCGCCAGCAGGTGCTGAGCACCACGCGGCTGGTGAATAATCTGCTGGATATGGCGCGCATTCAGTCCGGCGGATTTAATTTGCGCAAAGAGTGGCAGTCAGTGGAAGAAATCACCGGCAGCGCATTGCGGATGCTCGAACCCGTACTGGCGCACGACAACATCGAAATTGATTTGCCGAAGGAAATGGTGTTGGTTAACTGCGATGCCAGCCTGATTGAACGGGTGCTGATCAATTTGCTGGAAAATGCCCATAAATATGCCGGAACCGGTGCGACAATTGGCATTAAAGCCACGCCGCTGGATGAATGGCTGGAGATGGAAGTCTGGGATAACGGCCCTGGTATTCCGGCTGGCGCCGAGCACACCATTTTCGAAAAATTCGCCCGCGGTAATAAAGAATCCGCCATTCCGGGTGTGGGGTTGGGATTAGCGATTTGTCGTGCCATTATTGAGGTGCACGACGGACGGATCTGGGCGGAAAATGGCCCGAACGGCGGTGCGCGTTTTCGTTTCAGGCTGCCGCTCGAGGCATCGCCGGAGATGGAAAGTGACATGGAATCAGACATCGACGAGGTATCGTGAGCGCATCCCCGATAAATATTTTAATTGTTGAAGACGAAAAAGAGATCCGCCGCTTTGTGCGTACGGCACTGGAGGCGGAAGGCCTGCGGGTATTTGAAAGTGAAACGCTGCAACGCGGGCTGATTGAGGCCGGCACGCGTAAACCGGATCTGGTTATTCTCGACCTCGGTTTACCAGACGGTGACGGCCTGACCTATATTCGTGATTTGCGCCACTGGAGCGCCATCCCGATTATTGTGCTGTCGGCACGCACCCGTGAGGAAGACAAAATTGCCGCGCTGGATGCCGGTGCCGATGATTTTCTCACCAAGCCGTTTGGCGTGGGTGAACTGCTGGCGCGGGTTCGTGTGGCCCTGCGCCGCCATACGGGCAGCGCGCAGGAAAGCCCGCTGGTGACGTTTTCTGATGTGACGGTAGATTTGATCAACCGGCGCGTACAGCGTAACGGTGATGATTGTCATCTGACGCCGATTGAGTTTCGTCTGCTGGCCGAACTGCTGGCGAACAGCGGCAAAGTCATTACTCAGCGTCAGTTACTGAGCCACGTATGGGGCCCGAATTACGTCGAACACAGCCATTATCTGCGCATCTACATGGGGCATTTGCGCCAGAAACTGGAAGCCGACGCCACCCGGCCACGTCATTTACTGACCGAAACCGGCGTGGGCTATCGCTTTATGCCTTAGGTTCGTCAGTCTGCGGTTTGGTTTCGGCAAATTCGGCTTCCAGACTTTCTGCAGCCTGCTGCAAAATCGCACTCACCCGCACCACCTGTTCCGGCGTTAAATCCGCACGCATCATGTTACCGCGCAGTGCATGCCTCAGGCGGTGCATCGACTCATGAATGCCCTCTGCCAGGTTGTTTTCACGCGGACGCTGTGCGCCAGCCAGACGGGCAAAAATCACATCAACCACCGCCTGATGTTGCGCCAGTTCCACTTTACCGGCTTCGGTGATCTGATAACTTTTCCGGCCATTGCCGGTGGCGACAGGCTCGAGGAAATCCTGCTCTTCCAGCAGCGTCAGCGTCGGATAAATCACGCCAGGGCTTGGTACGTAAAGACCTGACGATGCCTCTTCAATCGCTTTGATCAACTCATAACCATGGCTCGGTTTTTTCGCCACCAGCGCCAGCAGGACGCGGCGTAAATCACCGTGTTCGAACAGACGATGTACACCGCGTTCGCCACGACCACCCCGACGACCTTCGCCACGCCCGCGATGTTCATGCCCTTCCTCACCCCGGTCTTCCCCACGATGACGACCATCACGGCGTAACATGTGACGCTCGCTGTGATCACTGCGTTCTGATTCATGACGGCAATGGCCGCGATGCCCTTCTTCCCGGCTACCGTGACCGCGATGGCGGCCTTCAAACATTTTGCTAAACATAATTTATGTCCCATTTAGATATATCGAATCATTTCGATATATCTAAACTAGATCGGTTTTCAGAAACTGGCAAGCCGAAAAACGCATTTAGATAACTCTTTTTGATGTCTGAACTTCCGCCAAAAAATGGACAAAAAAAAAGCGCTGAATAATCAGCGCCTTTGATGAGAAGCAGAGAACGGCTTATTTAGCGTCGGCAAGCACTTTGCTGACGATTTCTACCGCTTCTTTCTCGATTTGCTCACGGTGTTCAGCACCGAGGAAGCTTTCACAATAAATCTTGTAAGCTTCTTCTGTACCGGACGGACGAGCCGCGAACCAGCCGTTTTTGGTCATCACTTTCAGGCCGCCGATGGACGCACCGTTGCCCGGTGCATTGGTCAGACGGGCAGTGATCGGGTCACCGGCCAGCGTGTCGGCTTTCACCTGTTCAGGAGAAAGTTTAGACAACGCGGCTTTCTGCGCATGAGTCGCAGGTGCCTGAATACGGTTGTAGCTTGGTGCGCCAAAGCGGGCAGCCAGCTCATTGTAATGTTCCTGCGGATTCTTACCGGTAACGGCAGTAATTTCCGCCGCCAGCAGGCACATGATGATGCCGTCTTTGTCGGTAGACCACGGCGTGCCGTCGAAACGCAGGAAAGAAGCCCCTGCACTTTCTTCGCCACCAAAACCGAAGCTGCCGTCAAACAAACCATCAACGAACCATTTGAAACCAACCGGCACTTCCACCAGTTTACGGCCCAAATCTTCCACCACGCGGTCGATCATCGCACTTGAGACCAGCGTTTTACCGACGGCAACGTCTTTGCCCCACTGCGGACGGTGCTGGAACAGATACTGAATCGCCACCGCCAGATAATGGTTCGGGTTCATCAGACCCGCAGGCGTCACGATACCGTGACGGTCATAGTCAGGATCATTAGCAAAGGCCAGATCGAATTTATCACGCAGCGCCAGCAGACCCGCCATTGCGGATTCGGACGAGCAGTCCATACGGATCACGCCGTCGTGGTCGAGATGCATGAAACGGAAAGTCTGATCGACTTCATCGTTCACCAGCGTCAGATCCAGTTTGTAATGCTCCGCGATGCGTTTCCAGTATTCGATACCGGAACCACCGAGGGGATCCACACCCAGTTTCAGACCCGCTTTCTGAATCGCGGCCATATCAACGATGTCGGTCAACCCTTCGATAAACGGCTGAACCAAATCTTTCGCTTTCAGATGACCACTTTTCCACGCCAGATCCAGAGACTGACGTTTCACACCTGTCAGTTTCGCGGCCAGCAATGCGTTAGCACGTTTCTCAATCACGGAGGTCAGATTGGTATCCGCCGGACCGCCGTTGGTCGGGTTATATTTGATGCCGCCATCTTCCGGTGGGTTGTGCGAAGGCGTGATGACGATGCCATCCGCCAGCGCGCCGCCGTTGCGGTTATGCGTCAGAATGGCGTGAGACACAGCCGGTGTCGGCGTAAACCCGTTGTTTTCCTGAACAATGACATCAACGCCATTGGCGGTCAGCACTTCCAGCACGGAAATAAACGCCGGTTCAGACAACGCGTGCGTGTCTTTACCCACGTAGCATGGCCCGGTGGTGCCCTGCTCTTTACGCACTTCGGCAATCGCCTGAGCAATCGCCAGAATATGCGCTTCATTAAAGCTGTGACGCAACGCGCTACCGCGATGGCCGGACGTGCCGAATTTCACAGCATGCGCCGTGTTTGCCGGATCCGGTTGCAGAACGTAGTACTGTGACGTTAACTGCGCCACATTGATCAAATCGCTTTGCTGAGCAGGTTGCCCTGCACGGGGGTGATTAGCCACTGGCGCTTCTCCCTTACGCTGAAATTAAAGGGTGCCGCAAACTTTGTCAGTCAGTTCCGTCGGGAACTGCATGAGCTGCATGATGTGTTCAATCATGCTGCGTTTGCGACCTGTGTTGGTATTCGTAATAACCCAATACGGCGTTCCGGGAACGTGTTTAGGCTTGGTATGAATGCCGTTTTGCAGCAAGGTTTGCTGGTCACCGGCAAAGTAAGTCCGCGTGCGCCCGGTCAGAGAGTCGGTCGCCGTCGCAAATTCTTTAGGGTTCAGGGTATACAAGGTCGAGAGGATCAGCATAAAACGGTTAACCGCTTTAGTCTGTTCTGCGTATTCGTCGGACAGCAACAGTTCACGAACGGCGCGGACTTTATCACGCGACGTCGGTGCGGCGGCGGCGGCAGGTTTTTCCTGCGCGACAGTTCCGGCGATAACAGAAGTGGTCACTGGTACGGCAGGAGCGGTCTGACCGGCAGTAAACTTCAACATACGGCGTAAAATATCAGACGCACTTTCACCGATTGCTTGCGTGTGGCTGGCAATGTAGCGGTAGAGTTCTTCGTCAACCTCAATAGTTTTCATCTTTATCCAGTACTGTTTTTCTACTTAATTCATTCGAAAGGATTATACAAATTTCTACGCAGTAACAAACAGAGGAATTGCGCCGCGAAGTAAAATCCAGACAACTTCCCGATTTTGCTGCATGCAGGCTCCGGCCCGTTCTGCTCCTGGTAGTCAAATCCCGCTCAGGCATCTGGCAGAAACTTTCTGTTTTAAAAAATTATCCGCAAGTCATGATAACCTAATGAGATTGTTTATCTGTATGAACTTCTCTATGAAATTACATTATCGCCTGCAAGAATCTGAAGTCGCTGGCAGCACTGCACTGCCGGTTTTGCTCATCCACGGATTGTTCGGCACCCTTGATAATCTGGGCATTCTGGCCCGGGACCTGAGACAACAGCATAACGTGTTACAGGTGGATTTGCGTAATCACGGCCAGTCAGGACGTTCTGATGAAATGTCTTACGCCGCCATGGCGCAGGATTTAGTGGAAACGCTGGATGCTGTTGGTTTCCAAAAAGTCATTGTGATCGGCCATTCAATGGGTGGGAAAGCGGCGATGGCGTTGACGGCACTGATCCCCGACCGTATCGAAAAGTTGATCGCCATTGATGTCGCGCCGGTGGATTATCACGTGCGTCGCCATGATGAGATTTTTGCGGCGATTAATGCCGTGACCGAGGCAGGACTCCGCGACCGTACCTCCGCTACCGAATGCATGCGTACGTATATAAAGGAAGACGGCGTGATCCAGTTCCTGCTCAAATCATTCCAGCAGGGAGAATGGCGCTTTAACGTGCCGGTGCTGCTCAGTGAATACGAAACTATTACCGGCTGGGAAGACGTGCCTCCGTGGGATCGTCCGGCGCTGTTTATCCGTGGCGGGCTATCGCCGTATGTGCAGGATGAATATCGCGACGCGATTGCCCGACAATTTCCGCAGGCCAAAGCGCATGTGGTGGCGGGAGCCGGTCATTGGGTGCACGCGGAAAAACCCGATGCAGTACTGCGCGCGGTGCACCGTTTCATCGATGCGGCCTGAGGTTTAACATCCTGGGGATAAATTGTGCAAAAAGTCTGCACAGCTTAAGAAGTTATCATGAAATCAGGGTAATCAGGCGTTGTGAACCCCTGGTGCGCCAGTGTATGATTGCGCGCTATAATTTTGCCGCCCCGTTTACTCACAGTGAGTCGCGGGAGGTGAATTGGGTCAGGGTTTCTTAGCCCGAAATGTGTGAAACGCTCGTCAGGAACCGGCTTGCGGTTTTCCGATGTAAAAACTTCCCTGGTTGTACCGCTACCTATGGCAAAAGAACAACTGGATCGCACGACGATTGATCTGTTCGCAGATGACCGTCGTCCGGGGCGTCCAAAAACAAATCCGCTATCCCGTGATGAACAGCTCAGGATCAATAAGCGCAACCAGTTACGCCGCGATAAAGCGAGCGGCCTGCGTCGTGTGGAGCTGAAAATGAATGCCGATGCTGTTGATATGCTCAATAAGCTGGCAGAAGAACGCAATATCAGTCGTAGCGAATTGATTGAAGAGATGCTGCTGTCGCATCTTAACGGTCATGAAGGCTGATTGAAAAGCGGGTAACCCTCTCAGGCTACCCGTTTGTTTTTTCTTACTTATTCCATATTAATTCACGTCTTCCTGCTCAGAACGTTTCCCAGTTTTCAGCACTTTTCGCCGAAAGCATGCTGGTATCCGGACGCAATAACGGTGCGGAAATTGACTTCGCCGGACGTGAACCGACGCTCGTCACGCTATCTTTAAGTTTGAACGTAGCAACGGCATTGTTCAGCAATGAAGCCTGCTCTTCCAGTGATACCGCAGCCTGCGACGCCTGTTCTACCAGCGCGGCGTTCTGCTGTGTGACGCTGTCCATTTCTGTGACGGCAACCGCCACCTGACTGATTCCTTTGCTTTGCTCATCGGATGCAGAGGCGATTTCCGCCATGATGTCAGTGACATGCGTAATTGAGCGCACCACTTCATTCATCGTCTGACCGGCGTTTTCAACCAATTTCGAACCGCTGTCGACGCGGGAAACCGATTCGCTGATAAGCTGCTCGATTTCTTTCGCCGCCTGCGCACTGCGTTGTGCAAGATTGCGCACTTCGCTGGCAACCACTGCAAAACCGCGCCCCTGCTCGCCCGCACGTGCCGCTTCGACGGCAGCATTCAGCGCCAGAATGTTGGTCTGGAAAGCGATGCTGTTAATCACAGAAGTGATTTCAGCAATTTTCTTCGAGCTGCCGGAGATATCTTTCATGGTGCTGACCACGTCTGCCACGATGTTGCCGCCCTTCTGCGCGGTGGTGGAAGCCTCCATCACCAGCTGGCTGGCGTGATGCGCGTTATCGGCATTGTGTTTAACGGTAGCCGTCAGTTCTTCCATGCTGGCAGCGGTTTCTTCCAGCGCCGACGCCTGTTCTTCCGTACGGGAAGACAAATCGTTGTTCCCGGCTGAAATTTCTGACGCGCCCTGATAGATGTGATTGGTGCAGTTGCGGATGGTCTGAACGGTATTGACCAGGCTCAACTGCATCTCGTTCAGCAACGGAATCAGCTTACCGGCGCAGTTTTTACCGAATTCTTCCAGATAAAACGTCAGATCGCCGCTGGCGATCACCGCGAAGTGACCGCGGATTTTATCCAGCGGCTTCACCAGCGCCATCACCAGATAACGGTCAGTCAGCAATAAAATCACCAGCCCGATACCAAATGCCGTCAGCAGAATCACTTTGCTAAATGACGTCAGATGGGTGGATTGCCGTTGTGCCGCATCAAAATCGACAGCGATCTGACCGCTGACTTTCTCCATCGATGAGCCAAAGCTGCGGCTCAGTGCAGGTACGGTGGAATTGGCTAGCTGGTTATAGGACTCCGTATTTTTGCTGCGGGCTGCGTCGAACAATGGCGTGACGCCCTGCGTGATCAGATTTTCCCAACTGGTGATTAATTCCTGCACGGAGGAATCTTCCAGCCCCGGATGCGGTGCCGCTTTAAAACTGGCCAGAGCCTGCGTCAGCCCACTGAGTGATTGTTTGGCGGTATCAAAAATTTCCGGACCTTTTGACGGATCGGCCTGAAGCTGTGCCACGGCGCGGCTCAGGCGCGTCACGGTACGAAAATACTGATCATTTCCTTTATTGATCAGCGCCATATTGTTGACCAGCTCGGTACTATTTTTGGTATTTTGGGTCAGTGTGTCCAGTGAGGTGACGGTGTAAAGGGAAACACCTGCCCACATGACGCAAAAGATGCCAAGAATGGTTAATAAAGCGGCCCTGATGGTGATATTTTTTAAAAACTGCACGATATGCCTCTCTCGAAACATGTCTGTTTCTGGCCTGAGGATTGACGGGGATGCGGAGAATCAAGACAGGTAACCAGCAGGCAAGTGCCCCAGGACATGTTTGAACACCTCTCCGGGCATCGATTTCTTTATTATGTTGAGATTGCTCCCGAATCATCTATCGGCGGAATGTTCTCGAAATTTAGTATTGTGACGACTTATTTCTCAAACTTGCTTTTGACCTTATTAAGCCTGAGGTTAATTCGCCGCGGGTGAAAGCACACAAAGGCGATAACACTTAAAAATATTGCCCGATAAACTTATTTCCCAGTTAAGAAGGCGAGCAGAAGCATATTCTCCGCCGCACGAGTTTGCTATCATCTGCATTATTATTGCCTGCGTTGCAGAGCACTTCATTGAGAACAAGAGGTTAGGTAATCTTATGGCCGTTGTAGGTATCTTCTTTGGATCCGATACAGGTAACACCGAAAACATCGCAAAAATGATCCAGAAGCAATTGGGTAAAGATGTTGCAGAGGTGCATGACATTGCGAAGAGCAGCAAAGAGGATCTGGAAAAATTCGATATTTTGCTTATCGGCATTCCAACCTGGTATTACGGTGAAGCGCAGTGTGACTGGGACGACTTTTTCCCAACGCTGGAAGAGATAGATTTCGAAGGTAAGCTGGTGGCACTGTTTGGTTGCGGTGACCAGGAAGACTACGCCGAATATTTCTGCGATGCGCTGGGCACCGTGCGCGATATCATTGAGCCACGCGGCGCAGTGATTGTCGGACATTGGCCTACCGAAGGTTACCACTTTGAAGCATCTAAAGGCCTGGCGGATGATAAGCACTTCATAGGACTGGCAATTGACGAAGATCGTCAGCCCGAACTGACCAGCGAACGTGTTGATGCCTGGGTGAAACAGATCACAGAAGAACTTAGCCTTTCTGAAATTATTGGCTAAAAACCCTGTTGGCCCTGAGGATTTATTCTACAATTGAAGGGCCAAACTATTACTGAAATTAACAATTTAACTGCTACAAAATTGTAACTTTCGGTCGTATCAAGGTACACTGAGTTCCTCTGTTTTTTCTATTGATCAAGTCGTTGCATTCCAAATGTGACCGGCAATTTGTGATCTTTATTAACAGGCTGTCGTTGACGAGAATTGGCACATTGCGTTAAACGAAGAGACTAAACGAATAATTTTGTGCCGCCGATGCCACAGGCTGCATGCCTCAACTTGATTAGCACATAGTAACAGGACTGAATCCGCATGACTGACAACAACACCGCACTGAAGAAAGCCGGCTTAAAAGTCACGCTTCCGCGCCTCAAAATCCTGGAAGTGCTGCAAGCGCCGGAAGGTCATCACGTTAGTGCGGAAGATCTTTACAAGCAACTGATTGATATGGGTGAAGAAATTGGCCTGGCGACGGTTTACCGCGTTCTGAACCAGTTTGACGACGCCGGTATTGTCACCCGTCATAACTTCGAAGGCGGCAAGTCCGTATTCGAACTGACCCAGCAACATCACCACGACCACCTGATCTGTCTGGATTGCGGTCGTGTGATCGAATTCCGTGACGAATATATTGAAGGTCGTCAGCGTGAGATTGCTAAGAAACACGGTATCAAGCTCACCAACCACAGCCTGTATTTGTACGGTCACTGTGAAGCAGGCGATTGCCGCGAAGATGACTCTTTGCACAACGATAAACCTGCGCAGTAATCTGCACAGGCTTTGACTAAATTAACCGCTGAAAAGCGGTTTTTTTATGTCTGATATCGATGCAGATTGAGCCCGGATAGCAGGCATAAAAAACCCCGGCAAGCCGGGGCATGTTTCGCTGCTGAGATTCACGGCTTAGGTGAATTGTTCGTTTTTATTTCCTGCCATATTTTCCCGCAATCAGCAGCATATGCCTGACCGTCGCCAGTTTTACGCGCCGTCAGACATCGCTGGTAATCCACCACGCGCACCGTCTCCTGTTCTGCAAATTGCTGGTGGGCTTTTTCCTGTTTCAGTTTATTCAGTAACACCTCGCAGGATGCCAGTTTGTCCGGATTGCCTTCTGACGTATTGATACAGGCACGGTAATCTTCCCGCGTTTGGGATATTTGTGCCTGATCGGCGGTAGGTGCACAACCAGCCAGAAGCACGGACGACATCACAATCATCAGTAATTTATTCATCGACATAACGACCTCAGAAAATAGTGAATGGAGCGATGACAATGAATTTCACGTCTTTTTCATCCTGGAATATGTTGCCGTACCCGCCACTCCAGCTAGGAAGATCAGAGTGGTTGTCGTACTGGGTGTAATGCAGTTTGAACAACGTCCCTTTCGCGCGACCTTCCTGAATGGTGTACAGCGCATCCAGACTCCAGGCGCTTTCTTTCAGGCGCTGGCTCTGGTCGTAAGCGGCGTTGGTGCTCGGTTTGGCATCCCACGCATAGACGTACGAACCACCTACCGCTAAGCCCGGTAAATCCCATTTCGCCAGATCATAAAGCACGCCGGCATACACGGCTTTCTCACCGTTGGCGTTGAAGTCAGAACGGTTATCCCACCACACGTCAAGACGACCGTTTGAAGAGGAATAGGTCGGGGTCATACGTTGCAGGAAGTAACCCTGATTCCCTTCCGCTTTCACCATCGTCCCTTCCAGACGCCAGTTAAACTGCCCGGTGGTATAGCCGAAAGTCAGCGCCTGCAGCCATGCCAGACCGTCATACAGACTGTTCGGATCATTCTTGTCACTGATGCGGTCTTCTGCGCCATAGAACTGATAGCTGGTGGTCAGCGGATTACCCAGCAGATCCATTTTGTACGAGGCTTTAGCAAAATACTGATCGACATAACTTTCAGCCTGGCCAAATGCGCCTTCCAGTACGAAGTCATTTTTAAAATCATATTTCGCACCGAGCGAATGAATATAAGAAACGCCGGTTTTCTTGTCATTCTGGCGGAAATCATCCATTTCCAGATGCCACGGCGATTTATATTCATCAGCCCACATATAGGAGAAACTCAGTTCACCCGGGTCACCGAAATCGTGTTTATAACCGGCTTCCGCACCGCGATACGTACCCGGCATAAAGCTCCAGTGCGGTGCGATCAGCGTCTGTCCGGTAGGCTGAATATACCCTGCGTGCCCCCAGAATCCGCCGTATTTGAATTTACCGGCTGCCTTATAAAGACTGACCCCACTTTTATCCCCGGAATAATCTTCGTCGTAGGCGCGGTTGCTGTTGGAAAAGGCGATTTCGTTGGGATGGCCGCTCTCGCTGCTCTCGGCCATTTCAATCGCCGTAAAGGCTGCGATATCAATACCAAACATGTCCCAGGCATAGCCGGAAGAAAAATCGAGGTTCAGGTTAGCGGTAGAATGCGAAAGGTTGGTTGTATAGTCTTTGTAGTGGTCACTCGCCGGATCCATGTCCTTGCGGTCACGTTCACGCTGCCAGTAGTACACACCGCCGGTCAGTGTGGAATCATCAATAAAACCGGCTGCTTTGGTCTCTTGTGAAAACATCATTCCGCCACCCAGTAAGGTGCCGGCGAGAGAATACATGGCAGGTTTCAGGTAAGCCGATCCCCTGCCCCTGTTACGGTGCTTGTGCATAGAGATTCCTCATGTTGACTAAAAAAACGAGCAAAACCCAAACGGGTATAAAAAGCGGTCGCCAGAGGCGTAACCGGTTAAATCAACATCAAGAGTATTTTTCGCGACACGAATTATCAATGAGTAATTAATCATTAATTATCGAAATATGACAAAGTGCACATAAAGATGAAAAAGTATTACAGAGGTATGCAGGAAAGGATTAAAGCAGTGGGCTACAATAATACATAATTAAAACAGATGATTAAACAAAATCATCTTACAATTTAAACGTTTCAGCAATATGAACGGCTGTGGCACAACGTTTTAAAAGTAAGCATAGGAAATACATTAATTCGCGACGAAAAACAAAAGGCATCTCTGACAAGAATAACAGGCGAAAAAAAACGCAGCCTGAACTGCGTTTTTGTTACCTCATACTGAGGGCTTACGCGACGGGTTTGCTTTCCCAGGTATCACGCAGGCCAACGGTACGGTTAAACACCAGATGTTCAGCACTTGAGTAGCGGTTGTCGGCACAGAAGTAACCTTCACGCTCAAACTGCAGGCTGATTTCAGCCTGTGCAGCCACCAGTGATGGCTCCACGAAACCGTGGGAAATCACCAGGGAATCCGGGTTGATGGTGGTCAGGAAGTCTTCCGCCTGGCCCGGGTTTGCGACGCTGAACAGACGGTCATACAGGCGGAACTCAGCAGGTTTACCTTCAGACGCGGACACCCAGTGGATCACGCCTTTCACCTTGCGGCCATCGGCAGGATCTTTGCTCAGCGTGTCGATATCGTAAGAACAGAAGATAGTGGTGATATTCCCTTCCTCGTCTTTCTCGATACGTTCTGCTTTGATCACATACGCATTACGCAGGCGCACTTCTTTGCCCAACACCAGACGTTTGTACTGCTTGTTGGCTTCTTCGCGGAAATCAGCCTGATCAATGTAAATCTCACGGGTAAACGGCACTTCGCGGGTGCCCATTTCCGGTTTGCCCGGATGATTCGGCATCTTCACCATCTGCACATCATCACCGGTAAAGTTTTCAATGATCACTTTAACCGGATTGATAACCGCCATGGCGCGCGGTGCGTTCTCGTTGAGATCGTCACGGATGCAAGATTCCAGCGCCATCATTTCGACGTTGTTATCCTGCTTGGTAACGCCGATACGACGGCAGAATTCACGGATAGACGCCGCGGTATAGCCCCGGCGACGCAGACCTGAAACGGTCGGCATGCGCGGGTCATCCCAGCCTTCAACAATCTTCTCGGTCACCAGCAGGTTCAGCTTGCGCTTGGACATGATGGAGTATTCGAGATTCAGACGGGAGAATTCGTACTGACGCGGGTGGCATGGAATAGAAATATTATCCAGAACCCAGTCGTACAGACGACGGTTATCCTGGAATTCCAGCGTACACAGCGAATGGGTAATCCCTTCCAGCGCATCGGAAATGCAGTGGGTGAAATCGTACATCGGATAGATGCACCATTTTTTACCGGTCTGGTGATGTTCTGCGAATTTAATACGGTACAGAACCGGATCACGCATGACAAAGAATGGCGAGGCCATATCGATTTTTGCACGCAGACACGCAGCGCCTTCGGCGAACTCACCGTTACGCATTTTTTCAAATAACGCAATGTTCTCTTCCACGGTGCGATCGCGGTACGGGCTGTTTTTACCCGGCGACGTCAGGGAACCGCGATATTCACGGATCTGGTCAGGAGACAGTTCATCAACATACGCCAGACCTTTGTTGATCAGTTCAAGCGCATAAGCATGCAGTTGATCAAAATAGTCCGAGGAGTAATGAATATCGCCGCTCCAGTCGAAACCTAACCACTGGACGTCGCGTTTGATTGACTCAACGAATTCGATGTCTTCTTTTGCCGGGTTGGTATCGTCAAAACGCAGATTACACTGGCCCTGATAGTCTTGCGCGATGCCGAAATTCAGGCAGATAGATTTCGCATGACCGATGTGCAGATAACCATTAGGCTCAGGTGGGAAACGGGTGTGAACGGTATTGTGTTTCCCGGTCGCCAGATCTTCATCAATAATCTGACGGATAAAATTTGTTGGGCGGGCTTCAGCCTCACTCATTGTGCAATTCCTCTACGCAACATTGACTCTACGGATAACCGCTTATGTTCCAACAAGCCACGCCGGGAAACAACCGTTAGTTGCATTAAATCGTGGTTATCTCTGGTGCCTCTGTCCTCAGACAATAAAAAACGGGAAGAGATCGCTCTCTTCCCGCTGTCACTACGTCGACCTGTTACGTCATCCGCAGGGTTATTTGCCCTGGATATCGAACAGTTTCGTTTGACCGGCAACCACTGAACCGCTGGCCAGTGACGTCACACCGGTATAATCATCAATATTGCTGACGACTACCGGGCTGATCATTGAGCGCGCATTGGCATTCAGATAATCCAGATCCAGTTCCAGTACAGGCTGACCGGCAGTGACTGTTGCCCCTTCTTCAACCAGGCGGGTAAAGCCCTGGCCGTTCAGTGCAACAGTATCAATCCCCATATGCACCACGATTTCAGCACCGGAAGTCGTTTCCAGGCAGAACGCATGATTGGTATTGAAGATTTTCACCACCGTGCCCGCAGCCGGCGACACAACGATTTTATCGGTAGGACGGATGGCAACACCATCACCCACCGCTTTGCTGGCAAAGGCTTCATCAGGCACCTGATCCAGCGCCACAATGTCACCGGTAACCGGAGACACTAAGGTTTCCACTACCGTTTTCACGCTGTTTGGCACTGCCTGAGGTTTGATTTCAGACACTGGCGCAGCCGGAGTCACGGTAGCCGCAGCAATCGGGCCTGCATTCAGTGCGGTACGCATCGCACCGGCAATGATTTCGGCACGGGTACCGACAATCACCTGCACGCTTTGTTTATTCAGACGGATAACTCCTGAAGCGCCCAGACGTTTCGCCAGTCCGTCGTTGACCAGTGCCGAGTCTTTCACGTTCAGGCGCAGACGGGTGATACAGGCATCAATGCCGGTCAGGTTTTCTGAACCACCGATGGCACTGATATAACGGCGTGCCAGAGCAACGGTTTCGTCACCTTTGTTGCCAGCAGATTCCACATCAACGTCGTAACCGTCCGCTTCGTCACCGGCCACTGCCAGTTCACGTCCCGGGGTCAGCAGGTTGAATTTCTGGATGGTGAAACGGAACACCACATAGTAAATCACGAAGAACACCAGACCCTGAGGGATCAGCATGTACCAGTGAGTCGCCAGCGGGTTACGGGAAGACAGCACCATATCCACCAAACCTGCGCTGAAGCCGAAACCGGCAATCCAGTGCATGCTTGCTGCGATGAAGACCGAAATCCCGGTCAGTACGGCGTGAATCACATACAGCACCGGCGCAACGAACATGAAGGAGAACTCCAGCGGTTCGGTGATACCGGTAAAGAAGGAAGCGAAAGCAGCAGCCAGCATGATACCAGCAACTTTTGCTTTGTTTTCAGGACGTGCGCAGTGGTAAATCGCCAGTGCCGCGCCCGGAAGACCAAACATCATGATCGGGAAGAAACCGGCCTGATAACGACCGGTGATACCTACCACCGCTTTACCTGACTGGATAGATTCCTGACCACCGAGGAAGTTAGGGATATCGTTAATACCTGCAACATCAAACCAGAACACGGAGTTCAGTGCATGATGCAGACCGACCGGGATCAGTAAACGGTTGAAGAAGGCATAGATACCGGCACCGGCAGAACCCAGTTGCTGGATATGCTCACCGAAGGTCACCAGACCGTTGAAAATCAGTGGCCATACATACATCAGGATGAAGGCGACGATGATCATCAGGAAAGAAGTCAGGATCGGAACCAGACGACGACCACTGAAGAATGACAGCGCTTTCGGCAACTCGACGTGGCTGAAACGGTTGTACAACTCGGCAGAAATGATACCGACTAAGATACCGACAAACTGGTTATTGATTTTACCAAATGCCGCCGGCACCTGGTCTAACGGGATCTTCTGAATCATGGACACGGCTGCAGGCGAACACAGCGTGGTCAGCACCAGGAAACCGACAAAACCCGTCAGTGCAGCTGCACCGTCTTTGTCTTTGGACATGCCATACGCCACACCGATCGCAAACAGTACGGACATGTTTTCAATGATGGCGGAGCCAGATTTAATGAAAAATGCCGCCAGCGCATTGTCTCCCCCCCAACCCACAGGGTCGATCCAGTAACCGACGCCCATGAGGATTGCGGCGGCTGGCAACGTAGCAACGGGCACCATTAATGCCCGGCCAATCTTTTGTAAATAACTCAGTATATTCAACATTCCCCCTACTCGCCCGTAAGCGAATCACCAAAGTAGTTTAATTAGTATGTTTACTACCTTTTACATTTACCGTTCCGATTTAACCAACTGCAATTGCGAGTGTAAAAATATTATTTCGTATCGCAAATTAAAACCTCTCTTTTTGTGAGATTTGTCACCAAAAAGAGGTCATAACATGCCATTTCACTGGTCAATACACCAAACTTATTTTATCATTAAAAAAATCCAGACGGTATTGTGCCAGTCATAAACCGTTGCGGTGGTTTACGCTTAACAAGACCGCCCTGAACCCAAAACTGCTTTCTGACTTATTGTCCCGCGCTAACACTTCAGCGGAGGACAGACACATTATATTCAATATTCTGAAACTAAGAGGTATCTGATGAGACTTATTCCATTAAACACCCCCACTGAAGTTGGCAAATGGGCTGCACGTCATATTGTTGAACGCATCAACGCATTTAAACCCACTGCTGACCGCCCGTTTGTTCTGGGCTTACCAACCGGTGGTACGCCGCTCGAAGCTTACAAACATTTAATCGCCATGCATAAAGCAGGCCAGGTTAGCTTTAAGAACGTAGTGACCTTCAACATGGACGAATATGTCGGTCTGCCGCAGGAACACCCTGAGAGCTACCATACGTTTATGTACAAAAACTTCTTTGACCACGTTGATATTCCACGCGAAAACATCAATCTGCTGAATGGTAATGCAGCAGACGTCAACGAAGAATGCCGCCAGTACGAAGCGAAAATTAAGTCTTACGGCAAAATTCACCTGTTTATGGGCGGCGTGGGTAATGACGGTCATATCGCATTCAACGAACCAGCCTCTTCTCTGGCTTCCCGTACGCGTATCAAAACCCTGACCCATGAAACCCGTATCGCGAACTCACGTTTCTTCGACAACGATGTCTCTCAGGTGCCAAAATACGCCCTGACCGTTGGCGTGGGCACGTTGCTGGATGCAGAAGAAGTGATGATTCTGGTGACCGGCCATGCGAAAGCGCAGGCGCTGGAAGCGGCAGTTGAAGGTAATATCAACCATATGTGGACCATCAGCTGCCTGCAATTGCACGCGAAAGCCGTTATGGTGTGTGACGAACCGTCCACCATGGAACTGAAAGTCAAAACTGTTAAATATTTCCGCGAGTTAGAAGCGGAAAATATGAAAAATCTCTGATCCAAAATTATGCCCAAAGCCAGTCGGGTTGCGGCAAGGCGGCAACGAGCGAATCTCCGGTCACTTACTGAAGTAAGTGACCGGAGTGAGTGAGGCAGCCAACGCAGCAGCAGCGTGACTGGAGAAGGGCAAACGTACTAGGGGGCATGATGTACGCTTTAGTGAACGGCCGGGTCTATACCGGTCATGACGTTCTGGATAACCACGCGGTGGTCATTGCCGATGGCAAAATTGAACGTGTCTGCCCGGTAAGTGAATTGCCGGCGAATGTGGAAACCCGCAGTCTGGATGGCGCCATTCTTGCCCCCGGATTTATCGATCTGCAACTTAATGGTTGTGGCGGCGTGCAATTCAACGATTCACTGGAAGCGATTTCAGTAGAAACGTTAGAAATCATGCAGAAAGCCAATGAAAAATCCGGCTGTACCAGTTTCTTACCGACGCTGATTACCTGTAGCGATGACTACATGAAACACGGTATCAGCGTGATGCGTACCTATCTGGAAAAGTATCCGAACCAGGCACTGGGTCTGCACCTTGAAGGACCCTACCTCAGCCCGCTGAAAAAAGGCACGCACAACCCGGCCTTTATCCGCCTGCCAGACAGCGCGATGATTGATTTTCTGTGTGCAAACGCGGACGTGATCACCCAACTGACGCTCGCACCCGAACAGGTTGATGCAAAATATATCCGCCAGATGCGTGATGCAGGAATAGTGATTTCCGCAGGCCATTCAAATTCCACCTATGCTGAAGCCCGTGCCGGTTTTGCCGCAGGTATCAGCTTTGCTACGCACCTTTATAATGCAATGCCCGCCATCACGGGCCGTCAGCCTGGTCTTATTGGTGCAATCTTCGATACGCCAGAAGTCTATACCGGCGTGATTGCTGATGGTCTTCACGTTGACTGGGCGAATATTCGCAATGCGAAAAAGCTCAAAGGCGAGAAGCTGGTGCTGGTCACTGACGCAACGGCTCCGGCTGGCGCGAATATTGATGAGTTCATTTTTGCCGGTAAAACAATATACTACCGTGACGGACTCTGTGTGGACGAAAACGGAACACTGAGCGGCTCTGCGCTGACGATGATCGAAGCGGTACAAAATAGCGTCGAACATGTTGGCATCGCACTGGACGAAACGCTGCGTATGGCAACGCTTTATCCGGCACGCGCCATTGGTGTTGAAGACCAACTGGGCAGCATCGAAGCAGGTAAAGTCGCCAACCTCACCGCGTTCACTCATGATTTTAAAATCACAAAAACTATCGTTAATGGTGACGAAGTTTAATTGAGCGGATAACAGCATTGATGACAACTGGCGGACAGCAGGCACAAATCGGCAACGTTGATCTGGTTAAGCAGTTAAACGGCGCGGCGGTTTACCGCCTGATTGACCAACAAGGTCCCATCTCGCGCATTCAGATTGCTGACATGAGTCAGTTAGCGCCCGCCAGTGTGACCAAAATTACCCGACAATTGCTTGAGCGCGGGCTGATTAAAGAAGTTGATCAGCAGGCTTCCACCGGAGGGCGCCGCGCTATTTCTATCATCACCGAAACCCGCCCTTTCCATACCATCGCAGTACGTCTTGGTCGCCATGATGCGACGATAACGCTTTATGATCTCAGCGCAAAATCGCTGGCCGAACAACATTACGCCCTGCCCGAACGCACTCAGGAAACCCTGGAGAACGCGCTGTTCGAAGCTATCCAGCAATTCATTGAACTGAATCAGCGCAAAATCCGCGAACTGATTGCCATTTCCGTCATCCTTCCGGGGCTGGTCGATCCGAATAAAGGCATCGTGCGCTATATGCCGCATATCAGCGTGGGCGCGTGGAAATTAGTCGATGCGCTGGAAACCCGGTTTAAAGTCACCAGTTTTGTCGGCCACGATATCCGCAGTCTGGCGCTTGCCGAACACTACTTCGGTGCAACCCGCGACTGTCAGGACTCCATTTTGGTTCGTTTACACCGTGGTACCGGTGCCGGAATCATCGTTAACGGCCAGATTTTTCTCGGCAGTAACGGCAACGTCGGTGAAATCGGCCATATTCAGATCGACCCGCTGGGCGAACGCTGCCATTGCGGTAATTTCGGCTGTCTGGAAACCGTTGCGGCTAACGCTGCCATTGAAAATCGGGTGCGCCATTTACTGACGCAAGGCTACGCCAGCAAGCTGAGTCTGAATGACTGTTCAATTTCAGCGATCTGCAAAGCGGCCAACCGCCACGATCCGCTGGCAACCGAAGTCATCGAACACGTTGGCCGCCAGTTGGGTAAAGGTGTGTCGATCGCGATAAATCTGTTCAACCCGCAAAAAGTCGTGATTGCCGGCGAAATCACCGAAGCAGATAAGGTTCTGCTTCCGGCAATTCAGAACTGCATTAATGCGCAGGTTCTGAAAGATTTCCGCCGTAATTTACCGGTAGTGACCTCTGCCCTGAATCATCAGTCAGCGATTGGTGCGTTTGCCCTGGTTAAACGGGCGATGCTGAATGGCGTTCTGTTACAGCGTCTGATGGAAAATTAAGACGTGCTATAGTATCTGGCTGCCAGGAATGGGACTGAAAATGTGGGTTTGGAAATTATGACGATAAAGAACGTAATTTGTGACATTGATGGCGTGCTGTTGCACGACAATACCGCAGTACCTGGCGCCGATCGTTTTCTGGCGCGGATTCAGGAACAGGGAATGCCTCTGGTTATTCTCACTAACTACCCTTCCCAGACAGCACAGGATCTGGCAAACCGCTTCGGCGCTGCCGGTCTCGACGTGCCTGAAAGTGCATTTTTCACCTCTGCGATGGCCACAGCCGATTTCCTCAAACGTCAGGAAGGCAAAAAAGCCTATGTCGTCGGCGAAGGTGCGCTGATTCATGAACTCTATAAAGCCGGTTTTACCATTACCGATATCAATCCTGATTTCGTGATTGTCGGCGAAACCCGTTCTTATAACTGGGACATGATCCATAAAGCCGCCTATTTCGTGGCAAACGGCGCGCGCTTTATCGCGACAAATCCTGATAACCACGGACACGGTTTTGTCCCTGCCTGCGGCGCATTGTGTGCACCGATCGAAAAAATTACCGGACGCCAGCCATTTTATGTCGGCAAACCGAGCCCGTGGATTATCCGTTCGGCGTTAAATAAAATGCAGGCGCATTCCGAAGATACCGTCATTGTGGGGGATAATCTGCGTACTGACATTCTGGCGGGCTTCCAGGCAGGTCTGGAAACCGTTCTGGTGCTGACTGGCGTTTCCACGCTCAACGATATTGAGGGAATGCCTTTCCGTCCGACCTGGATTTACCCTTCAGTTGCCGATATCGACGTGATTTAAGCGTTTCCGGCCACTGCCTGAAAACGAGTCTGGATGTTTATTCAGGCTTTTTTTTTTGTCTTGCCGTCTGATTTTTATCCACTTTTCTCTTTTTTTGAATCCTCCTCAATTTTTGGCGATTAAATTAATAATCCACTAATAGAATCGCCATAAAACTGGTGATTCATCAAAGATCACCCACCATCAACCAACTATTTATCAGAAGAGCGTTAAACCACTTGCACAACATAGGGGTTTTGACGCATTTTCATAGTCAGCAACGCAACAACGCCGGGCTAAAACTGAAAGAACGGCAACGTTGATCCTCATTCGTAATCATAAAAATAACAGCCAGAGAAAGGTCGTTAGGGAGAAAGTCATATGTGTTCAATTTTCGGTGTGCTCGATATCAAAACTGACGCTGTCGAGCTGCGCAAAAAAGCGCTGGAACTGTCGCGCCTGATGCGTCACCGCGGACCCGACTGGTCCGGTGTGTTTGCCAGCGATAAAGCCATTCTGTCGCATGAGCGTCTGTCCATTGTCGACGTGAACAACGGCGCACAACCTTTGTACAACGCAGCACACACCCACGTTCTGGCTGTGAACGGCGAAATTTACAACCATCAGGCTTTGCGCGCAGAACTAGGCGACAAGTATGAATTCCAGACCGCATCTGACTGTGAAGTCATTCTGGCGCTGTATCAGGAAAAAGGCCCTGCCTTCCTCGATGAACTGCAAGGTATGTTCGCCTTTATTCTGTATGACACAGAAAAAGACGCCTACCTGATTGGCCGCGACCATCTGGGCATTATCCCGCTGTACATGGGCTACGACGAACACGGCAACATGTACGTCGCTTCAGAAATGAAAGCGCTGGTGCCGGTTTGTCGCACCATCAAAGAATTCCCGGCAGGCAGCTATCTGTGGAGCCAGGACGGTGAAATTCGCGAATACTACCAGCGTGACTGGTTTGACTTCGAAAACGTCAAAGACAACGTCACTGACGCTGCGGCGCTGAAAGATGCACTGGAAGAAGCGGTAAAAAGTCACCTGATGTCTGACGTGCCTTACGGCGTGCTGCTGTCTGGTGGTCTGGATTCCTCCGTGATTTCCGCCATCACCAAGAAATTTGCCGGCCGCCGTATTGAAGATAAAGATCAGAGCGAAGCCTGGTGGCCGCAACTGCACTCCTTTGCCGTCGGTCTGCAAGGTTCACCGGACCTGCGCGCTGCTCAGGAAGTCGCCAACCATTTAGGCACTGTGCACCACGAAATTCACTTCACCGTGCAGGAAGGTCTGGATGCTATCCGCGATGTTATCTATCACATTGAAACGTATGACGTCACGACTATCCGCGCATCAACGCCGATGTATCTGATGTCGCGTAAAATCAAAGCGATGGGCATCAAAATGGTGTTGTCTGGCGAAGGCGCAGACGAAGTGTTGGGCGGCTACCTGTATTTCCATAAAGCACCAAACGCTAAAGAATTCCATGAAGAAACCGTGCGTAAATTGCTGGCCCTGCATATGTATGACTGTGCGCGTGCCAACAAAGCCATGTCAGCCTGGGGTGTTGAAGCCCGCGTCCCGTTCCTGGACAAAAAATTCCTCGACGTCGCGATGCGTATCAACCCGAAAGACAAGATGTGCGGCAACGGCAAGATGGAGAAACATATCCTGCGTGAATGTTTCGAGTCTTATTTGCCTCACAGCGTGGCCTGGCGACAGAAAGAACAGTTCTCTGATGGCGTAGGTTACAGCTGGATCGATACCTTAAAAGAAGTGGCCTCTCAGCAGATCACCGATCAACAGCTTGAAACTGCACATTTCCGTTTCCCGTACAACACGCCGACCTCGAAAGAAGGCTACCTGTACCGTACGATTTTTGAAGAGTTATTCCCGGTGCCAAGCGCGGCTGAATGTGTGCCTGGCGGGCCGTCAGTGGCCTGTTCTTCAGCGAAAGCCATTGAATGGGACGAAGCGTTCAAAAACATGGACGATCCTTCTGGCCGTGCCGTTGGCGTGCATCAGTCCGCTTATAAATAACCGATTTACCGGTAAATATCCTTGTAGCAAACGGGCCTCTTCAGGCCCGTTTTTTAATGGGTAAAGCCAGTAAAAATAATGTCTTTTGTCCAATTAATCACCAGAGTGGTTATAAGCCAGACAAATGGACGCCGTCAGGCCTTTTTCTCCAAAAAAGGTGTTGACGCAAAACGGTCATATACGCATAATGCGCCCCGCAACGCCGATGAAGGTAGCGCGAAAAAAGATGGCTACGTAGCTCAGTTGGTTAGAGCACATCACTCATAATGATGGGGTCACAGGTTCGAATCCCGTCGTAGCCACCATCTTTTTGCGGGAGTGGCGAAATTGGTAGACGCACTAGATTTAGGTTCTAGCGCCGCAAGGTGTGCGAGTTCAAGTCTCGCCTCCCGCACCATTTCCAGACATCGGCAGCACAGTTGGGGTATCGCCAAGCGGTAAGGCACTGGTTTTTGATACCAGCATTCCCAGGTTCGAATCCTGGTACCCCAGCCATTTTCTTACCTTTCACATTGTTGTACTGATGTGGTTGTGAGGAAAATCCAATTTGAAGAAGTTGTACTGTTGGGGTATCGCCAAGCGGTAAGGCACTGGTTTTTGATACCAGCATACCCTGGTTCGAATCCAGGTACCCCAGCCATACTTCTTTCTGTATAATTGGTAAGCACTTGAAATTTATTATTAAGTTAGTTAAATTAGTGCTTGAAGTTTTGAAGTAAGTCAGTAGAATTTGGCTACGTAGCTCAGCTGGTTAGAGCACATCACTCATAATGATGGGGTCACAGGTTCAAATCCCGTCGTAGCCACCATTTTACTTGCAGTACACTACTCAAAAGGTAGTGAGAAACAAAATTGGGGTGTCGCCAAGCGGTAAGGCTCTGGTTTCTGATACCAGCATACCCAGGTTCGAATCCTGGCACCCCAGCCACATTAGAAAGGCCTGCTTTTTAGCAGGCCTTTTGCTTTTCTGTATTTTAAATATTTATCTAAAAATAGAGGTCTGGTGGAGATGTTTTCCCACCAGCCTTGACGTCATTAAATCCCCAATGCGTATTTAAGTGCTTTGGTTTTCAGTGCGCCCGTACGTTGTGCGGTCATCAGCGCCAGATTACGCAACGCTTTCACCGGTGCCAGATCGTTACTGAAGGCGGTATAGAATAAATCCATCCCGCTTTGCATCAGCAGATTATCCAGACGACGCTGACGCTGATAGCGCAGTAATACTTTCTCGCTGCTCCACGCTTCATCATGGTCACGCGCCTTTTCCAGCACCGATAATAACGCTTCCACATCACGGTATCCCAGATTGACGCCCTGCCCTGCCAGAGGATTGATGGTGTGCGCTGCGTCACCCACCAGCGCCAGCCCCGGTAAGACATAACGCTGAGCGTGACGGCGAACCAGCGGGAATGCACCTGCGGATATTGCTTTCACTGTGCCCAGCCGTGCCGGGAAAGCCTGCATCACTTCTGTCGTAAGTTGCTGCATATTCAGCGTTTTCAGATAACGGATACGCTGCGGGCTGTCATACCAGACCAGCGAGGCCTGATTATCAAACAGCGGCAGGAACGCCCTCGGGCCGGAAGGGAAAAATTGCTGCCATGTCACGTCCTGATTCGGCGTTGCGGTTTCGACATGAATCAGCATACAGTGCTGGCGGTATTCCCAGCCATCCACACCAATCCCCGCTAACTGCCGCACCAGCGAATTCGCACCATCGGCAGCGACCACAAGTGGCGTGCGCAGTAATTCACCCGTAGTCAGTTGCAGAGACCAGGTTTTATCATCGTGCTGCAAAAGGTGACGCAATTTTGCCGGGCAAAAACGGGTCAGACTTGTGAGGGCATCAAACTGTTGCCACAGCGCCAGCTGAAGTACCCGGTTTTCGACCATGAAGCCCAGTTCCGGCAATCCGAGAGACTGCGCATCGAATTTCACTTCAGAACCGTCAACTTCCCAGGTTTCCAGGCGGCGGTATGGGACTGAGCGCATTTTCTCAACCGCATCCCACGCACCCAGTTTCTGTAAAAAGCGCACAGACGCGCAACCAATCGCGGAGATACGCAAATCAGCCGGCGCTGACGGATCAAACCCGGCAGGTTCTTCATTCTCTATCAAAGCGACCTGCAATCCCTGCTGCGCCAGCCCCAGGGCTGTGGCAGCGCCCACCATGCCGCCCCCCACAATGACTGCATCAAATGTCTTCTCAGAATTATTCATTATTATTCCGGCTTTCTGTTCAGTTCATTATGCGAAGTGTACCGGATTTTTGTGTTGGCATCAGGGCCTAAGCTGCTTTCCTGCACTGGTCAGCACTGGAGTGAGGGTTTACAATAGCGCCCCTGAACTATGCTATGCACTGCGGCACTGCCGATCTAACGTTTCCCGTATTGAGTACTGACACGCTGATGACTAAAAAACTGCACATAAAAACCTGGGGCTGCCAGATGAATGAATATGATTCATCCAAAATGGCTGACCTTCTCGACAGCACCCATGGTTACCAGCTGACGGATAACGCTGAAGAAGCAGACATTCTGCTGCTGAATACCTGCTCAATAAGGGAAAAAGCGCAGGAGAAAGTGTTCAGCCTGCTCGGACACTGGAAATTACTGAAAAAGAAAAACCCGAATATTATCATTGGGGTGGGTGGCTGCGTCGCATCACAGGAAGGCGAAATGCTGCGTAAACGTGCGCCTTGTGTCGACATCGTCTTCGGTCCGCAAACCTTGCATCGTTTACCGGAAATGGTGAACCACGTACGTGGCACCAAAAGCCCTGTCGTGGATATCAGCTTTCCTGAAATCGAAAAATTTGACCGCCTGCCGGAACCGCGCGCAGACGGCCCGACAGCTTTCGTTTCCATCATGGAAGGCTGCAACAAATATTGCAGTTTCTGTGTAGTGCCTTATACGCGCGGTGAAGAAGTCAGCCGCCCGTGCGATGACGTATTGTTTGAAGTGGCACAACTGGCCGCGCAAGGCGTGCGTGAAGTTAACCTGCTGGGCCAGAACGTTAATGCGTATCGTGGCGATGCGTTTGAGGGTGGCGTGTGCACCTTCGCTGAGCTGCTGCGTCTGGTGGCAGCGATTGATGGTATCGACCGTATCCGTTTCACCACCAGTCATCCGGTGGAATTTACTGATGATATTATAGAAGTCTATAAAGATACGCCTGAAGTGGTGAGCTTCCTGCATCTGCCGATCCAAAGTGGTTCCGATCGCATTCTGACGATGATGAAGCGTCCTCATACAGTGCTGGAATATAAATCGACTATCCGCAAGTTACGCGCCGCGCGTCCTGATATTCATTTCAGTTCAGATTTTATCATCGGTTTCCCTGGCGAAACGAACGAAGATTTTGAACGTACGATGGATTTGATTGCGCAGGTGAATTACGACGTCAGCTTCAGCTTCATCTATTCTCCGCGTCCGGGCACACCGGCGGCAGATATGGTTGATGATGTGAGCATGGATGAGAAGAAACAGCGTCTGGCGCTGTTACAGGACAGAATCACACAGCAAGTCATGCGCTTTAGCCGCGCCACGCTGGGTACTGTTCAGCGTATTCTGGTGGAAGGCACGTCCCGCAAGGACATTATGGAGCTGACCGGCCGTACCGAATGCAACCGCGTGGTCAACTTCGAAGGCACACCGGACATGATTGGTAAGTTCGTTGATGTCGAAATTGTCGACGTGTATGCCAACTCACTGCGCGGTGTGGTTGTCCGTACGGAAGAACAGATGGCGCTTCGCCTGCATGAATCACCACAATCAGTTATCGAACGCACCCGCAAAGAAAATGAATTGGGCGTTGGACTATATCAACCCTGAACCACCAGAATAATGCACAGCCTGAAATCAACAGGGCGCTCCGGCGTCCTGTTTCTTTTGAGATTTTCGGTAATAACCTCATCATAAGGGTTTAATTTTCCAGCAAAGGCCGCATATCCGGATGACGGTGCCTGCAACTGCTGCCACGGCGCAGCATATTTTGCCAAGGGCATGTATTATTAAGTCAGGTATGGTTGGCGGCTGAAAGCAGTGACTCAGCCGGGTGAAATGACAACTGGTCCGAAGTGACCCAGAGGATTCGTTTGAACGTTGTAACACAAGAGATTTTACTGGAGCCCGAAGACAACCAGCGTTTGCTGAGCCTGTGCGGGCCGTTTGATGACAATATCAAACAACTGGAGCGCCGGTTGGGCGTTGAAATCAACCGTCGTGATAACGCGTTTAAATTGGTCGGAAAGAGCCTGCCGGTTGCGGCAGCCGCCGACATCCTGCGTGATTTATACGTTGACACTGCGCCGCTGCGCGGTGAGATCCAGGATATCGATCCTGAAAAAATTCATCTGGCGATCAAAGAAAGCCGGGTACTGGAACAAACAGCAGAAAGTGTGCCCGACTTCGGCAAAGCGGTCATCATCAAAACCAAGCGTGGCATGGTGAAGCCGCGCACGCCCAATCAGGCGCAGTATATCGCCAACATCCTCGACCACGACATTACCTTCGGGATCGGTCCTGCAGGTACCGGTAAAACGTATCTGGCCGTGGCTGCTGCGGTGGATGCGCTGGAGCGTCAGGAAGTGCGCCGCATCCTGCTGACCCGCCCTGCCGTTGAAGCCGGTGAAAAACTGGGCTTCCTGCCGGGAGATCTCAGTCAGAAAGTTGACCCATATCTGCGCCCGCTGTATGACGCATTGTTCGAAATGCTCGGTTTTGAGAAAGTTGAAAAACTGATTGAGCGCAACGTTATTGAAGTCGCCCCGCTGGCTTACATGCGTGGACGTACATTGAACGACGCTTTTATTATCCTTGATGAAAGCCAGAACACGTCTATCGAACAAATGAAGATGTTCCTGACCCGTATTGGTTTTAACTCCAAAGCGGTGATCACCGGTGACGTGACGCAAATCGACTTGCCGCGTCATCAGAAATCAGGACTGCGTCATGCGATTGAAGTGCTGTCGTCAGTCGAAGAACTCAGCTTTAACTTCTTCCACAGTGAAGACGTGGTACGTCACCCGGTCGTTGCGCGCATTGTTGTCGCGTACGAAGCCTGGGAAGAAGAAGATCAAAAACGCCGCGATGCGATTGCCGCAGAGCGTAAACATGAACATCAGAACAGCTCAACACAACAGGCCAGTCAATGAACACGGTAATCCTCGATTTACAAATTGCCTGCGAAGATGCAGCAGGTTTACCGTCAGAAAATGATTTTCAGACCTGGCTTGAAGCGGTTCTTCCTCAGTTTCAGGAAGAATCAGAAGTCACAATCCGTCTGGTCGATATCCCTGAAAGCCATGAACTTAATATGACTTATCGTGGGATGGATAAACCGACCAACGTGTTATCCTTTCCGTTCGAAGCACCTCCTGGTATGGAGATGCCGCTTCTTGGCGACCTGATTATTTGTCGCCAGGTTGTGGAGAAAGAAGCAAAAGAGCAGGACAAAGAACTTCTGGCTCACTGGGCGCATATGGTCATTCACGGCAGTTTGCATTTGCTGGGCTATGACCATATCGTTGACGAAGAAGCCGAAGAAATGGAATCGATTGAAACTGAAATCATGCAGGGTCTGGGGTATCCGGATCCGTATATTTCAGAGAAAGAAGATAACTAAGCTTCACAGTAAACTCGCGTAATGCCTGCCTGATAACGTGTTCATCCGCAGGCGTTTCGCATAATTTTCACTAACTACGAGTAAAAAAAACCAAACGCCATGAGCGATGACCATTCACAAAATAGTGACAGCCCCAGTCCCAAGAAGGGCTTCTTTTCCCTTATCCTTAGCCAGCTTTTTCACGGTGAACCTAAAAACCGTGGCGATTTGGTTGAGCTGATCCGTGATTCAGAACAAAACGATCTGATCGACCCCGATACCCGTGACATGCTGGAAGGCGTGATGGATATCGCCGAGCAGCGCGTCCGGGACATCATGATCCCACGTTCACAAATGATCACGCTAAAACGCAACCAGCCGCTGGAAGAGTGCCTCGATGTCATTATCGAATCTGCACACTCACGCTTCCCGGTGATCAGCGAAGATAAGGATCACATTGAAGGCATCCTGATGGCCAAAGACCTGCTGCCGTTTATGCGCACAGAGTCTGAGCCATTCAGCATAGATAAAGTGCTGAGAACCGCGGTCGTTGTCCCTGAAAGCAAACGCGTAGACCGCATGCTGAAGGAATTCCGCTCACAGCGTTACCACATGGCGATTGTCGTTGATGAATTCGGCGGCGTTTCAGGTCTGGTAACCATCGAAGATATTCTCGAACTGATCGTCGGCGAAATCGATGATGAGTACGATGAAGCAGAAGATCTGGATATCCGCCAGCTCAGCCGCCATACCTACACCGTCCGCGCACTGGCACCGATCGAAGATTTTAATGAAGTGTTCCGGACCCATTACAGTGACGACGAAGTCGATACGATTGGTGGTCTGGTCATGCAGTCATTCGGCCATTTACCGGCGCGTGGTGAAAGCATTGAAATTGACGGTTACCTGTTCAAGGTTGCGATGGCTGACAGCCGTCGTATCATTCAGGTTCATGTAAAAATACCGGACGACGCGCCGCAACCGATACTGGAAGAATAATTACTTCATGGCAATTGCCTCTTTATATCAACGCCAGCGGGTTCGCGCCCTGCTGGCGCTCTTTTTCGGTGCCTGTGGCACGCTGTCATTTTCCCCTTATGACTTCTGGCCTGCGGCGATCATTTCGCTGTGCGGTCTGCTGGCATTAACGCTCGATCGTCGTCCGGCTCAGGCCGCGCTCATCGGCTTTTTCTGGGGAATGGGTCTTTTTGGCAGCGGCGTAAACTGGGTGTATGTCAGCATCGCCACGTTTGGCGGCATGCCGGAAGCGATCAACCTTTTCCTGGTGGTCTTGCTGGCAGCGTATTTATCGCTGTACACGATGTTGTTTGCCGGCTTGTTCAGCAAACTGTGGCCGAAAACCACCTGGTGGAAACTGGCACTTGGCGCGCCCGCCTTGTGGCAAATTACTGAATTCCTGCGCGGCTGGGTGCTGACCGGTTTCCCGTGGTTGCAGTTCGGCTACAGCCAGATCGACGGTCCGCTGAAAGGCCTCGCGCCGATTACCGGCGTCGACGGCATCACGATTTTACTCACCTCGCTGAGCGGACTGATTGTGTACGCAGTACATCAGCGTCGCGTCACACCGGGAATTATCGCTGTTGCTATGCTGTTGCTGCCGTGGCCTCTGCGTTATATCCACTGGTATCAGGAACAGACCGATAAAACGGTCGATGTGGCACTGGTTCAGGGCAATATTCCGCAGTCGATGAAGTGGGATCCAAAGGCGCTGGAAAGTGCATTGCAGACCTATCTGGATCTCAGCCGCCCGTACGTGGGCAAATCCAGCATGATCATCTGGCCGGAATCAGCAATTTCAGACATTGAATCCGATCAGCAGGGCTTCCTGAGCATGGTGGATAATATCTACCGCTCACACGGCACCCAGTTAATCACCGGCATTATCGATGCCCGTCGCAATGAAGAAGGCATGAAAGTGTATAACAGCGCCATCGTGCTCGGCGGTGAAAAGCCCTATCACTATCCTGACGAAAACCGCTTCAACAAACATCATCTGGTGCCTTTTGGTGAGTTCGTGCCGCTGGAAGCCATTCTTCGCCCGCTGGCACCTTTCTTCGATTTGCCGATGTCCGGGCTGACCAGTGGTGATTACGTGCAGAAACCGTTGTTTGTCAGTGGTCTGAATCTGACCACGGCGATTTGTTACGAAGTCGTCTTCGGCGAACAGGTGCGCGACAATCTGCAACCGGATACTAATTTCCTGCTGACAATTTCAAACGATGCCTGGTTTGGTCATTCGATTGGCCCATGGCAACACTTCCAGATGGCGCGAATGCGTTCGCTGGAACTGGGGCGTCCGTTGCTGCGCAGCACCAATAATGGCATTACCGCCGTCGTTGATGCTCAGGGCGATGTGACCCACGAAATTCCGCAGTTTACCCGTCAGGTGCTGAACGTGAAGGTCACACCGACAACGGGTATGACACCTTATGCCCGGGCTGGCTGGTGGCCGGTGTGGTTTGCTACGGCAGTCATGGCGGCAGTTGCGCTGTGGTTGGGCCGCCGTAAATCCTGAGCACAAGCGTTTTGTTTCTAAAACAGGCACCTCGGGTAATGCCGATCGTTTAAGGATCAGTTGACCGATCCTGTGGCTCGTGTAAAAAGGGTTCATGCTCATCATGGACCCTTTTTAAATGGAACTTTCACAAGCTCTCGGTATTATCAATCTTACTGCCCC